>NZ_JAVDYB010000001.1:3223181-3529545 GCF_031458235.1 Catenuloplanes atrovinosus | reverse complement strand
GCGCGACCTCGTGTGCCGAGCACCGTGACCGGCCAAAGGTGCGGATATCCGTTCGCGGAGCTGATCTCGAGGGTTCCCTCGGTACCGTCGATGATCATGGAGAACCCGGGTCCGGGGACCGTTGCGCCACGGTGATGGACGGAGAGGATCGCCCCGCCGGGCAGTGTGCCGGAGACGGCGATCTGGTCCTCGGCGGTCATCGGCACCGTCTGCCCGGTGCGGCCGAGCGGAACGGCCGGGCGCCGGGTCGCCGTCGTGGCGACCACGTCCCGCAACTCGCCGACGATCATCGACACCACGTCGATGGTGTTCCCGAAGGCGATGGTGAGCATCGTGGCGCCGAGCGTGCGATCGAGGGTGTATCGCATGCGCTCGGAGACCGGGCTGCCCCACTCGACCGATGACGCCAGCACCGTCGCGGACAGCACGTCCCCGACGTACCCGTCGGAGACGAGGCCGGCCAGCCAGCGGAGGGTGGGCGAGGAGCGTCCATGAAGGCCGATGAAGGTGCGCGTGTGGCCGGCGGCGCCCGCCATCTCCTCGGCCTCGGCCAGGCCGACCGCGAAGGGCCACTCGCTGAGCACGGGGACTCCCGCCCGTAGCGCGGGCAACACCAGCTCACGGTGCCGGGGCACCTTGACCGCGACGACCACGAGATCCACGTTGTCGTCCTTCACGAGCTGCTCGACCGAGGCGTAGCCGGGCACTCCGAACGCGGCGCTCGCGGCGGCGGCCGACGCGTGGGAACTCGTCGCCAGGGCGGTGAGCTCGATCCCGTCGACCGCCGACAACGCGGGCAGGTGCGCCCCGGCCGCCCATCCGCCCGACGCGCTCAGCCCGACGATCCCGACGCCGAGCGGGGCGGTCACGCCGGCCACGCGACCAGCGCCGTGTCGACGATCTCGTCGAGCGTGTCGGGCCCGAGCCCGTTGGCGGCCTGGACGGCGATGCCGAACGCCGTCGTCATGACGTATCGGGCGAGGCGTCCCGGGTCGGCGTCACGCGAGAGATCACCCTCCTCGACGGCGCGCCGGAAGCGCGCCTCGAGCTGGTCGCCCGCGTCGATGCGCCAGCCGGCCAGCAGGTCGTGCGCCGGCCGGCACTGCTCGCTCACCGCCAGCGCACCCTGCACCGACAGGCACCCGGCCGGGCTTCCGGGCGCCGTCGTGGTCCGGACGGCTCCGCGGAGGAACGCCTCGGCCACCGCGCGCGCGGTCGGCTCCCGCAGGGCGCGTGTCGCGTAGGAGGCGGGCCCTTCGGCGTAGCGCTGCACGGCCTTGCGGAAGAGCTGCTCCTTGTTGCCGAAGGCGGCGTACATGCTCGACTTGGTGATCCCCATCGCGCCGGTCAGGTCCGTGAGGCTGGTGCCGTCGTATCCCCGCGCCCAGAACACCTGCATGGCTCGCTCCAGCGCCTCGTCGAGGTCGAACTCCCGGGGGCGGCCGAACGCCGTGCTCTGGGATCCACTCATGACGGCATCCTCCTCGATCCGGGTCGGCGGGCCCGGGTGACCAGCTTCCCGAGCGACTTTACTACCAATCGGTCCAGATGTGCTAGCGTTCTGGACCGACCGGGACTTAAGTCGGTCGCGCTACCACAGGAAGAGGATCACCACGATGAGAACCACCTCGCTCGGCGGGCTGGAGACCTCCCGCATCGGCCTGGGCGCCATGGGCATGTCGGCCTTCTACACCGGCGCCGGCCAACGCGACGACCAGTCGATCCGCACCATCCGGCGGGCCCTGGACCTCGGCGTCACGCACATCGACACCGCCGAGGCGTACGGGCCCTACGTCAACGAGGAACTGGTCGGCCGCGCCATCCGGGGACGCCGGGACGAGGTGGTGCTCGCCACCAAGTTCGGCCACATCTCGCACACCGGCCGCCCGGGCAATGACAGCACCCCGGCCAACGTCCGGCTCGCGGTGGAGGGGTCGCTGCGCCGCCTCGGCACCGACCACCTGGACCTCTATTACCAGCACCGGGGGGACGGGGACACGCCGATCGAGGAGACCGTCGGCGCGCTGGCGGAGCTGGTGGCCGAGGGCAAGATCCGCCACATCGGACTGTCGGAGGCCGGGCCCGCGACGATCCGGCGGGCGCACGCCGTTCACCCGATCGCCGCGGTGCAGTCCGAGTACTCGCTGTGGGCCCGCGACCCCGAGGCCGAGGTGCTGCCGGTCCTGCGCGAGCTGGGCGTGGGTCTCGTACCGTACTCCCCGCTGGGCCGCGGGTTCCTCACCGGCGGCATCCGCTCGCTGGACGACCTCGACGCCGACGACTGGCGCCGTACCAACCCGCGCTTCGCCGGCGGCAACCTCGAACGCAACATGCGCATCGTCGACGAGGTCCGCGCCGTCGCCGCCGACGCCGGGGCCACGCCCGCGCAGGTCGCGCTCGCCTGGCTGCTCGCCCAGGGCGACGACGTCGTCCCCATCCCCGGCACCACGCGCATCGACCGGCTGGAGGAGAACGCCGCCGCCGACCAGATAAGCCTCACCGACGGCCAGATCGCCCGGCTGCGCAACCTCGCGCCGGCCACCGGCGACCGCTACGACGAAGCCAACATGGCCGCCGTCGACCACTGAGCCGATCGCACCGTCCCCTTGATCGCGGGCGTCGGTCCCGGACATGAGGAGAGAACCATGAGAAAGAGAACGGCCGTCCTGATCGCGACCGTCATCGCCGCCATCGCCGTTCTCGCGGGCACCGGGAACGCCGGCGTGGACCCGCGGCCGGAGCCGGCCGCCGCCGGGTCGTCCTATCGGCCGCCGGACGGCTTCCAGTCGAGGTACGCGCGGGTGAACGACTTCCGGATGCACTACCTCCGCGGTGGCAGCGGCTCGCCCGTGGTGCTGCTGCACGGTTTCCCGCAGACCTCCGCCGAGTGGGAGCCGCAGCTCACGGCACTCGCCGAGGAGCACACCGTGATCGCGGTCGACCTGCGCGGGACCGGTGAATCCTCCGTCCCGCCGAAGGGCTACGACACGGCACAACTGGCCGACGACGTGCACGAGCTGCTCACCCAGCTCAAGCTCGACAAGGGCGTCCAGATCGTCGCCCACGACATCGGCGCGTGGATCGCCTACCCGTACGCCGCCATGTGGCCCGACGAGGTCAGCCGAATGGTCGTGATGGAAGGGCCCATCCCCGACCGCTCCCTCTACACGTTCCCGGCCTTCCCCGCGGAGGGGGAGCTGTCGACGTGGCACCTGGGGTTCTTCCAGAAGGACTTCGCCGAGGATCTGGTCCGTGGACACGAGCGGGACCTGGTCAAGGGGTTCATCGAGCAGTACCTGGCGGTGGACGGCGCCTTCGACGACCGCGACTACGAGTTCTACGCCCGGTACCTCCGCGAGCCCGGCCGGTTCGAGGCGTGGATGGACATGTACCAGGCCCTCCACACGGACATCGCCCAGAACGAGAGGTTCCGCGAGGCGGGTCCGCTCCGGATGCCCGTCCTGGCCGTCGGCGGCGAAGAAGCCCTGAGCGGCGCCGTGGGCACCCAGTGGCGGGGCTACGCCGCCGATGTCGAGACTCGGGTCATGGCCGACACCGGTCACTGGCTCACCGAGGAACGACCGCGGGAACTCACCACGATGCTCCTGGAGTTCCTGCGCTGACCAACACCGTTCCCCCGACCACCAGGGCGTGCGCGGTTCTCGAACCCGCACGCCCTGGTCCTGTCCGTCTACCCGGCCGGCGCCTGCGCGGTACAGGTCAGGCGCGTGACCCGCCGGGCTGCGTCAGCGTGATCCGGGATGCGTCCACCCGGCCGGACAGGCGGACGCCGGTGCCGCACTCGAACGAGCGGGCCCCACCACCGCGACAGGTGCCGCACCTCGGTGAACGCCTCGAACACCAGCTCCCGGTCCGCCACCGACAACGTCAAGCGGGGACGTCCGCCGGCCGTTCCACCTCGGCGCCGGTGGTGCGGGTGGCGGCGCGCGGGCCGCGGAGCAGGACGAACACGAACAGGGCCGCCATCACCGCGACGCCCACCCACATCGCCTGCCGCCACCCGGCGATGAACGCCTCCTCGGCCGCGCGGACCAGCGCGGGGCCCGCGCCGGTGGCGACGGCGTTGGCGACGCCCAGCCGCGCCGTCTCCGCGGTCTCCGGCGGCAGGCCGGTCAGCCGGGCGTCGATCGCGTCGCGGTAGCCGGCGGACAGCACGGTGCCCAGCAGCGCGACGCCGAGCGCGGTGCCGAGTTCGCGGGTGACGTCGTTGAGCGCGGAGGCGACGCCCTGCCGGTCGCGCGGCAGCGCGGTGGTGATGGCCTCGGTGGACGGCGTCATCGCCAGGCCCATGCCGACCCCCATCGCGATCATGCCGAACAGGATCGACGGGTAGCCGCGGTCGGCGGAGACGGCGAGCGCCATCGAGGCGAGCCCGGCGCCGCCCACGACGACGCCGGCCAGCATGGTGACCCGGGCGCCGAGCCGCGCGGCCACGACCGGCGCGAGACCCGAGGCGGCCATCATGGACAGCGCGGACGGCATCAGCGCCAGCGTGGACAGCAGGCCGGACCAGCCGAGCAGCACCTGGAAGTACGGGTAGAGCACCACGAAGATCCCGGCCTGCACGCCGAAGACCGCCAGCAGCGTCATCGACCCGCTGGACAGGCCCCGCTCGCGGAACAGCCGGACGTCCAGCAGCGGCGCCGGGTGCCGTCGCTCCCATCCGGCGAACGCCGCGAGACCGGCCAGGCCGAGCGCCAGGCTGATCAGCGTCTCCGGGGCGGTCCACCCACGCTCCGGGCCCTCGTGCAGCACCACGATCAGGCCGACCACCGCCACCACGGAGGTCAGCGAACCCACCAGGTCGAACCGGTGCGCGCTGGTCTCGCGGGAGTCCGGCACCGCGCGCAGCGTCATGGCGACCGCGACCACGACCAGCGCGATCGGCAGCGCGAACAGCCACCGCCAGGTCGCCACGTCGACGAGCAGCGCGGACAGGTACATGCCGAGGACGCCGCCACCGCCGGCGACCGCGGTCCACACCCCGATCGCGCGGGACCGTTCGGCGTCCGGGAACGTCGAGGTGATCACGGCCAGCGTGACCGGCATGATCATCGCGGCGCCCACGCCGCTGAGCAGCCGGGCCGCGACCATGACCTCGGTGGACGTGGCCAGCGCGGCCATCGCGTTGGCCACGCCGAACAGGACCAGCCCGATGAGCAGCACCGGCCGGCGGCCCCAGCGGTCGCCGACCGCGCCGAGCGGCAGCAGCAGCGCCGCCAGCGTGATGGTGTACGCGTTGATCATCCACAGCACGGCGCTCTGCGACGCGCCGAACGCCAGCGCGATCTGCGGCTGCGCCACGTTCAGGCCGGTGACGGAGGCGATCACCGCCATCAGCGCGACGCACACCGCCAGCAGGACCGCGCGGCGCCGCCGCGGATCGTCGATCAGGACGACGGACGTGTTGTTCATGGTTCCCTCTCTCGGTCGGAGCACCGCCGATGCTGCGCGCCGCCTCGCCGGACTGGCAAACATCTTTGCCAAATGGCAAAGTCGTCGGGTGGACGAGGACTTCGAGAAGGCACTGGACGCGGTCGGCCCCCGCCTCAAGCGGCTGCGGGCGCGGCGCGACGTCACGCTCACCGCGCTCGCCCGGCGGACCGGCATCTCCGTCAGCACGCTGTCGCGCTTGGAGGCGGGCCTGCGCCGGCCCACGCTGGAGCAGCTCCTGCCGCTGGCCCGCGCGCACGGCGTCACGCTCGACGAACTGGTCGACGCGCCGCCGACCGGCGACCCGCGCATCAACCTGCGCCCGCTGGCCTGCGACGACGGCGCGGTCATCCTGCCGCTCACCCGCCGCCCCGGCGGCATCCAGGCGTACAAGTTCGTCCTGCCCGCCGCGGCCGAGAGCCAGGAACCGGCGCTGCGTACGCACGAGGGCCACGACTGGGTGTACGTGCTCAACGGCACCCTCCGCCTGGTGCTGGACCGGCACGACCTGCTCCTGGCCGCCGGCGAGGCCGCCGAGTTCGACACCCGCACCCCGCACTGGTTCGGCGCCACCCCCGCCGGCCCGGTCGAGTTCCTGAGCCTCGTGGGACGGCAGGGCGAACGCGCCCACGTCCGCGCGGTCACCGCCTGATCGGCGCTGCCCCTGCGCTGATCGACCCCGGCGCGCGGCGCGACCGCCCGCGGCGTCCTTCACCGGCCAGGGCCCCGGACCGGGGCCCTGGCCGGGCTGACCGGGGCGGCGGGTGACGGCGTGATTGGATGGTCGGGTGACGTACACGGTGACCGACCTGGCCGAGAAGGAGCGCTTCGAGGCGCGGGACGAGGCGGGCGCGCTCGCCGGCGTGCTCACCTACCAGGTGACCGGCCCGATCATCGCGTGCACGCACACCGACGTCGAGCCCGGCTTCGAGAACACCGGCGTCGACGCCGCGCTCGCCCGCGCGGTGATGGACGACGCCCGCGCCCGCGGCCGCACGGTCGTGCCCATCTGCCCGCTGCTGACCGCCTGGCTGGACACGCACCGGGAGTACGACAAGCTCGTCGCCAGGACTCATCGCAGGGTCAAATAGAAGGCCGTGTTCCCGCGGGCAGCGGGCTCCCTGCCGGTGCCGTCACGGGCCGGCGAGGGTCAGTCCTCGTCCTCGCAGTCGAGGCCCCGGGCGATCAGGTCTCGGTAGCCGGCCATCTTGTCGCGGACCACGCGGAGGTCCTCGTCCAGTTCGGCCCGCCGGGCGTGCAGCCGCTGCTCCTGCTCCTCGAGGATGCGCAGCCGGCGCTCGGCGGAGGCGGGGTCGCCCGGGCCGAGCCTGACGAAGTGGCGGACCTCCGCGACCGGCATGCCGGTGCGGCGCAGCGCCTGGACCAGCCGGACGAACCGGACGGCCGCCGGACCGTACCGGCGGCGGCCGTCCGAGGTTCGCTTGACGAGCGGGATCAGGCCCTCACGTTCGTACCAGCGGAGGGTGTCCGGGGTCATGCCGGTCAGCTCGGCCACCTCGCGGATGCCGAGCGCGGTCGTGGTGGGGATCGTCACCCGGCCGAGCGTACGCCGGAGTCCGCCGGGGCGTCCGCGTCCAGGTCGGCGAGATCCAGCACGAACCGCCAGCGCACGTCGTTGCGGGACAGGCGGTCGAGCGCGTGCCCGACGCGCCGCGCGGGAATCCGCTCCACGTCCGCGGTGATGCCGTGGCGGGCCGCGAACTCCAGCATCTCCCGGGTGCGTGGCCGGCCGGAGCTGCCGGAGCCGGTCAGCCGCTTGAAGCCGTAGAGCAGCGCCATCGCCTCCGGCTCGTAGCGGTCGGGGATGCCGAGCATGCAGAGCGTGCCGTCCATCCGGAGCGCCCGCAGGTACGGCGACGGGTCGTGCTTGGCCGACGCGGTGTCGATGATCAGATCGAACCGGCCGGACTGCGCCGCCATCGCGTCCGGGTCGCCGGAGACGATCACCTCGTCCGCGCCGAGCTCGCGCGCCGCCGCCTCCTTCCCCGGCGACGTGGTGAACACCGCCACCCGGGCGCCCAGCGCCACCGCGAACTTGACCGCCAGGTGACCGAGGCCGCCCAGCCCGACCACGCCGACCAGCTGGCCGGGGCCGGCGTTCCAGCGGCGCAGCGGCTCGTAAACGGTCGCGCCCGCGCACATCAGCGGCGCCACGCCGGCCGGGTCCAGGCCGGACGGCAGCGGGTACACGAAGGCCTCGCGCACCACGTAGTCGCGGGAGTACGCGCCGAGCGTGGCGCTGCCGTCGACGCGGTCCCGGCCGCCGTACGTGGTGGTCGGGTACTCCACGCAGAACTGCTCCTGGCCGGCGCGGCAGGCGGTGCACGTGCCGCACGAGTCGACGATGTTGCCCACCGCGACCGGATCGCCCACCCGGAACTCCGTCACCTCGCCGCCCACGGCCGTGACCTCGCCGACGAACTCGTGTCCCGGCACCAGCGGCGGCGATCCGGCGGTCATCGCCTCGGCCGCGTGCAGGTCGCTGTGGCACACCCCGCACCAGGTGACGCGGACCGCGACGTCGTCGGGGCGCAGTGCCCGGCGCTCGAAATCGTAGGGCTCCCAGGTACCGCCGGGAGCCGTCAGGGCCATGCCTGTCGTTCGCATGGCGCGACGCTAGGCGTTGGAGTGCACTCCAACGCAACCCACCTCTACAACGAACCGCTTGTGCAAATGACTGTTTGTTAATAGGGTCTGGGCATGTCCTCCACCCTGGCGGCCCCCGACCTCGACGCCGCCTTCGCCGCGCTCGCCGACCCCGTCCGCCGCGCCCTGGTCGCCCGCCTCGCGCAGGGCGACGCCACGGTCAAGGAACTCGCCGTGCCGTTCGACCTCACCCAGCAGGCGATCTCGCACCACCTCGGCGTGCTGCGCCGCTGCGGGCTGGTCGAGCAGCGCCGCGAGGGCACCAGCCGCCCGTGCCGGCTGCGCGCCGACCGGCTCTCGCCGCTGAGCACCTGGATCGACGAGCAGCGCCGCGCCTGGAACGACCGCCTCGACGCCCTCGAGCGGCACCTCGGCCAGGACGGGGCGGCCCGGTGACCGCGCGGCTGCGCGGCGACGAGCTGATCGCCCACCGCCACCTGCCGGCCACGCCGGACCGGGTCTGGGCCGCGTTCACCTCCCCGGCCAGCATCGCCGCGTTCTGGGGCGGCTCGCACGCCACCGTGCCGGCCGGCTCCGTCACCGTGGACCTGCGCCCCGGCGGCGAGTTCGCGCTGGACACCCGCGCGCCCGGCGGTGCCGTGCGTCGGCTGCGGTTCGTCTACGTCAGCGTGGACGCGCCGCGCGAGCTGGTCTTCGACGAGCCGCTGACCGGGCTGCGCACCACCGTCACGATCCGCGCGGCCGGCGACGGCGCCGAGCTCACCGTCCACCAGCGGCACCTGCCGCCGGAGCTGCGCACGGAGCGGGCCGCCACCGGGCTGACCTCGATCCTGGACGCGCTCGCCGCGCACCTGTCGGCGCAGCGGACCCGGCGCGACGTGGTGGAGGACTACTTCGCCGGCTTCCGCGCGAGCGACCACCCGCGCATCCTCGCCACGCTGACCGACGACGTGGAGTGGGTCATCCACGGCCACCGGACCACGCGCGGCAAGGCCGAGTTCGACGGCGAGATCGAGAACCCGGGGTTCAGCGGCAGCCCCGCGCTCGACGTGCAGCGCGTCTACCAGGACGGGCCGGTCGTGGTCACGCTGGGCGAGGGGCGCGGCGTGAGTGTCGCGCACGGCCCGTTCCGGTTCGCCTTCAACGACGTCTTCACCTTCCGCGACGAGCTGATCGCCCGCGTGGACTCCTACGTCGTACCGCTGGGCTGAGCGCCGATCCACCTGACCCGAAGATCGACTGGGGTCGGTATGCTCGGGGCCCACGGCGGGGGAGCGAGTGGTGGAGTCGACCGATCTCTCGAACGACGGCGTCCGGGTGCTGGTCATCGGCACCGCCACGCATGCCGGGCCGACGCTCACCTCGGTGCCGGCCGCCGCGCGCAGCGCCGAGGCGGTGGCGGCGGCGCTCACCGAGGCCGGGCGCATTCCGCCGGCGAGCGTCACGCTGCTGATCGACCCACCGACCGGGTCGGCCATGGCGGACGCGGTGGCCGAGGCGGTCGCATCGGCCCGCACCGCGCTGGTCGTCTACTTCGTCGGGCACGGGCTGCTCGGGCCGCGCGACGAGCTCTACCTCGCCGCCGCCGGCACCGACCGGCTCCGGCCCGTGACCGCCGCCACCGACGCGCTTCCGTTCCAGGCCGTGCAGGACGCGGTACGGCAGGTGCGCGTGCCGGTCGTGATCGTGCTGGACTGCTGCTACTCCGGCCGGGCCACGCTGCCCGCCGGGGTCCGGCTCGCCGCGCCCGGGTTCAGCCCGCCGGTCGCGGACGGGGCGTACCTGGTCGCCTCCGCGGAGCGGCTCGCGCTGGCGCCGGAGGGCGCGGAGCTGACCGCGTTCTCCCGCGCGTTCGTGGACCTGCTCCGGCACGGCGACCCGCGCTCCCCGCGCCGCCTCACGCTCAACCGGGTCTTCGAGCGACTCGCCGAGCGGCTGCGCGCGGACGGCGCACCCTCACCCCGGCGCGAGGTGCGCGACGACGCGGGCACGCTGACCATCGCGCTCAACGCCGCCCACCCGGCCGCGCCCGCGGCCGAGGACGACGAGCCGGCGCCGAGCGACGGGCCGAGTCCGTACCCCGGCCTGCGCTCCTTCGGCCCGGGGGACGCGGCGCTCTTCCGCGGCCGGGACCGGGCGGTGGCGATGCTGCTGGACCGTTGCGGCCGGGCGCTGGCGGCCGGGACGCCGCTGGTGCTGGTCGCCGCGTCCGGCACCGGGAAGACGTCGCTGCTGCTCGCGGGCCTGCTCCCGGCCCTGCGCCGGGGCGACGGCGGTGAGCCGCTCGCCGGCGCCGCCGGCTGGCCGGACCTGGTGCTCACGCCCGGTGACCATCCGCTCGACCTGCTCGTGGCCCGGCTGCGCGCCGCCGCGGACGAGCCGGACGCGGCCGACGGCCCGGCGGACCCGGTGCTACTCGCCGCGCGGGCCCGGGCCGCCCGGGGCGCCGACCGGATGGTGCTGGTCGTGGACCAGGTGGAGCAGGTCTTCACGCTCTGCGACGACCCCGCCGAGCGCGCCGCGTTCCTCGCCGCCGTGGCCGCGATCGCCGCCGGGGGAGACCTGGTGGTGACCGCGCTGCGGGCGGACTTCTTCGCCGCGGCCGCGGAGCAGCCGGAACTGGCCGGCGCCCTCGCCGCGCACCAGGTGCTGCTGCCCGCGATGACCGCGGCCGAACTGCGCGAGGCGATCGAGGGCCCGGCCGCCGACGCCGGGCTGCGGCTGGACGACGGACTGGCCGAGACGATGCTGACCGAGATGGGCGTGCAGGGGGCGGCGCCACCCGGCGCGGGCGCGAGCGCGCGGCTGCCGCTGCTGTCGCACGCGCTCTGGGCGACCTGGCTGGGCCGCCGCGGCGACCGGCTCACGCTGGCCGGGTACCGGGCCCGCGGCGGCATCACGGTGGCGATCAAGAACAGCGCGGACGAGGCGTACGACGGGCTCGCCGCCGCGGAGCGGGACGCGCTGCGCCGCATGCTGCCGCGCCTGGTCGTCATCGCGGACGACGGCCCCGACACCACCCGCCCGGCCGCCCGTGACGAGCTGTTCCAGGGCCTGCCGGACCGGGCGGCGGCGGAGCGGGCGCTGGAGGTGTTCACCGCGGCCCGGCTGGTCACCACCGACCGGGACACCGTGCGGCTGAGCCACGAGGCGCTGCTCACCGCCTGGCCCCGGCTGCACGAGTGGCTGGCCGCGGACCGGGACTGGCTGCGGGTCCGGCAACGGCTCGGCACCGATGCGCGGGCCTGGCGGGACTCCGGCCGGGATGCCGCGCTGCTCTACCGGGGCAGCCGCCTGGCCGCGGTGCGGGAGGAGGGCGCCGACCGCGCCATCGCGGGCCTGGAGGCCGAGTTCGTCGCGCTCTCCCACCGGCAGCAGCGGCGCGGGGCCCGGCTGCGGACCGCGCTGATCGCGGTGCTCTCGGCGCTGCTGGTGCTGGCCGTGGTCGCGGCGACCGCGGCCGTGGTGTTCCAGCGGCGAGCGGTCGAGCGGCAGCACTCGGCGGTGGCGCGGCTGCTGGCGGAGGACGCCGCCCGGCTCGCCGAGCGGCAGCCCGGGCTGGCGGCGCAGCTGGCGCTGACCGCGTACCGGCTCGATCCGGAGGTCGGCTCCGGGCCGGTCCTGGCCCGGCAGACGAATCCGGGCCAGTTGCACGCGGGCGGCCCGGTCTACGACCTGGACGCGTCCACGGACAGGCGGGTGACCGCGTACACCACCGGAACGGGCATCGTGCTGTGGGACCCGTTCGCCCGCGCCCGCCTGGCGGAGCTGACCGGGCTGTCCGCGGCGCCGGTGGCGGTCAGCGGGGACGGGCGGCTGCTCGCGGCCGGGACCGGGCGACCGGGTCCGGCCCCCACGCTCCGGCTCGACACCGCCCCCCGGCCGGAGGTGCGCGTCTGGGACCTCGCCGACCCGCGGCGCCCGCGCCAGGTGGCGGCCCTGCCGGCCGGCCCGACGGTGAGCTCGGTCGCGCTCAGCGGCGACGGGCGGCTGCTGGTCGCCGCGGGCAAGGACGGCCGGGTCCGGCGCTGGGACCTGGCCGAGCCGGCGAAACCCGAGGAGCTGGCACCGCTCGGGCCGGACGCGGGCCCGGTCGACTCGGTCGCGGTCTCGCCGGACGGCCGCCTGATCGCCGCGGCGTCGGCCGGCGGTCCGGTCCGGCTGTGGAACCCGGCGGGCCCGGGCGGCGTGACCGCGCCGGCCGAGATCACGGCACCGCCCGGTCCTGAAGAGGGGTTCGCCCTGGTCGTCATGCGCCGGGTGGCGTTCGACGCGACCGGCGCGCACCTGATCACGGTGGCCGGCGACGAGGTCGAGCAGTTCCCGAGGATCTGGCGGCTGGCCGACCCGGCCCGGCCGGAGGCGATCACCGAGCGCTACGCGAGGACGACCCTGAACGCCTGCGCCAAGATCATGTCGCTGACGCCGAGCCAGAACCTGCGCTTCGTCCTCGCCGGCTGCGACTCGGCACGGCTGGCCACCTGGCGTCACGATCCGGAACAGGCCGGCGACGACCGCCTGCGCCCGGTCGGGCGGGACGACGACGAGCTCTCCCTCGAGAGAGCCATCGGCGCGGTGCTGATCCTGCCCCCGGCCGCGACCGGCGGCCGTACCGTGGTGGCCACCGCCGGCGACCTCGGCGTCGTCCACTGGGATCTGACCGACGCCTGGCAGCCGGGCGCGGCGACCACGCTGCCGGGCCCCGGCACCCTCTGGGGCACCGCGCGGTTCTCGCCCACGCTGCCGCGGCTGCTGGCCGACGCCTCGTACTACGGCACCCGGCTGTGGCGGCTGGACGAACTGGCCCGGCCCGAGTTGGTCGGCGAGGTCGGCCCGCTCGGCCGGGGCCCGGCACCGGACGACTACCTGCACACCGCGTTCCGGCCGGACGGCGCGCTGGTCGCGGTCCCGCGCGCGCGGAGCGACCCGCCGCGGATCGACCTGGTGCGGACCGCCGACCCGGCCGGCGCTCCCGCGGGCACGCTCAGCCTGACGGCCGGCGTGTCCGGCGTGGAGTTCAGCCCGGACGGCCGGTTGCTGGCCGTGATGGACCGGGACATCGAAGAACGGCCGCCGGACTGGCCGGAGCCGCCCGCGCCCCGGTTGCGGATCTACGACGTCAGCGCGCCCGAGGCGCCGCGGGAGGTGCTGGCGCGGCCGGTCCCGGCGGCCCGGCTGTCGTTCTCCCCGGACGGGCGGCGGCTGGCGGTCTTCGGCGACACCCGGGTCGAGGTGTGGGACGTCACGCACCCGGACCGGCCCGCCGTCGTCTCCGGCCGGGACCTGACACCCGGGGCGCCGCTGGCCGCGGGCGCGTTCACCCCGGACGGCCGCACTCTGGTGGTGGGCGACGCCAGCGTGTTCATCCAGCTCGTCCCGGTCGACGGGTCGGGGGTGCTGGGCACGCCGACCACCATCCTGACCCGGTCGAAGGAGGGCACCGCCGGTCTCGCGGTCAGCCCGGACGGGCGGCTGCTGGCGCTGCTCGGGGACCCGCTCGCCTCGGAGGTGGACCTGTGGTCGATCGCCGACCCGGCGAGCCCGCGCCGGATCGCCACGCTCGACGTGGGCACCAGCCCGCACCACCTGAGTTTCAGCCACGACAGCCGGCTTCTGGCGGTACGGACGCCGGAGGCGGTCGACGTCTGGTCACTGGACCCGGAGCAGGCGGCCGGCAACCTGTGCGCCGCCATGGGTGAGCCGATCACCGCCGCGCAGTGGGCGCAGCACGTGCCGGATCTGCCCTACGACTCGCCCTGCGACTGACCCTCGATCGCCGGCGGCTCCAGCGAGCGGGAGATCCGCTCCGCCTCGGCGACCAGCCGGGCGGCCTCCAGGGACCGGACGCGCTTGGCGTCCACCTCGACCACCGAGCCGTCCGGTGCCTCGATCCGCACCGTGACGTCCGAGTGCCGGTTGCGCAGCCAGGTGATCACCGTGGAGGCCAGCACCGCCGCGACGCCGCCGGGCCCGACCGCCACCGCGATCGCCTCCAGCCAGGGGCCCAGCGTCCCCGGCAGCGGCGCGTGCTCGACCGGCGTCAACCGGCCGCGCAGCGAGGGCTCGTCCCCCAGCCAGCCGAGCAGATCGCGTAGCTCATCGGACGGCTCGGAGAGGCTCACCAGCGCGACTGAATCCACATCGGAGAGCGTACCGTCTCCGGTTGAATCGAAGGGGTCCCTTCGCTAAAGTCAAGGCACACCTTCGCTTATTGGAGACACCATGACCACCATCGGTTTCATCGGCAGCGGTCGGGTCGGCGGCACGCTCGCGCGGCTCGCGGCCGACGCCGGCCACGACGTCGTCCTGAGCAACAGCCGCGGCCCCGGCACGCTCCGCGACCTGGCGCGGGACCTCGGCCCGCGGGCCCGCGCCGCGACCGTGGAGGAGGCGGCCCGCGACGGCGACCTGGTCGTGGTGTGCGTCCCGTTCCACGCGTACCGGCAGGTTCCGGTGGCGCCGCTGCGCGGCAAGGTCGTCATCGACACCACGAACTACAACCCCGACCGGGACGGGCGTCTCGCGGACCTCGACGCCGGTCGCGTCACGTCCGCCGGCCTGCTCCAGGCGCACCTGCCCGAGTCGTTCGTGGTCAAGGCGTTCAGCAACATCTTCCACAAGCACCTGGCCACGCTCGGCCGCCCGGCCGGCGCCCCGGACCGCAGCGCGCTGGCCGTCACGGGCGACGACGCCGCGGCCAAGGCCACGGTGGCGGAGCTGATCGGGACGCTCGGCTACGACGCGTACGACGCCGGGGCGCTCGACGACAGCCGCCGGTTCGCGCCCGGCACGCCCGCCAATCACGCGTACCTCGACCCCGAGGGCATGTTCGCCGCCCCCGGCCGCAGCGTGTCCGCCGACCGGCTCGCCGCGCTGCTCGCGTCCGCCTGAGGGTGGGCCGGCCCTTCGATCGACGGGCCGGCCCACCGGTCAGCTCGGCGCACGCCGGCGGTCAGCGGCCGGACCGTGCCGTTCGGCGTGCCCCCGATGCCGAGCTGGGTGTCGCCGAGCGGCCCGCCAGCGCCGCCGCCACGTCCGCGCGCATCCGGTCCAGGTCCACCAGGCCGGGATCGGGTTCACTGCGGATGCCGGTCTCCCGGTGGCCGCGGGCGAACTCCGGGTCCCTGCCGAGCCTCCGCAGCACCGCCGCCGTGCCCACGACGGACGCGGTGTACTGCGCGACCGTCATCGCCTGCGTCTCGCCCTGGTAGTCGATCCGCCAGCCGATCAGCATGGCGTCGCCGTCACCGGCCGGGATCGGCCCGCTGCCGCCGCAGTGCCCGGCGTGCTGCACGCGGTTCGCGGAGACCAGGTGGAACGTGCCGTGGTAGTCCACGAGCGCGTGGCAGTCGGAGCCGTCGACCACCGCCCGCAGCGCCGGAGCCGGATCCGCCGCACCCGACACGCTCGCCGTGTGGTGCCACAGCACGCCGATCGGCGCGAACTCGCCGCCGGCACCCCGCGCGCGCCAGTCACCCTCCTCGATCACGGTCAGGCCCTCGGCCCGCAGCACGTCGGCCAGCCAGTCGATCGTCATCAAATCCTCCGATGCGAAGCGGTGCGCACGTCCCCGATCATCGGCGCCCGCGACTTCACTTCGGCTTCAGACCGGCCCGGGACGACGCACTCCCACGGATTCGGCCGCCCCGCCCGCTCGATCGCCGGCCGCTTCTCGCCGATAAGGGCGGGGCTTCATATCGAAATCCAGAATCGAGGCCGAAGTATGAAAAGTGAGCACCGGCGCAGACGTATCCGAATTGCGGCGTACTCACCGCAGATTGCGGATATCGGCGGCACGGTGTGATCGGCCGGGTCTCTGCGTGATCGCCGGGCGTGGCCGCGAAAAGGCGTATCCCCTGCGCTTCGCCGCCATATCGGCACCATCGATGGGAAGATCCCGGGATTCCCCGGCCGGTCCGCCTTTCCGGGCAAGAGTCGGAAGGGGCGGACCGCACGCCTGCAAATTCTTTCGGTTCCCCATAGGCGCGCGGACAGCACCTAGATTGGCGGCGGCCGCTCGGGATAACGGGCCTCCCGGGCGCATTCACGAGATGTCCTTTGGGGAGAAAAAATGTCGATGCGCCGACGCATCCTGTCACTTTTTGTCGCGGCCGCCACGGTCGCCACCGCCGGCGCGCTCCATGCGGTGCCGGCCGCGAGTGGGGCCGCACCCGCGCCCCCACCGGCACCGGGTGACCATCGGCACCACGGTCCCGGTCAGGAGACGAGCGGCCGGGCGCTGCCGACGAGCGCGGAGGCGCTGCCCGCCGGCTTCCGGGAGCAGACCGTCCTGACCGGACTCAGCCAGCCGATGAACATCGAGTTCGCCGCGGACGGCCGCGTCTTCGTGGCCGAGAAGGCCGGGCGCATCAAGGTCTTCGACAGCATCGCCGACACCACTCCGACGATCTACGCCGACCTGTCCACCAATGTGCACAACCAGAACGACCGCGGCCTGCTCGGGCTCGCGCTGCACCCGGATTTCCCCGCGGTACCGGACGTGTTCGTGCTCTACACCTACGACGCGCCGCCCGGGCAGTCGGCGCCGGTGTGGAACGACAACTGCACGAGCGTCGGTGGCGCGAACGGCGGGCGGTGCGTCGTCACCGGGCGGCTCTCCAAGCTGACCGGCGGCACCGAGCAGGTGCTCATCCATGACTGGTGCCAGCAGTACCCGAGTCACTCGATCGGCGACCTGCACTTCGGCGCCGACGGGATGCTCTACCTCAGCTCCGGTGACGGCGCCAGCTACAGCGCGACCGACTACGGGCAGCTCGGCAACCCGATCAATCCGTGCGCCGACCCACCGGGCGGCACCATGGCGCCCCCGGGCGCGGAGGGCGGCGCGCTGCGGTCGCAGGACGTGCGGACGCTCGCCGACCCGACGTCGCTCGACGGCGCACTGCTGCGGCTCGACCCGGCGACCGGCGCGGCCGCGGCCGGCAACCCGCTCGGCGCCAGCGCCGACGCGAACGCGCGGCGGATCGTGGCGTACGGCCTGCGCAACCCGTACCGGTTCGCGATCCGGCCGGGGACGAGCGAGGTGTGGCTCGGCGACGTCGGCTGGAACACCTGGGAGGAGATCAACCGGGTGACGAACCCGGCTGCCGGCCCGACGAACTTCGGCTGGCCCTGCTTCGAGGGCACCGCACGGCAGGGCGGGTACGACGGCGCGAACCTCACCATGTGCGAGAGCCTCTACACCTCGGGCGGGCAGACGGCGCCGTTCTACGCCTACAACCACAACGCGACGGTGGTGACCGGCGAGACCTGCCCGAGCGGCGGCTCGTCGGTGTCCGGCGCGGCGTTCTACCCGGCGACCGGCGGCACGTACCCGGCGGCGTACCGGGGAGCGCTCTTCTTCGCCGACTACACCCGCGACTGCATCTGGGCGATGACGCCGGCCAGCCCGGGTGGCGTGCCGGTGGCGGCGAACCGGCAGACGTTCGTGGCGCCCGCGGCCAACCCGGTCGACCTGGCGATCGGGCCGGGCGGCGACCTGTACTACGCGGACGCGGCGGGAACGATCCGGCGGATCCGCTACTTCGACGGGAACCAGCCGCCGACCGCGGTGGTGAGCGCGTCGCCGACCACCGGCACGGCGCCGTTGACCGTCACCTTCAACGGGACCGGCTCGTCCGACCCGGACCCGGCCGACCAGGGTCTGCTGCGCTTCGCGTGGGACTTCACCGACGACGGGACCGTCGACGCGACCACGCCGACCGCGACCTACACGTACCCGGCGGGCGGGCCCTACACGGCGCGGCTGACCGTGACCGACACGCTGGGCGCCTCCGACACCCGTACCGTGGCGATATCCAGCGGAAACACCGCCCCGACACCGGTGATCGACACACCGCCGGGCACGCTGACCTTCGCGGTGGGCGACTCGATCGGCTTCACCGGGCGCGCGACCGACGCCCAGCAGGGGACGATCCCGGCGAGCGGACTGCGCTGGCGGCTGTTGCAGCACCACTGCTTCACCAGCGACAACTGCCACGTCCACGTCGTGCAGGAGTGGAACGGCGTGGCGTCCGGCACGTTCCTCGCGCCGGACCACGAATATCCGTCCTATCTGGAGCTGGAGCTGACCGCGACGGACGCGGGCGGGCTGAGCGTGACCACCACCCGGCGGCTCAACCCGAAGACGGTGAACCTGACGTTCGTGACCAGCCCGCCGGGCCTGCAGGTGACCGTCGGCTCCACCGCGCGCACCACCCCGTTCACCCTGACCGTCATCCAGGGCTCGGCGAACACGGCGAGCGCCGTCACCCCGCAGGGGCAGTACGACTTCACCCGCTGGTCGGACAACGGCGCGCAGACCCACGTGATCACCGCGCCGGCGACCGCGACCACCTATACCGCGACCTACACCAAGCGGCGGCTGGCACAGTCGGCGATCACCGTACGCTCCTACGACAGCCAGGAGACCGTGGACGAGAACGCCCCGGCGGTCCGCGTGCTCGACGGCAACCCGGCGACGTTCTGGCACACCGAGTGGGGCACCGTCACCACGCCGCATCCGCACGAGATCGTCCTCGATCTCGGCGCCAGCCGGTCGGTGACCGACCTCTACTACCTACCGCGGCAGAACGCGAGCAACGGCCGCATCGCGGCCTACGAGGTCTACGTCTCCACCGACGGCACCACGTGGGGCACGGCGGTCGCGACCGGCACCTTCCCGAACACCACAGCTGAGCAGACCGTCAGCTTCGCCGCCAAGACCGGCCGGTACGTACGGCTGCGGGCGCTCTCCGAGGTGCAGGGACGGGCTTGGACCTCGGTCGCCGAGCTGAACGTCAGCGTCGGCTGACCCCTCGCCGCGGGGCCGCCGACGACCGGCCGGTCCCGCGGCGACGTCCGTACCCTCCGCCACGATCCCTCGAACTCGCGCGGGTGCCGGCTCTCCTCCGGCGGCGCAACGGTAGGACTGGTGGGGCCAGGACAGCGGCGTCGGGGGCGCGCAGACTGGGATGCATGGAGTTCGGGAGGATGGTGCGGCGCTGGCGGGACCGGGTGGTGCCCGAGGCGGTCGGGGTGCCGGTCGGGCCGCGGCGGCGGGCCAGTGGCCTGCGGCGTGAGGAACTGGCCGGACTGGCGGGGATCTCGGCCGACTACCTGACCCGGCTCGAACAGGGCCGCGCGACGGCGCCGTCCGCGCAGGTGGTGGAGGCGCTGGCGCGGGCGCTGCGGCTGTCGGACGCGGAGCGTGACCTGCTCTACCGGCTGGCCGGGCATGCGGCTCCCGGGCGTGACGTGGTGCCGTCCCGGGTCACGCCGAGCGTGCAGCGGCTGCTCGACCGGCTCGCGCACACGCCGGTCGTGGTGTACGACGCGACGTGGACGCTGGTGCTGGCGAACGCGCCGTTCGACGCGCTGATGGGGGCCACCACGACCTGGCGGGGACTGGAGCGCAACGCGGTCTGGCGCAACCTGTCCGGCCACAACGAGCGCGTGGTGCTCACGCCGGAGGAGCGGGCCGCGCACGAGGCGCGCCTGGTCGCGGATCTGCGCCTGACCGCGTCGCGCTACCCCGCGGACCGTACGCTGGCGCGGCTGATCGGCGAGCTGCGCGGCGCGTGCCCGGCGTTTCCGGCGCTCTGGGACGCGGAGCTGCCGGTCGACGTGCCGGGCCCGTCGCGGCGGAAGGTGATCGACCATCCCGCGGTCGGCCGGATGACGCTCGACTGTGACACGCTCGTCGTCGCGCAGGACGATCTGCGGATCATGGTCTACACCGCGGAGCCGGGCACCGAGGACGCGGAGCGGCTGGCGCTCGCGATCGTCCTCGGCACGCAGTCACTGACCGACGCCTAGGCGCAGCCGCAGTCCGGTCGGGAACGCGGTGAACGCGAGTTTCTCGCCGACCGGGCCGCCGTCCGGGGTGAGCCGGAAGTCGCGGCAGAGCAGCGCGGTGACCAGCGCGACCTCCACCAGCGCCAGGTTGTGGCCGGGGCAGAAGCGGGGGCCGGCGCCGAACGGGTGCAGCGGCGCGGGCGTGGGCGGGTTGTCGCCGAGCCAGCGCTCCGGGCGGAACGCGTCCGGGTCGTCCACCGACCGGGCGCCGTGCGCGAGCAGCAGCAGAATGGACTGGCCGGCGGGCAGCCGCAGGTCGTACCCGGTGCCGGGGAGCACGGTGTCGCGGGTCGGCCGGAAGCCCATCACGGGCGCGATCGGCCGGAGCCGCATCGCCTCCCGGATCGCGGCGTCCGTGAACGGCAGCGCGCGCAGCGGGCCGGGGTCCGCGGGCATCCCGGACGGGCCGAACGCGGCGACGGCCTCGTTCCGTACCCGCTGCTGGGCCTCCGGGTGCCGGGACAGGTAGTGCAGCGTCCACGCGGCGGTGGAGGAGGTGGTGTCCTGGCCCGCGAGCAGCATGGTGAGCACGTTGCCGACCAACTCCTCGTGGGTGACGTCCGCCACGCCGGCCAGCGCCTCCAGGAACGTGCGCGGCTTCGCGCCGGTGGCGGCCCGGGAGCGCGCCTCCGCGTACGCGACCCGGACGAGCGCGTCGACCTCGCGCATCGCCCGCTCGCGGCGCCGGTCGCGGGGGAGCGTGATCCACCGGTGCAGCGGGACCGGGGCGTAGAGGCGGCGGCCGATCTCCGGGAACAGCTCGGCCAGCCGGCGGTGCAGGCCGTCGCCGGCGGCCTCGAGCGCGTTGAGGTCGTGGCCGATCGCGAGCGTGGTGGTGACGTCCAGCGTGAACCGCATCATGTCGTCCAGCACGTCGACCGGCCGGCCGTCCGCGGCGGCCGAGGCCCAGCGGGTGCGCAGCCGCGTGCCGGACCGGGTGATGGTGGTGAAGTACTCGCGCAGGTAGGCCGCGTTCAGGCTCTGCGCGGCGAGCTTCCGCAGCCGTCGCCATCGCTCGCCCTCGGCGCCGAACACGCCGTCGATGCCGAGTCCCTCGAGGACCGGGCCCACGCGGGTACGGGTGAAGCCGTGCGGCCGGTCGCGCAGCACCGCCTCGACGATCGGCCCGTCGCCGGAGACCACGATCGGCATCCGCCCGAAGCGCAGCAGGTAGGTCGGCCCGTACTCGCGCGCCCACCGGTCGTACGCGCGATGCCCCTCGCGGTCCGTGCGCATCCGCACCAGGTTCCCGACCACCGGCAGCGGCCGTGGTCCGGTCAGTTCGTCGACGGTGCGTGGTGCGGTGCTCACTGTTTCTCCTCGCAGATCGTGCATCGTGCAGCGGTGATCCACCTTGTTGACGGACGGCACCCGGAACGGTTCAAAATCCCAGGTGAAACGATCAAGCGAACATGACCGGTCACCGTGCGTATCCGTACCGTTCATCGCGGACACGAGCCGGATAGGCGACAGAAATCGATATACCGAGGCTTCGCTGGAGCCGGTCTCCAGTGAACCGACCTAGACTCGCCCGTTATGAGCACCACCCAGGCGGGACCGGCGCGGCGCAGTCGTCGCGCTGGGTATACGGCCGCGACCCACCGATCCATCCTCGAGGCCGCCCGGCGCCTGTTCCGTGAGCGCGGCTACTTCGCGGTCAAGGTCGAGGAGGTGGCGCGCGCCGCCCGCGTCTCGCCCGCGACGGTCTACGCGGTGGCCGGCGGCAAGGCCGGGCTGCTGCGCTCGCTGATGCGGCTGTGCGCCGCCGCGCCCGCGGTCACCGCGAACCTGGAGCTGATCGACCGCGCCGGCGACCCCGGCCGCGTGCTCGACCTGGTCGCGGCCACCACGCTGGACATGCGCCGGGAGTGGGGCGACGTGCTGCGGGTCATCATGGCCACGGCGCCGCACGAGCCGGACGCGGCCGCGTCGCTGGCCGAGGCGACCGAGCGGTACCGGTCCGGCCTGCGGCTGGCCGCGCAGCGCCTGGCCCGGATCGGCGCGCTGCGCAGCGGCGTCGACGTGGCGCACGCGGACGCGCTGCTCTGGTTCTACTTCGGATACTCATCGCTGTTCACGCTCGTCGACGACCTGCACTGGAGCGACGGCGAGGCGGTCGCCTGGCTGCGCACCGCCGCCGCGGACGCGCTGCTGGCCCCGGCGGCCGGTGCCTGAGACGGATACGCACATGTGGTTGCAGGTGCTCGGACCGGTGCGGGGCCGCCGGGACGACGTAGAGCTGGAGCTGGGGCCGCCGCAGCAGCGCACGCTGCTCGCGGTGCTGCTGGCCGCGGCCGGTGAGCCGGTCGGCGTACCCACGATTCTGGACGTGCTCTGGGGCGACGCGCCGCCGGCCGCCGCGGCCGCCACGGTGCAGCAGTACGTCAGCCGCCTCCGCAAGATCATCGAGCCGGACCGGCCCGCCCGCGACCAGGGCGGCCTGCTGCGGCGCACGGCCGGCGGCTACCAGCTCGCGGCGGACACCGGCCAGGTCGACCTGCTGCGCTGGCGCGCGCTGATCCGGGACGCCCGCGAGCTGTACGGCGCGGACAAGGCCGCGGCCGGCGCGATGTTCCGGGAGGCGTTCGCGCTCTGGACCGGACCGGCCGCGGCGAACCTGCCACCCGAGGCGCGCGAGCACCCGGTCTTCACCGGGCTGGACCGCGAGCACGTCACCACCCTGGTCGAGGCCGCCGACGACGCGCTGTCCTGCGGGTACGGCCCCGCGCTGGTCCCGGCGCTGGACCGGGCCGCGGTCTGGCACCCGTTCGACGAGGGCGTGCACGCCCGGCTGCTGCGCGCGCTGGCCGCGGCCGGCCGCCGCGCCGACGCGATGCGCCGCTACCGGGAGGTGCGCGACCGGCTGGTCGACGAGCTGGGCATCGAGCCCGGCCCGCTGCTCCAGGCCGCGCATCGCGAGCTGCTGGCCGAGCCGGAGCCGGAGCCGGCTCCCGTGGTGACCGAGAAGCCGCAGGTGGTACGCCCCGCGCAGCTACCCGCCGACCTCGGCTCGTTCTCCGGCCGCGACGTCGAGCTGGACCGCCTGGACTCGCTCGCCGAGGGCGCGATGCCGCTGGTCGTGGTGGGCGGCCTCGGCGGCGTCGGCAAGACCGCGCTGGCGCTGCGCTGGGCGCACCGGGTCATGTCCGACTACCCGGACGGCCAGCTCTACGTGGACCTGCGCGGGTTCGCGCCGCGCAACCCGCCGCTTCCGCCGGTCGAGGCGCTGCACGGCTTCCTGGAGGCGCTCGGCGTGCCGCGGGCCAACCAGCCGTCCACGCTGGACGGGCTGTCCGCGCTGTACCGCAGCGTACTGGCCGGCCGGAAGATCCTGGTGGTGCTGGACAACGCGCGCGACGACGAGCAGGTGCGCCCGCTGCTGCCCGGCACGGCCGGCTGCGCGGTCGTGGTGACCAGCCGCAGCTACCTCGGCGGGCTCGCGGTCGACGAGGGCGCCCGCTCGGTCGGCCTGGACGTGTTCAGCGACGCGGACGCCTACCGCTACCTGCGCTCCCGGCTCGGCAAGGAGCGGGTGGACGCGGAGCCGGAGGCGGCCGCCGAGATCATCGAGGTGTGCGGCGGGCTGCCGCTGGCGCTGGCGATCTGCGCCGCCTGGACCGAGCGGAGCCCCGCGTTCACGCTGGGCACGGTCGCGGCCGAGATCCGGCGCCGCGCCGGGCTGGACGCGTTCGCGGGCGTCGCCGCCGGGCGGGACGTGCGCGCGGTGTTCTCCTGGTCGTACCGGCGACTCACGCCCGGCGCCGCCGAGCTGTTCCGCCGGCTGGGCCTGCACCCCGGTGGCGACGTGGCGCTCGGCACCGTGGCCAGCATCGCCGGGCGGCGCGTGCCGGAGACGCTGGCGCTGCTGGCCGAGCTGGCCGACGCGCACCTGATCTCGGAGCTACGGCCCGGCCGGTACGGCGCGCACGACCTGGTCCGTGCGTACGCGGCCGAACTGGGTGAGCCGGCCGAGCGGGAGGAGACGCTGCGCCGCACGCTCGACCACTACCTGCACTCGCTGCTCGCCGGCGCGCAGCTGGTCAACCCGCTGCGCGCGCCGATCGACGCGGGCCGGCCCGCGGACGGGGTACGGCCGTTGCGCCCGCGCGACACCGAGGAGGCGCTGGCCTGGTTCGGTGAGGAGCGGGAGAACATCCGGGCCGCGATGGACAGCGCGGAGCAGCACGGGCTCGACCCGTACCTGTGGTACTTCTCCTGGGGGCTGAACGGCTACCTGATGGACCAGCTCGGCCGGTGGGACGAGGTCATCCCGGCGGCCCGCCGCGCGCTGGCCGCGGCCGAGCGGCAGAACTCGCTGTGGTGGCGCGGCTACCTGCACAACGCGCTGGGCATCTGCCACCACCGCTTCGGCGACTACGCGGAGGCGTACCGGCAGTGGTCGCTCGCGGCGCAGGCCGGGCGGGAGTCCGACGACCCGGTCCGTACCGGCATCGGCCTGGCCGGCATGGCGAGCACGCTCACCGACACCGGGCGCTGGCCGACCGGCGACGAGATCGAGCGGGCCGCCGCGCTCGCGGACGAGGCCGTGGCGCTCTGCGGTCACCTGGACAGCGACGCCGGGCCGCTCACCACCGGCTCGTACGCGGCCCGCGCGCGCGAGCTGCTGGGCATCTGCACCGAGTCGTTCGCGCTGCGCATCCTGCACCGCACCGGCGACGTGGAGGCCGCCGCGGCCGAGATGCGCCGCGGCATCGAGCTGCACCGCAGCATCGGCAACTGGGCGCGCGAGGGGTGGAGCTGGGAGCTGCTCGGCCGCATCTACCAGCACGTGGGCAAGGACGCGGAGGCGATCGAGGCGTACGAGCGCGGCCTCGCCCTGATGCAGCGCTGGCAGTGGAGCGGCACCGAGGTGCTGGTGTCGCTGGCCGCCTGCCACGCCCGGCTCGGCGACCGGGCGGCCGCGGCCCGGCTGCGCGCCCGGGCCCGCCGGCTCGCCGACGGCGTCTACCACGCCTACGCCGACCAGCTTCGCGCGCGGCTGGACGCCTACGAAGCGGCCGAGGGCTGAGCCCGCGTGCCGATGTGGTTCGAGGTGCTGGGCCCGGTCCGCGGCCTGCGCGACGGCACGGAGCTGGACCTCGGCTCACCGCAACAGCGGGTGCTGCTGGCCGTGCTGCTCGCCGCCGCCGGTGAGCCGGTCGCGGCCGGCGTCATCTCCGACGTGCTCTGGTCCGGCGATCCGCCGCAGGCCGCGGCCGCGACCGTGCAGCAGTACGTCAGCCGGCTGCGCCGGGTGGCCGGCACGATCGGCCGCTCCGCCGCCGGATACCGCCTAGACGTCGACTCCGACCTGCGGCGCTTTCGCGCCTTCCTGAGCCAGGCGCGGGACCTGGTCGAGGCCGGTCGGCCGGAGGCGGCGGTGGACGCGTACGCGGCGGCCCTCGGGCTGTGGACCGCGCCGGCCGGCACCGGACTGCCGCCGGAGGCCCGCGCGCACCCGGTCTTCGCGGATCTGGACCGCGAGCACGCGGCCGTGCTGGCCGAGGCCGCGGACGTCGCGCTGGACCGCGACCGCGGCGCCGTGCTCGCGCCGGTGCTGGACCGCGCCACCGGCTGGCACCCGTACGACGAGGGCCTGCACGCCCGGCTGCTGCGCACGCTCGCCGCGGCCGGCCGCACCGCCGACGCGCTGGAGCGCTACCGGCTCACCCGCGAGCGGCTGGTCGGCGAGCTCGGCATCGAGCCCGGCCCGATGCTGCGCGACGCCCACCGCGAGCTGACCGACCGGCGCACGGTGCGCCCCGCGCAGCTACCCGCGCCGCCCGCCGCGTTCACCGGCCGGACCGCGGAACTGGCCCGCCTCGACGCGGTCGCCGGCCCGCGCCCGCTGGTGCTGGTCGGCGGCCTCGGCGGCGTCGGCAAGACCAGCCTGGCGCTGCACTGGGCGCACCGGGCCGCGACCCGCTACCCGGACGGGCAGCTCTACGTGGACCTGCGCGGGTTCGCACCGAGCGGGGCGCCGCTGGAGCCGGCCGAGGCGCTGCACGGCTTCCTGGAGGCGCTCGGCGTGCCCCGCGCCAACCAGCCGTCCACCCTGGACGGTCTTGCCGCGCTCTACCGCAGCGTGCTGGCCGGCCGGAAGGTGCTGGTGGTGCTGGACAACGCGCGCGACGACGACCAGGTCCGGCCGCTGCTGCCCGGTTCGGCCGGCTGCGCCGTGCTGGTCACCAGCCGCAGCTACCTCGGCGGGCTCACGGTCGACGAGGACGCGCGCTCGGTCGGCCTGGACGTGTTCAGCGACGCGGACGCGGTCGGCTACCTGCGCTCCCGGCTCGGCGCCGCGCGGGTGGACGCGGAGCCGTGGGCCGCCGCGGAGATCGTCCGGGTGTGCGGCGGGCTGCCGCTGGCGCTGGCGATCTGCGCCGCCTGGGCCGACCGCAGCCCGATGTTCACGCTGGCCACGGTCGCGGCCGAGCTGCGCCGCCGGGACGGGCTGGACGCCTTCTCCGCCGTCAACGCGGGGCGGGACGTCCGTACCGTCTTCTCCTGGTCCTATCGGCGGCTCGGACCGGACGCGGCCGAGCTGTTCCGGCGGCTCGGCCGGCACCCCGGGCCGGACGTGGCGCTGGCCACCGCGATCAGCGTGGCCGGCCGCACCTCCTCCGGCACGCTCGACCTGCTCGGCGAACTCACCGACGCGCAGCTGCTGAGCGAACCCCGGCCCGGGCGGTACGCCGCGCACGACCTGGTCCGGGCCTACGCCGCCGAGATCTCCGACGACCTGCCGGAGGACGCGCTGCGCCGCATCCTCGACCACTACCTGCACTCGGTGGTCGCGGGCGCGCGGCTCGCCAACCCGTACCGCCGGCAGCTCGACCCGGGCACGCCCGCGGACGGCGTCGTCCCGTTCACGCCCGTCGACGTACCGGACGCGGTCGCCTGGTTCGAGGCGGAGCGGGCGAACCTGCGCGCCGCGGTCGGGGCCGCCGACCGGCACCGGCTCGACGAGTACGTCTGGCTGCTCTGCTGGGGCATGAACGGCTTCCTGCTCGACCACCTCGGACGGTGGGACGAGGCGATCCCGGTCGCCCGCATCGCGCTGGCCGCCGCCCGCCGCCGCGGTGACCTGTGGTGGCGCGGCTACCTGCACAACGTGCTCGGCAACTGCTACCTCCGGGGCGGCGACCACGACCAGGCGTTCCGGGAGTGGGCGCTGACCGCGGAGGTGGGGCGCGAGGCCGGCGACCCGATCCGGATCGCGATCGGGCTGGGCGGCATGGGCAGCGCGATCACCGAGCGGGACGAATGGCCGGACGGCGAGTCGATCGAGCGGGCCGCCGGGTACGCGGACGAGATGCGCGCGCTGCTCGACGAGATCGACCGGACCGGGCCGCCCGGCCGCGTGGACGGGCGCACCACGCACGCGCGCGACCTGATCGGCTTCACCTACCGGCTGACCGCGCTGCGCGTGCTGCACCGCACCGGCGACGTGCACGCCGCGGTCGCGGAGCGCGCGGCCGGGATCGCGGTGCACGAGAGCATCGGCAACTGGTTGCAGGTGCAGAACGGCTGGCAGCAGATCGGGCGGATGCGCCAGCACGCCGGCGACCTCGAGGGTGCCATCTCCGCGTACGAGCACGCGCTGTCGCTCCAGCGCAACGACGAGTGGATCACGGTGGAGCTGCTGGCCCGGCTGGCCGCCTGCCACCACGAGCTGGGCCACGAGGGCGCGTCCGCGCACTGCCGGGCCCGCGCGGCGGAACGGCTGGACGGCGTCTACCACCCGTCCGCGGACCGGCTGCGGGCTATGCTGCCGCCTCCCTGACCCGGCCGACCAGATAGAGGTATCCGTCCGCGTCCAGGTAGCCGGTGTCGCCGGTGCGCAGCCAGCCGTCCGGCGTCATCACCGCCGCGGTCTCCTCCGGCTGCCGCCAGTACGACGTCATCGCGCGCGGCGAGGACACCCACACCTCACCGACCACGCCGTCCGGGATGCCCTCGCCGCTGCGCGGGTCCCGGATCCGCAGCCGCACGCCCGGCAGCGGCCGGCCCGCGGACGCCACCCGCACCGAGTCCGCGTGGTCGGCCGCGCGCAGCACGGTCGTCGCGCCGGCCGCCTCCGTCACGCCGTACACCTGCAACAGGTTCGCGTGCAGCACGGACTCGACCGCGCGGATCATCGACGGCGGCATCGGCGCGGCGCCGTAGGCCAGGTTGACCAGGCTGCTCAGGTCCCGGCCGGCGGCGCCCGGCTCCGCGGCCATCGCGGCCAGCAGCGTCGGCACCACGAACGTGTGCGTCACCCGCAGCGACTCGATCACGTCCAGCACCGCGGCCGCGGACACGTCCGGCATGATCACGGTCTGCGCGCCGTGCCGTACCCCCATCAGCGCCTGGGACAGCGCGGCCACCCGGGACATCGGCGTCACCACCAGGTTCACCCCGGACGGCGTCAGGCCGATCGCGTCCGCCAGCGCGTCGCAGACCGACGCCATCGCCGCGTGCGTGAGCACCGCGCCGCGCGGGAAACCGTCCCGGCCGGGCCCGTAGAGCTGGCAGAACGGGTCGTCGTCGGCGACATCGGTCCGGCGGACGGTGGCCGGCGCTTCCGCCAGCAGCAGCTCGTAACTGCGCTCCATGTCGACCAGCTCGCGCAGGTGCGGCATCAGCACGCGTACCCGGCCCATCCGCTCCGCGCGCCCGTCGCCGCACAGCAGCACCGGCGCGGCGGCGTCGTCCACGATGTACGCGGCCTCGCCCTCCGTGGTCCGCCCGCCGATCGGCACGTAGACCGCGCCGATCCAGGCGCACGCCAGCGCGATCTCCAGCGTGGCCGGGCCGTTACCGGCCAGGTGCGCCACCCGGTCGCCGCGCAGCACGCCCAGCCCGTGCAGCATGCCGGCCGCGGCCCGCACCCGCGCCGTGAACGCGCGCCACGTCCAACTGCGGTCGCCGTACCGGATGGCCACGGCGTGCGAGTCGTTGGAGAGAACGGCCGACAGGATGTCGGCGGGGCGGACCGGTGCGGCCGGGGTGGTCATGACCCTCAAACCACCACCGCGGGATCGACGATCGCATGACGCCGCAATGATCGGAGCGCGCTGAGCGGCGCGTTCAGAATTTGCTCAGTGGTTGACCTGTCCATCCTTCTAGCGTTCATATCGTCCACCGGACTACCGGTGGGCGTTGACCGTACAGACGTTGTGGGGGGATGTAGAGGCATGACATCCGGGGGGATACGTTTCGCGCTGCTCGGGCCGGTTCGGGCCTGGGACGGCGCCACCGAGCTGCCGCTCGGTTCACCGCAGCAGCGCACCGTGCTGGCCGCGCTGCTGCTGCGCGAGGGCGCCATGGTCACCGTCGACGAGCTCGTCGCGGCCGTCTGGGGGGACGAGCCGCCACGCAGCGCCATCAACACGGTGCGCACCTACCTGTCCCGGCTGCGCACGCTGCTGCGTGACGCCGCCACCATCGTCTCCGTCGGCGGCGGCTACGCGCTGCCGGTCGATCGTGAGGCCACCGATGTAACCGTTTTCCATGCGCACGTGGCCGAGGCCCGCGAGGCCCGCCGCCGCGGGGACCCGGAGGCCACCGCCGACGCGCTGCGCGCCGCCGTCGCCCTGCACCGCGGCCGGCCGCTCTCCGGCGCCGGCGGCCCGTACGCCGACGCCCAGCGCACCCGCCTCGAACAGCAGATGCTGGCCGCCCGCATCGACCTGCTGGCCGCCGAGGTCGACCTCGGCCACGCCGAGGAGGCGATCCCGGAACTGGTCGCGCTCGCCGACGAGCACCCGCTCCGCGAACGCGTCCACGAACTGCTGATGCTCGCGCTCTACCAGGCCGGCCGCCAGGCCGACGCGCTCGCCGTCTACCAGGACGTCCGCCTGCTCCTCGCGGACGAACTCGGCATCGACCCGGGAGCCGGCCTCCAGTCCGCCCACCGCCGCATCCTCGCCGCCGACCCGGACCTGGTGCTCCCGGCCGTCCACCCGGCCGCCACCACCCCACGCACCCCGATCCCTCGATCCGGCAGCCAGCGCCCCGGCGGCGTCGCCGCCCCACTGCGCCCACGCCGCCACCGCCGAAGGACCGGCCTCTAACCGTCCTCCCGATCACGGTCCAGGCGTCCCGGTGCGGGAGGGACGCCTGGACCCGTTTCCTTCTCCCGCTTTCCGATCTTCCCGCTTCCGGCGTGGCTGAGTCCCGCACGCTCCCGCGGGCCAACCTCGCCGCGGGCTTCGACTCCGCTGGCGCTCCGCTCCGCTCGCGGCGACGGAGCCGGTTCCGGCGTGGCCGGGGAGAGCGCGCGAGGTCCGCCGCCGGTCGAGTTCTGTCGCGCGGGTGACGTTCCCGCCGGACAGGCCGGGCGGCCCGAAACGTTGCCGGCCGCCCGCTTCTTGGCGCGACCAGCCGCGGGACCGGCAGGGAGGAGCGCTAGCGACGACCGGTGCCCGCGGGAGCATGCGGACCGCCACCACGCCGGAAGCGGGCAGCTGGCCTTCATGGTCTTCGACGGCGTCGATCGGCGGGCGACGGAACGCCGGACTAGCATGGGCGCGGTGCTGGAGGCTGCGTTCTGGGGGTTCGTCGGCGGTTTCGCGCTCGTCCTCGGGGCCGTGCTGGGGCTGGTGCGGCCGGTGCCGGAGCGGGTGGTCGGCGTGGTCATGGCGTTCGGGGCCGGCGTGCTGATCTCGACGGTCTCGTTCGACCTGGTCGAGGAGGCGTTCACCGAGGCGGGCGCGGTTCCGGTCGGGATCGGCATCCTGGCCGGTGCGCTGACGTTCTTCGCCGGGGACGCGATCGTCGACCGGCGCGGCGGTGACCGGCGCAAGCATCCGGCGGCGAACGCCGGGGGCGCCGCGCTCGCCCTGGTGCTGGGCGCGATGCTGGACGGCATCCCGGAGTCGGCCGCGATCGGCGTCTCGCTGCTCGGCGGCGGCACGGTCAGCGTGGCGGTGGTCGCCGGGGTGTTCCTGTCCAACGTGCCCGAGTCACTCTCCGCCGCCGTCGGCCTGCGCGCCTCCGGCCGTTCGGCACGCTGGATCCTCTCCCTCTGGTGCGGCGTGACCGTCGTCTGCGCCGTGGCCGCCGCCCTGGGCTACCTGCTGCTCGGCGGCGCCGGCCCGGCCACGGTCGCGGTCGTGCAGGCCTTCGCCGCCGGCGCGATCCTGACCATGCTGGCCGACACGATGGTCCCGGTGGCCGTGAAATACTCCGGCCCGCTGGTCGGCATCATCACCTGCGCGGGCTTCCTGCTGGCCTTCATGCTCACCCACGCCTAGTCCCTCGATGGGGAGACCTGATCGCCCTGGCGGTGACGGCTGTCAACCTAAGTTGACGACCGGAGTAGCTGTCAACTAAGGTTGACAGCATGACGCTGCTGACCGCCGTGCCGGCGGCCGCTCCTGAGCGGCCACCTTCCCGCCCCAGCCGACTGCTCATCGCCGGTCTTGTCGCCGGTCCTCTGTTCACCGCGATGTTCCTCGCGGAAGGCGCGCTCCGCGGCGGCGGATACTCCCCGCTCCGGCATCCGGTCAGCTCGCTCGCTCTGGGACCGCAGGGCTGGCGGCAGGTGACCGCCTTCATCGCCGCCGGCCTGCTGGTGGTCCTGTTCTCGATCGGTCTGCGGCGCAGTCTGCGCCCCGGGCCCGGTTCGCTGGTCGTGCCGCCGCTCGTGGCGATATGGGGCATCGGGCTGATCGGCGCGGGCGTTTTTCCCACCGACCCCGTGGGGGGCTACCCGACGGCCGCGACTCCGGCCACCTGGCACGGACAACTGCACGATCTCGCATTCTCGCTGCCCGGCTTCACCGCGCTGGCCCTTGCCATGCTGACCGCGAGCGTCGCGTTCGCGCGTCGCGGATCGATCTGGTTCGCCGCCTACTCGGCTCTGAGTTCGGTGGCGTTCGCTGTGCTGTTCGCCTTCGCGACGATGGGCTTCTCCGGCGTCGCCCCGTGGACCTCCGCCGCAGGACTCTGGCAGCGGCTGTGCGTGTCCGTCGGCTGGCTCTGGCTCTTCCTTTTCGCCGTCGACCGCCGCCGGGCGACCCGCTGACCAAACCGAGTCGCTCGCGCTTAGCGTCTTCCCGGTCCGGCTCGATCTCGGCCGGCCCGCACGAAGCCTCTCGCAGGAAGATCATGCCAGCGGGGAAGCCGGAAGGACGGCGGCTGGCGGCCCGCGAGTCAAGATCGATCACGAAGTTCGCGCCAGAGCGCGAAACTCGCGAACGGAGCCAATGCCGGTGAGGCCCGGTTCTACAGTCGCGGGATGCGACCTCTTGGGTACGGGATCGGCGTGCTGTTGACCGTCCTCGTCGCCGGCTGCGGCGGGGGAGGCGTGGACCGGGAGCCGCCGGCGCCGGTGTCAGCGCCGGCATCGGCGCCGGCGCCGGTGACCACCTCGGTCGCGGTGCAGGCGCCGCACAACCTGGTGTTCAGCGCCGAGGGTGACGCCGAGGTCGTGTCGATCGTGTACGAACTGGACGGCGAGAGCAGCACCGAGGAGTCCGTGTCGCTGCCGTGGCGGAAGACCGTGGAGGTTCCGGCGGACGGCAGGCAGCACCGGTGGAATCTGACGTTGACGCACCGCGGCGGATACGCCGAACTCATCGCGATCTTCGACGGCGCGGTGACCGGGCGGACCGAGGGCTCGGGCAGCGGGACGGGCACGCTGGAGGTGAGTGGCACGGTCCGCGGGTGAGCGGCCTCAGAGCGGGCCCGCGTCGTGCTCCCACCACTCCGCCATGACTTTGGCGTCTCTGCCCTGGAACGCGAGCCCGAAGATGAGCCGCCGCTCGTCGGTCCAGAACCGGGCCAGGCTGCCGTCCTGATCCTCGCATCGCAGCCGGCCGGTGGTGCCGCCGCGTGAGTAGGCCGATTCGCCGGTGACCGCGGTGTCGGAGGCGGTGCAGTCGCCGTCCGGTCCGGCGTCCGGGGCGTAGTTCTCGGTGAGGTCCTTCTTGTTCGTGAACTGGTAATAGAAGATGATCGGCGGTCCTGTGCCGGCCCGGCACACCACGGCCGCGGACACGGCATACCCTCCGACGTGCTGTCCCTTGAACTCCTCCGACGGGCGCATGCAGTCCTTCCTGGACGGCTCGGGGATCAGGGCCAGCAGCGCCTTCTCGGCCTCGTTCGGGAACCCGACCTGACGATTGAGCGTCTGCACGACCAGCTCGGTCGGCGGGGCCCGGTAACTCGTCCACCAGTCGACCAGAGACGCGGCCACGCTGCCCGCGATGCGTCCGGCGACGAGTAAGGGCTCGACGCTCCACTCGACGATGTGGTTGCCGTCGACGGCGGCATAGCACAGCACCACTCCGAGGTAGACGCTGCGTACGTCGTACCGTCGGCCGCCGGTGTAGTCCGGCTCCTCGCCGCCGGAGCAGCTCTCGACGGCGAGGTCGCCGTCGCCGGGCAGGTGGTCGGTCATCGCCCGCTGCAGCCCCGCCAGCGACTCGAACTGGAAGTAGGTGGCGGGCTGGCCGCGCTCGCCGATGCAGGCGACTGCGGCGATCGCGCCAGGGAAGTCGTCCAGCTCACTGATGCCGGCCCGTTTGCACCCGGTGCCGACACCCATGCCGATCAGCTTCTTCTCGGCGGGGGACGGGAACGCGGGCGGCGACGCCACCATCCGGTTCCAGGACTCCCGGAGCGCCACCCGCTCCGTGGCCGGCGCGTCGATGCGGAGCAGCGCGAGCGTGTCGTCGTCGGTCCACACGATGCTGGTGCCGTCGGCGCAGCTGGTGCACAGCACGCGGCCGGCCGCGGTGCCGGTGACCGGATAGCGGTGCTCGGCGTCCTCCTCCGTCGTGCAGTCGCCGGTGCTCCGGACGCCCCGGGCGCCGTCGCGCACCGTGTCGTAGGCGGTGTCGAGCGCGGCCGAGTTCGGGTAGACGGCCACGGCGGTGGGACGGCCGTCGTGGTAGCGGCAGCCGTAGGCGGCAGCGGCGCCGGGCGGCACCGTCCCGGCGGCCCGGCAGGCGTGCACGGTGTCCGGCAGCGCGGTGTCCGGCGCGCGGGCTCCGTCCCACAGCCGCCAGGCGATCGCGGTCACTGCCGCCAGCGCCACCACCACGGCCAGTGAGATCGGCGTGCGGGCCGGGAACCGGATCCGCCGCCACCACGGCGGCGGCGGCGGTGGCGGCGCGCCGGGTACGGCGCGGTTGCGGGCGATGACGATGTCGCCGCCGGCGTTACGGTTCGCCTGTTGCGGCTCCGGACGGCCCTTCGCCCGCAGTTCCGTGTGGACATGGCGGTAGACGACATCGGTGCTCAGCAACTCGGGCCCGTCGGGAATGCCGTTGGTGAGCGCCCGGATGAGCTCCCCGGTGAAGGCGGTGTGCCGCTCACCCGGCGGTGACCAGGCCCTCCTGGTCGGACCGGCGGCGGTCAGCACGTGGCTGCCCTCGGTCACGGTCTGCTCGGTGGTGGGGGTGGCGCCCATGCCGCCGTCGAGCGCGCGCCCGCTGTAGCAGCAGTCCAGGATCACCACCGTGCGGCGCGCGCGGACCAGCGGGTTCCGGATCGCCCGCCGAAGATCGTCGTACCGCAGCGCCGTCGCGCTGAACTGGGGGTTGGAGCCGGGCAGCGTCAGGTGCAACTCGTCGCTGTGCGGGTCGGTGAGGCCGTGGCCGGCGTAGTAGACGAGCAGCGTGTCCGTCGCCTGCTCTCCCGCCTTGGTCACGGCGTCGAGGATCGCCTCCGCGTCGCGCGGCGCAGCGACGACGCGGCAATGTCCGTCGGGCAGTCCCCAGGTCCGGTGGTCGGTGAGCGCCGCGCGCAGATCGGCCAGGTTGCGCGCGACCGCGGGCAGGTCCGGCATCCGGGCGTAGGAGTGGACGCCGATCAGGACGGCGCGGGAGGCGCCAGGATCAGAGAGCGCCATCGCCCGGCTCCGCCGGCGGGTCGCCGAGCGCGTCGACGATCCGGCGCACGGTCTCCGGCGAGGCGTCCTCGATGGTGATGCTGACGTCGCCGCGCTCGATCCGGGTCACCGGCGGCCGGGGCCGGGACTCCCGCCACGCGGACACCGCGACGAGCAGGCTGCTCAGCGCGATGCCGTTGCCGAGAACCACGTTGATGACGTCGAGGGCGCCGCCCATCCCGCCGGGGCGCGGCGGCGCGGACGGCAGCGTGACCGTGGCGTGGCGCCGCACGTCGGGATCGAGCGTCAGCCAGCGGTAGAGAGACGGCTGGTCGTCGACCCGGATCGACACCTCGAACGGCCCATTCACGGACGTCATCGTACGTGGGCGGGGCAATCCCCCAGAGGCGCGGGCCGGCCACCCCGTCGTGGGTGGCCGGCCCGGGTGTGCCGTGCCTATCGATAGGTGATGTCGCTGCGGTTGACCTTGCAGTTGGCGTCGTTCCAGCCCTCGCCGAGGTAGGAGGGCTCGTTGCCCTTGCTGACGCCCTGGTACTTGCCGCACACCGTGGCCGAGCCGACCAGCGTGACCCGGGTGATGGTGGCGGTGTCGCCCCAGTTGCTGTTGATGCCGGCGACCATGTCGATGTCGTCCAGCAGCACGTTGTCGATTCTCACGTGCCGCTGATGCGAGGTCGAGCAGTTGCCGCAGGCCCGGTACAGCTTGCCGGAGCCCTTGAGGTAGAAGCCGCTGATGCTCACGGTGCCGTTGCCGTTGTGCTGGAACGTCTTGTCGCTGCCGGACCGGGCGCCGCCGCCGATCACGTACGAGGTGCCGCCGCCGGTGCCCTTGAACGTGGCGGCGTCCTCGCCGATGTCGTTCCACCAGACGTTGCGCAGTGTGCAGGTGCCCTCGCAGTGCACGCCGTCACCGGCGGGGGAGCCGAGGATGACGTTCTGCAGCGTGCCGCCGTTCGCGATGGAGAACATCGGGTCCTGGGACTCGCTCTGCCCGCCGTCGCCGATGCAGCAGTAGGTCTTCATCCCGCCGTCGAACGTGCCGGACACGCTGACCGTGCCGGAGATCGACACCGAGCCGGCCGAGGACGGCCACGCGCCGGTCGGGGTGCCGGCGCCGCCCGTGGGCGTCGGCACCGGGCCGCCGGTGGTCGGGGCGGTCGTCGGTGTGGAGCCGCCGCCGGAGTACGTCTCGAACTCGGCGATCCGTGGCGCGCTCGACGCGCCGGTGATGTCCAGCGTGACCTTCTTCAGCGAGGTGGCGGCGAAGGAGATGGTGCCCGGGCTGCCGCTGCCGCTGGCGAGCACGGCGCCGCTGTCCGCGTTGAGCAGCCGCCACCCGGTGATCGACCCGCCGCCGGACGCCTGCTGGATGACGACCCGGTTGACCGAGGTGGCGCTGCTCCACTTGACCGACACGTAGCCGGTCGCGCCGCTCGGCGACCAGTACGTGCTAGTGCTGCCGTCCTTGACGTTGCCGTAGCTGGTGCCGCCGGCCTTGCTGGAGCCGTCGGCGCCGCCGCCGAGGCTCAGGTTGCCGTCCGCGGCCCAGGCCTGGGGCAGCGACAGCATGACCGCGGCGCCGACCGCCGCGATGGCACTTCCGGTCACCCATCGGAGGGCTGTTGACCGTTTCATCCGTGTTCTCACCTTCATGGTCGAGAAGTGCACCGGCGCCACACCGCTGTCCTGCTGGAAAGCGCATTCCTGAGAGCATAGATTCGGCTCGATCGATGTGGCAAGGCCGATCAGCGCAGCGGGTACGGGATGAACGTGCTGCGATTCTCGTCCAGGTCGAGGCGCCCGTTGATCGGCGGCGCCGCGCGCTGCGGGCAGTTCGACCGCTCGCAGGTCTTGCAGCCGGGCCCGATCGGCGTGGCCGCGGCCGCGTCGTGCAGGTCCATGCCGGCGGAGTAGACCAGCCGCCCCGCGTGCCGGATCTCGCAGCCCAGCCCGATCGCGTAGGCCTTGCCGGGCTGGCCGTAGCCGCCGTGGTGCCGGGTGATCGTCCGGGCGATCCACAGGTAGCGCTGCCCGTCCGGCATGGCCGCCACCTGGGTGACCACCCGGCCCGGCGCGCCGAACGCCTCGTAGACGTTCCACAGCGGACAGGTGCCGCCGGTACGGGAGAACGGGAAGCCGGTGGCGGACTGCCGCTTGGAGAGGTTGCCGGCCCGGTCGACGCGCACGAACGAGAACGGCACGCCCCGGGCGCGCGGGCGCTGCAGCGTGCTGAGCCGGTGGCAGATGCTCTCCCAGCCCATCGCGAAGTGCTCGGTGAGCAGCTCGATGTCGTACCGGCGCTGCTCCGCCGCGGTAAGGAACCGCTCGTACGGCAGGATGAGCGCGGCCGCGAAGTAGTTGGCCAGCCCGACCCGCGTCAGAATCTGCGTCTGTACGTCGTCGAACCGCTCCTCCTCGACGATCTCGTCGATCACGTCGGCGAACTCCAGCAGCGCGAGCTGCGCGGCCATCCGCATCGCCTCCTGCCCGGCGCGCAGCGACGTGGCCAGGTGCAGCGTCCGGGTCCGCGCGCGGTACCGGTGCAGGTCACCGCCGAGCTCCTCGTCGTGCGCGACCTCGATCCCGTGGCGCCGCGCGAGCCGGTCGCACAGCGCGGCCCGGACCCGGCCGCGGCGCAGTCCCATCGCGGTGGCCAGTTCCTCGGCCGCCTCGTCCAGCGCGGGTACGTAGTTCTGCCGCCGGTGGAAGAAGTCGGTGACCTGGTCGTGCGGGCTGCGGCCGACCCGCTCCCGGTCGCCGACCAGCTCGGTGAGCTGGTCGGCCACCTGCCGGTACCGCCGGTGCAGGTCGATCACGGCCTCGGCGACGTCCGGCAGCCGGGTGGCGAGCTCGGTCAGGCCGGCCACGCCGCCGACGCCGTCGAGCGCCTCGCGCAGCGCGGTGACGAGTTGCGGCGTGGCGTGCGGGGAGAACACGCCCGGATCGACGCCGAACAGCTCGGTGGCGCGGATGAGCACCGGCGCGGTGAGTGGCCGTACGTCGTGCTCGATCTGGTTGAGATAGCTCGGTGAGATGCCGAGGTGCCGGGCCAGCTCGGTCTGGTTCAGCGCGCGTTCCTCCCGCAGCCGGCGCAGCCGCGCCCCGGCGAAGATCTTGGTGATGGTCCTCAGCTCCTCCCGGTCAGCGCGTTGGCAGTACTGCAAATATGCCGCTTAACAAGTTGGCAAACCACCGCGGAAACTTCGCAGTAATTGGCTTCTTCCGTGCCTCGACCCCCATTCCGTCCGCGTGTGACCGTGGTTTCTCCGGTCCCGAACAAAGGAGTTCCGAGATGACGGAGGCAGTGGCGAGACTGCGCGAGGAATGGGCCACCGACCCGAGGTGGAGCGGCATCGAGCGCAGCTACTCGGCCGAGGACGTGGTGCGGCTGCGCGGCGTGGTGCAGGAGGAGCACACGCTCGCCCGGCTCGGCGCGCGGCGGCTGTGGCAGCTGCTGCACGAGGAGGACTTCGTTCCCGCGCTCGGCGCGCTGACCGGGAACCAGGCCGTGCAGATGGTCCGGGCCGGCCTCAAGGCGATCTACCTGTCCGGCTGGCAGGTCGCCGCGGACGCCAACCTCTCCGGGCACACCTATCCCGACCAGAGCCTCTACCCGGCGAACTCGGTGCCCGCGGTGGTGCGCCGGATCAACAACGCGCTGCTGCGCGCCGGGCAGATCACCACGGCGGAGGGGGAGAGCACCGACTGGCTCGCGCCGATCGTCGCGGACGCGGAGGCCGGGTTCGGCGGCGTGCTCAACGCGTACGAGCTGATGACCGCGATGATCGTGGCGGGTGCGGCCGGCGTGCACTGGGAGGACCAGCTCGCGTCCGAGAAGAAGTGCGGTCACCTGGGCGGCAAGGTGCTCGTGCCGACCGGGCAGCACGTGCGCACGCTGGAGGCCGCCAGGCTCGCCGCCGACGTCGCCGGCGTGCCGTCGCTGATCATCGCGCGCACCGACGCTCAGGCCGCGGCGCTGCTGACCACGGACGTCGACGAGCGCGACCGGCCGTTCGTCACCGGCGACCGTACCGCCGAGGGGTTCTACCGTTTCCGCAGCGGCATCGACGCGTGCATCGCCCGGGGGCTGGCCTACGCGCCGCACGCGGACCTGTTGTGGATGGAGACGAGCACGCCGGACCTGGAGGTCGCGCGCCGGTTCGCCACCGCGATCAAGGACCGGTACCCGGACCAGCTGCTGGCCTACAACTGCTCGCCGTCGTTCAACTGGCGCCGGCACCTGGACGACACCACGATCGCCACGTTCCAGAAGGAACTCGGGCACATGGGCTACCGGTTCCAGTTCATCACGCTCGCCGGATTCCACGCGCTGAACTACTCCATGTTCGACCTCGCGCACGGGTACGCCCGCGACGGCATGTCCGCCTACGTCGGGCTCCAGGAGCGGGAGTTCGCCGCGGAGGAGCGCGGCTACACCGCGGTCAAGCACCAGCGGGAGGTCGGCACCGGCTACTTCGACCTGATCAGCACCGTGCTCAACCCGGCGGCGGAGACCACCGCGCTGCACGGCTCCACCGAGGCGGAGCAGTTCGCGTGAGATACCAGGTCAAGGGCCCCGCGGCCGTACGCTTCGACGAGGTTCTCACGCCGGAGGCGCTGCACTTCCTGGTGGCGCTGGACGGGCGGTTCGCCGGTCGCCGGGCCGCGCTGCTGGACACCCGGCGGGCGCGGCGGGCCCGGTGGGCGAGCGGCCAGGTGCCCGGTTTCCTGCCGGAGACCGCGCACATCCGCGCCGACGCGGGCTGGCGGGTGGCGCCGCCCGCGCCCGGCCTGGCCGACCGGCGGGTCGAGATCACCGGCCCGCCGGAACCGGCGATGACCGTGAACGCGCTCAACTCCGGCGCGTCCGTGTGGATGGCCGACTTCGAGGACGCCATGTCGCCGGCCTGGCACAACGTGGTGTCCGGGCAGCTGACGCTGATGGACGCGCTGGACCGCCGCCTCGACTTCACGGACGCGCGCGGGAAGCGCTACGCGCTCGCCGGCCGGACGGCGACGATCGTGGTGCGGCCGCGCGGCTGGCACCTCGCGGAGAAGGGCCTGGTGGTCGACGGGCGGCCGATCTCGGCGAGCCTGTTCGACGCCGGCCTGCACCTGTTCCACTGCGCGCGACGGCAGCTCGACGCGGGCGCCGGCCCGTACTTCTACCTGCCGAAACTTGAGGACCACCGCGAGGCGCGGCTGTGGAACGACGTGTTCGTCTTCGCCCAGCAGTACCTCGGCCTGCCGATCGGCACCGTCCGCGCGACCGTGCTGATCGAGACGATCACCGCCGCGTTCCAGATGGACGAGATCCTCTACGAGCTGCGCGAGCACGCGGCCGGGCTGAACGCGGGCCGGTGGGACTACATCTTCAGCATCATCAAGAACTTCGGGCAGCGGCAGGAGTTCGTGCTCCCGGACCGGTCCGACGTGACCATGACCGTGCCGTTCATGCGGGCGTACACCGAGCTGCTGGTGCGTACCGCCCACCGGCGCGGCGCGCACGCGATCGGCGGGATGTCCGCGTTCATCCCCCGCCCCGGCACCGGCCCGGAGGTGCTGGAACGGGTGCTGGCGGACAAGCGGCGCGAGGCGGCCGACGGCTTCGACGGCTCCTGGGTCGCGCACCCCGGCCTGGTCGGCGTCTGCCGGGAGGCCTTCGACGCGGTCCTCGGCCGGCGCCCGCACCAGCTCGACCGCGCCCGGGACGACGTCGAGGTCACCGAGGCCGACCTGCTGGCCGTGGACAAGACGCCCGGCCGGGTCACCGAGGCGGGGCTGCGCGCCGACATCGCGGTGGCGCTGCGCTACATCGACGCCTGGCTCGGCGGCACCGGCGCGGTCGCGCTGCGGAACCTGATGGAGGACGCGGCCACCGCCGAGATCGCCCGCTGTCAGGTGTGGCAGTGGCTCTACCACCGCACCCCGATGGCCGGTGGCGGAACGGTCACCGAGGACCTGGTCCGCGCCGTCCTGACCGAGGAACTCGCCGCGCTGACCGCCGGGCGCGACGCCGCCGGGCGGGCCCGGGCCGGTGCCGCCGCCGCGGTGTTCACCCGCACCGCGCTGGCGGAGGACCTGCCCGCGTTCTTCACCACCGACGCGTACGCGCACCACCTCCCGCTCCGGCCGGCGGCGCGGTGAGGACGCCCGCGGGTCAGCCGGCGCCCGCCCGCACCCGCCGGCGCGCGACCTTGGCGGCGTACATGGCGGCGTCGGCGCGGTCCAGCGCGGCGGCGAACCCGGTGGCCGGGTCGACGGCGGCCCAGCCGACGGACGCCTCCACACCGTCGGCGGACAGCTGTGCCTCGATGCGCGCGATCGCCCGGTCGGCGTCCGTCTCGGTGCAGTCGTACAGCAGGAATCCGAACTCGTCGCCGCCGAGCCGCGCCACGACGTCGGTGTCGCGGAGCGCGCGCCGGATCGCGGTGGCGGCGGCGATCAGGTACGCGTCCCCGGCCGCGTGCCCCTGGCTGTCGTTGATGACCTTGAGTCCGTCGAGGTCGAGCACGGCGATGACCGTGGGGTCGCCCAGACGTTCGTAACGGCTCCGGGCATGCGCGACGAACCGTTCCCACGCGCGCCGGTTCGGCAGGCCGGTGAGGGTGTCGGTCTCGGCGCAGGACTGCTCGTGCAGCAGCGCGATGGCGGACCGGTCCTGGGCGCGGTCGGCCGCCAGCGCCACGGTGAGCATCCGGCCGAGCAGGGCGAGCAGCGGCTCGGCGTCGGCCATCCGGGCGTCGCCGGGGCGCGCCTGCGGGTCGAGACCGCAGATGGCGCCGAACAGCGTGCCGTCGGGTTCGGCGATGACCGCCCCGGCGTAGGTGCCGATGTCGATCAGCGCGTTGACGCCGGCGTTCGCGTAGGCCGGCACCCGCTGCGCGTCCAGCGCGACGGCCGGCGCCCGGCCGGCGGCCATGTGGATGCAGAAGCTCTGCTCCCACGGGTGGCTCTGCCCCTGCCGCAGCCCGTATCCGTTGTCGGCGTCGAGGTAGAGGTAGGTCTGCCGGCCGTTCTCCACGCGGGTGACCGACCAGAAGGCCAGCGGCATCCGCTCGTGCAGGTAGTCCAGGACGAGGCGGGCGGTGTGCTCGAACACCGGCGCCGGCTGCGCCGGTGCGGGGTCCTCGTCGCCGGGGGCGGCGTGGCCAGGGACGGGAACGGGCGGCGCGGGCGGGGACGGTTCCGGTTCGGCCGGTACGGCGCTCGCGTCCGCGGGGAGGGTGAAGACCAGGCGGGTGCCGTGCCCGGCGGGGTTGGCGGCCGCGCGGATGCTGCCGCCGTGGCGTTCGACGATGCGCTTGCAGATGCCCAGGCCGAGCCCCGTACCGGCGTACCCGGACCGCTGATGGGCGCGGTGGAAGTTCTCGAAGACGGTGTCGTGCTGCCCCGGCGGGATGCCGATGCCGTTGTCGTCGATGGTGACCGTCACCTGCCGCTCGTCGCGTTCCGTGGTGACGGTGATCTGCGGCGTCACGCCCGGCGCGGTGTACTTGATCGCGTTGCCGAGCAGGTTCTCCAGCAGCTGACGGACCAGGACGGGATCGGCGTACACCGGATGCACCTCGCCGGCGTGGACGACCGGCACCGGAAGGTCGTTGCTGCGCGCCTGGTCGACGCGCGCGGCCGCGATGTCGGCGACCAGCTCGGCGAGGTCGACCATGGTCGGCTGGAGGGCGGCGTCGCGGGCGGTGGTGTACGCCAGCAGGTCGTTGATCATGTTGCGCATGCGGGCGGTGGCTCGCTGGATGCGCCGGTTCGCGTCCGCCGCCTCCGCCATGGCGGGATGGTCCGCGGCCTCCTCGATCAACCCGGTCAGCGCCTCGCTCCACCCCTCCACGGTCGCCAGCGGGTTCTGCAGGTCGTGCGCGACCGTGCCGGCGAACGAGGCCAGTTCGTCGCGGTGGCGTCGTTCCGCGGTGACGTCGTGGAAGACCGTGACGGCGTACCGTCTGCCCTCGGCATCGTCGGACAGCGCGGTGGAGCTGACGCTGAGCAGCCGGCCCGCCGGTACGCCGGGGTTGCGGACCAGGATGTCCGTGTTCCGCACGTCCGTGCCGGCCAGCGCGCGCCGGTGCGGCATCTCCTCCGGCGCCAGCGGCCGGCCGTCGGGGTGGAACAGGCCGTAGTGACCGGGTTCGGCCATCCGGCCGGTGTCGCCGACGACGCCGCCGACGAGGCGGCCCACCGCCGGGTTCCGGAGCAGCACCCGGCCCTCCTCGTCGACGACGGTGAGCCCCTCGGTCATCGACTCGACGATGGCGGTCAGCATCCCGGCCTGCCGGGCGGCGGCCCGCTCGCCGGCGCTCACCTGTCGCACCAGCGCGACCCGCTCGTCGCGTCCCAGCGCCAGGGCCAGCCCGACCACCGTGATCACGCCGACGAACGCCTGCGCCACCAGCGCGCGGGCCGGGTACGAGGGGATGTGGGCGAACACGCCGGTGCCGCCCAGCGTGAACAACACCGCCACGGTGCCGAACACCAGGTCGTGCACCACCACGAAGGTCGTGTGCAGGCGCGAGGCCGCCCACACCGTCACCACGATCACGGTGAAGGCCAGCGGGAGCCGGTGGTCGATGCCGAACACGGCGGTGTAGGCGACGGCAGAGGCCACCACGAGCAGCACGTACTCCAGCCGCCGGTGCGGCCCGAGGGCCCGCCACCGCCGAAGGGCGCCGCGATATTCCGGGTCGGTCCGCCAGGCGTGCAGGAGCCGGCCGACGCGGACGCCGACCGCGCCGATGAGCAGGATGCTCACCGTGTTGCGGGTCAGCCAGACCGCGCTCGCCGGCCACGAGTAGACGCCGTTGACCACCCACACCCCGGTGGGACCGATCATCGTGCCGCACGCGGTGCTCAGGAACGCGGCGGCGATCAGGCGCCACAACTCGGCCAGCCGGGCCAGCGGGCGCTCGCCCCCGGCTCCCCACAGCCCGGGCAGCCAGCGCCGGAACAGCCACGCGAAGACCCCCGCCTGCACGAGGTTGGCGGCGACGAACCACAGCGCCAGCACCGGGGGCGCGCCGGTCGCGATGTTCACCACGATGGTGGCCGCGGACAGGGCGGCGACGTCCAGGAACCGCCAGCGGGACGCGTACTGCACGAGGAACCACACGGCCGACACCCCGGCGGCCGGCCAGACCAGGCTCAGGTTCGTCTCGTCCATCACCGTCAGCCGGCCGAGATAGGTCGCGCCGACGTAGACGACGGTGAAGGCGAGCGTACGCATCAGCGACGGCCCGAACCTCATCTGTTGCCCCATACGCTCCGTGAGCAGGTATCGCGAGCCGTGGCCGCTATCGGCATGACTCGTTCATCACCATCGGCGACGAACTCCCGTGAATGAGGCGTCTACGCACCGAAGGCGAGACGGCATCGCACCGGTCATCGGTACTATCGCCCCTTTTCTAGGGGTTTGCGGCGAAACCGTGGGCGCGACCTCGTCGCGACACTCGTCGAGGGATGTGCGAAAGTCGGTCGGCCGGGTATGACACGACCGGCGATGAACAGGGGGTACGCGGTGACGGACGATCTCTTCGCCTCCGGCGGCGAGACCGGCCGGCTGATGGGGGCCCTCGACTGGTCGCGTACCGACCTCGGCCCGGTGGCCGGCTGGCCGCAGAGCCTGCGCGCCGCGGTGCGCATCGTGCTCTCCTCCCGCTACCCGATGCTGCTGCTCTGGGGGCCGCGCTTCACCCAGCTCTACAACGACGCGTACTCCGCGCTGATCGGCGACCGGCACCCGGCCGCGCTCGGCCACGACGTGCGGATCACGCTCGCCGAGGGCTGGGACGTGCTCGCGCCGCTGATCAACGACGCGATGGCCACCGGCGTCGCCAGCTGGGTCCCGGCGCTGCGACTGCTGCTCAACCGCTCCGGCTACCGCGAGGAGGCGTACTTCAGCGTCTCGCACGCCCCGGCCCGCGACGACGACGGCGTGACCGTCGGCGTGCTCACCGTCTGCAGCGAGGTCACCGACCAGGTCGTCGGCGAGCGCCGGCTCCGGCTGCTGCGCGAGGTCTCGGTGCCCGCCGGCACCGCGCTGGACGACGTCGGCCAGACCTGCGCCCGCCTCTGCGACGTGATCGGCGAACACCCGCTCGACGTGCCGTTCGCCGCCGTCTACCTGCGCGACGGCGCGATCCTCCGTCGGGTCGCGGCCACCGCCGCGACGCCGCCCGCGCTGCCCGCGGAGATCCACGATCAAGACCACTGGGGGGTACGCGCGGCAGCCGCCACCGGCACCGTCCAGGTGACCCCGGCCGGTGGCCGGATAGCCGTGCCCGCCGGCCCGTGGGACGACCCGGTCGAGGTCACGCTGGCGCAGCCGCTGCCGTCGGCCGGGCCCGGCGAGCCGGTCGGCGTGCTGCTGGCCGGCGTCAGCCCCAGCCGCGCGCTGGACGAGACGTACCGGTCGTTCTTCGCGCTGCTCGGCCAGCAGGTCGCGGTCGCGGTCCGGACCGCCCGCGCCTACCAGGAGGAACGCGCCCGGGCCGCGGCGCTGGCCGAGCTCGACCGGGTGAAGACCGACTTCTTCACGAACGTCAGCCACGAGTTCCGTACCCCGCTGACGCTCATGCTCGGCCCGCTGGCCGACGCGCTCGCCGACGAGACCGCACCGCTCGACCCGGTCCAGCGCGAACGCGTCGACACCGCCTGGCGCAACGCCGGCCGCATGCTCGGCCTGGTCAACGACCTGCTCACGTTCTCCAGCGTCGAGGCCGGCCGGGCCCGCGCCACCCCGGCCGGCGTGGACCTGCCCGCGTTCACCCGCGAGCTGGCCGCGGTCTTCCGCGCGGCGATCGAGCGCGCCGGCCTGCGCCTGGTCGTCGACTGCCCGCCGCTGCCGCGCCCGGTCGCGGTCGACCCGGAGCACTGGGAGCGGATCGTCACCAACCTGCTCTCCAACGCGCTCAAGTTCACGTTCGTCGGCGAGATCCGGGTGACGCTGCGCGCCGGCGCCGACGCGGTCCACCTCTCGGTCGCCGACACCGGCATCGGCGTCGACCCGGCCGAACTCCCGCACCTGTTCGACCGCTTCCACCGGGTACACGGGGCCCGCTCCCGCAGCCACGAGGGCACCGGCATCGGCCTGGCGCTGGTCCGGGAGCTGACCCGCCTGCAGGGCGGCGACGTCACGGTCGACAGCGCCCCCGGCGAGGGCACCACGTTCACGGTGACGCTGCCGTGGTCCGCCATCGACGCGACCGGCGTCCCGGACGCACCCGCCACCGACCCGATGACCACGGCGCGGGCCGCCGTCCGCGAGGCCACCGGCTGGCTCGACGACCATCCGGCCGACACGCACCTGCCCGGCCCCGCCGCGGAGATCCTGGTCGTCGACGACAACGCCGACATGCGCGCCTACCTGACCCGGCTGCTCACCGCGCAGGGCTGGTCGGTGCGCACCGCCGGCGACGGCGAGGCCGCGCTCCGGTCGATCCTGGCCGACCCGCCCGACCTGGTGATCACCGACGTGATGATGCCCCGCTCGGACGGCTTCGCGCTGGTCCGCGCGCTGCGTCAGGAGGAGGCCACCCGCCGGCTGCCGATCGTGATGCTCTCCGCGCGGGCCGGCGGCGAGTCCGGCGCGGAGGGCCTCGACGCGGGCGCCGACGACTACATCGTCAAGCCCTTCACCGCCGCCGACCTGATCGCCCGCGTCCGGACCGGCCTCCGCCTCTCCCGCGCCGACGAGCACGCACCGGCCGTTCAACCGCCCGCCGCCCAGCCCGCTCCGGCCGCGGCGGATGCGCCGCCTTCGGCGGAGCCGCGTGGCGCGGCCGAGTCGCCGGTTGCGACCACGTCGCCGTCTCCGGCGGAGCCGCGTGGCGCGGCCGGGCCGCCGTCTTCGGCCGAGTTGCCCGCCTCGCCAGAGTCGACCGTCCCGGCCGGGGCCGCGCCGGTCGCGGAGGGTCTCGAAGCCGCCGGGAGCGGCGGCCGGCACCGCGCCGGACGCGAGCCGGACCTGCCGGAGGTCGACGTCGTCTGGACGTACCCGCTGGAGCCGAGCGCCGCGGCCGCGGTCCGCCGTGATCTGCGCGCGATGCTGCCCGACGACAAGATCGACCCGGATCTGCTCTACGACCTGCAGATCGCCACCACGGAGGCGGTCAACAACGCCGTCGAGCACACCCAGGCCCCGTCCCGCCCGCACGTCGAGGTCCGCCTGCGCGCCCGCGACGGCCTGATCCGCATCGAGGTGCAGGACTTCGGCACGTGGCGCGCCCGCCCACCCGCTCTCGACCGCGGCCGCGGCGCCGTGCTGATGAACGCCTTCGGCGACGTGCGCGTCACCCCGTCACCCACCGGCACCCTGGTCACCATCGAACGCCGCTGGATCACCTGACGCCCGCTGTCGCTGACCGAAAGTCGTACGGCCGCTCACGCGCTCGTCGTGCGGGCCGGGCCGTCCGGCGCGAAGCCGTCGGTCACGCGCCTCCTTGCCGGGGCATCCGGTCGCACCACATCATGTCGAAACGCGCAGCCCCGTCCGTACCCCCTGAGTCCTGGCTGCTCGCGAAGGAGCGGCATGGTGAGGCGGACGGTGTTCGTGGCGATCGCCGCGCTGACGCTGATGGTCACGGCGGCGTGCGGATCCGTCTTCCACTCGGAGGGCCGGCGGTTGTTCGACCGGGCCGCGGTCGACGACGGCGAGGCGCGGCTGGGCGACGCCGTCATGGCCTTCTTCGTCGGTCCGCAGAACTCCGAGATGTACACGGTGGCCGGCGAGAAACACGAGCCCGGATTCGTGGTGCTCGTCGCCCCGGACGGCTCCTTCCGGACGGTGCGGACCGCGCGGATGGACATGATGCGCCCGGTCTGGTCCCGGGACGGTCTCGCCTTCGCCGACGAGCACACCGATTTCCGCCTCACCGAGACCGGGATGACCAGAACCGCCAGCGGCAAGGTCACCGCGCAGAACCTGATGTTCGCCCTGCCCGGCGGCGGCACCGCCGGCGTCTACAACGTCGGCGACACCGACGGCGGCGGCTACCTCAACCGGGTCGTCATCACCACGGAAGCGGGCGCCCGCGGGTACGACGTGCAGGGCGACTACTTCACCGGGGCGCTCTGCGACGACCGGGTCTTCGGGCTGACCAACATCCCCGGCACCCACGCGCGGCAGTCGTCGCTGGGCCCGAACGCCCAGCTCCTCGCCCGGCTCTCGCCCGCGGACGGCGGCGAGCAGGTCGTCGGATGGCGGGCGCACCTCGGCAGCGGCACCCCGCCCGGCCAGGTTCCGTGCCACGACGGCATCATCACGTTCCTGTCCTGGGACACCGACCCCGACGGCACCGAGCACCCGCGGATCGTCTCGTGGGACACCCGCACCGGCGACCACCGCCAGCACCCGCTCACCTTCCGCGACGGCACCACACTGACCCTGGACGACATGGGGTACGCCGTGCAGGACTGGCGGAACGGCCGGCTCGAGTGGTACCACGCCGATGGCCGGGTCTTCTCCACCGACCCCGCGACGGGCAGCACCACGACGCTCTTCGACACCGGCCGCCCCACCGGCGCCGGCCGCGACACGCAGACGCTCACCGCCTTCTCCGGCACCGCGCTGCACACCCTGAGCACCACCCGCGACGACGACGGCACCCTCACCTACACGGTCTTCGACCGCAACGGCGGGCACGCCCTGCGCACCGTCGCCGTCCCCATCCCCCACAGCAGCGTCGGGGTCTCCAACCTGAACCTGTCGTACATGGCCGTCCGCCCGTCCTGACTACCCTTGACGCATGAGCACCGGCGCATCGGAGGCGGTCGCGCCGCGGCCGTGCCGTACCAGCGATCTGTCCTTCATGATCAGGCTCATGGCGCTCCTGGAGGGCGAACTCCTGGCCGGCGGCATCCCGGCCCGGCTCGCCGACCGCGTCCGCCGTCACCTGGAGACCGCCGACCTGCTCAGCCCGGGCGGCACCGACCGCGACCTGCGCCAGTCGATCAACGAGCTCAACCACCGGCTCCGCCACACCCTCGGCGAATACGACGAGCCCACCACGACCGTGCCGCGATAGGCCGACGAGCCGCCGGGCCGGGGCGGCTCGCTCCGGGCGGGCTGTCGTATTGTCGGGCGGTGTCTGATCCCCTGACGAGCCGTGGCAGCGCGGCTGCCAACCGTGCCGCCGGCCGGCGTAACGCCGGTGGGCCGCCGCTCAAGACGAAGGCCGAGAAGCGGGCCGAGGCCAAGGCCGCCAAGGCGCGCGCCCAGGCGATGCGGAGACGCCGCCGGGCGCTGGCCGTCGGCGGCGCCGCCGTGGGCGTGGTGGCCGTCGTGGTCGGGCTGGCCGTGTGGATCGGCACCGTGCTGGCGCAGCCGGACCCGCCCGCCGCCGACGGCGCCGCCACGCCCGGCGCCGCCACGCCCAGTGCCGCCGCGCCGAGCACGGGTGCCGCGTTCCCGCCGGTGCCCGCGGGCGCCGATCCCGCGCTGAGCCGGAAGCCGGCCGCGACCGCCGGCGCCGGCGCGGTCACCGAGCTCAAGGCGACCAACCTCATCGAGGGTACGGGTGCGGCCGCCCAGGCCGGCCAGACGATCACCGTGAACTACGTCGGCGTCACCTACGCCGACGGCCAGGAGTTCGACTCGTCCTGGAGCCGCTCGGAGCCGTTCAGCTTCCAGCTCGGCGCCGGCAACGTGATCCAGGGCTGGGACCAGGGCCTGGCCGGCGCGAAGGTCGGCAGCCGGGTCCAGCTCGACATCCCGGCCGCCCTCGCCTACGGCGACAACCCGACCGGCGGGCAGCCGGCCGGCGCCCTCCGCTTCATCGTCGACGTCCTGTCCGCCACCTGATCCCGCCACGCCCGGCGCCGGCGATCATCGTCATGGCGGGGCCTTGTCGGTCGCGGCCAGCCGAGACGGCTCAGGCGGGCGGCCAGTTGCGGACCGCGGCGTGCGCCACCTGCTCGAGTTCGGCGCGGGTGGCGCCGGCCGAGGCCTGGACGGCGAGGCCGTCCGCGGTGGTCATCAGGTAACGGGCCAGCACGTCGGGGTCGGCGTCCGCGGGCAGGTCGCCCTCGTCGATCGCGCGCGCGAAGCGGGCGCGCAGCCGGGCCCGGTTCTCCACGCGCCAGGTGTCGAGCGCGTCGCGCAGCGGCTTCTCGAGGTGGCCGGCGGCCATGAACGCCTGGGTGGACAGGCAGCCGGCGGGCCCGCCCGGCCAGGTCGAGGTGCGGACCGATCCCATCAGGTAGGCCGCGGCCACCGCGCGTGACGTCGGCTCCGCGAGCGCGTCGACCGCGTACGACGCCGGGCCCTCGCTGTAGCGGTGCAGCGCCTTCTGGAACAGTTCGTCCTTGTTGCCGAAGGCCGCGTAGAGGCTGGTCTTGGTGATCCCCATGGCGCGCGCCAGGTCGCTGAGGCTGACGCCGTCGTAGCCACGGCTCCAGAAGACCAGCATGGCCTTCTCGAGCGCCTCGTCGACGTCGAACCCGCGGGGGCGGCCCACCGGCGCGCCCTGTCTGCTCACCACGTGACCGATCATATCCCCTTCTGTTCCAGCCGGAACACAACTGCTATAGTTCTGTTCCGTTCCGACCGGAACATAATTAGGGAGCGTACGGACATGAACCGACTGGCAGGCAAGACCGCGGTGATCACCGGCGGCGGCACCCGGGGCATCGGCCGGGCCACCGCGGCACGGCTGGTGGCCGAGGGCGCGCACGTGTTCATCACCGGCCGGCGCGAGGCCGAGCTGACGGAGGCGGTCGAGGCGATCGGGGAGGGCGTCACCGCGGTGCGGGGCGACATCACCGACCCCGGCGACCTGGATCGCCTCTACGAGACCGTCCGCGCGTACGGCCGCGGGCTGGACGTGCTGTTCGCCAACGCGGCCGCCGCCACGATCGCCACCATCGACACGATCAGCGTGGCGGAGCTGGACCGCGTCTTCGGCGTCAACGTCACCGGCACCATGCTGACCGTGCAGAAGGCGTTGCCGCTGCTCAACGACGGCGCCTCGGTGATCCTCAACGCGTCCACCGCGGCCGACAACGCCACGCTGGGCTTCGGTGCGTACTCGGCGTCCAAGGCGGCGATCCGGTCGTTCGCGCGCACCTGGGCCAACGAGCTCAAGGGCCGGGGCATCCGGGTCAACGCGATCTCGGCCGGCCCGACCGACACCAGCGGCATGGCGGAACTCGCGGAGCTCGCCGGCGTCGACGCCGCGGCCTTCAAGGCGAGCGAGGGGAGCCGGATCGCCATCGGCCGGCTGGGCCGCCCGGAGGAGATCGCCGCCGCGGTCGCGTTCCTCGCCTCAGCCGACAGCAGCTTCATGCTCGGCGCCAACCTCTACGTCGACGGCGGCGAGAATCAGATCTGACCGAACGCGGTCCACTCTCCCTCGGAGATCACCTCGACGGAGCCGTCGGCCACCCTGATGGCCGTCTGCTCGTCGATGGCGTACGCCGGGACGCCGAGGTCCGCCGCCCACCGCTGCGCGTGGGCCGGCGTGTTGGTGGGGAACGCGTTCAGATGCGGGAAGATCGAGAAGTCGACGACTCCCAGGGTGCGGTCGTCCGGCGCGGCCGCCCACTCCACGAAGTACGCGCCGATGCGCGGCGTCATCACCATGCTCCCGGCGCTCACGCCCACCCACACCGTGTCCGGCAGCGACGGCAGCAGGCCGGCCAGCCCGGACTCGCGCATCCAGTGACACAGGTACGTCGCGTCGCCGCCGTCGACCAGCAGCGCATCGGCCTCCCGCACCCACGGCACCCACCGCTCGGCACCGATCGTGGGCAGCGCCGTGAGCTCGAGGACGCCGAGCGAGCCCCAGCCCAGCCCGGTGAAGTGCCGCCAGTCGGGCTCGGCGGCCACCAGCCCGCGCACCGACGACGGCCCGCACGCCGGATGCCCCCACTGCGCCGTCGGTACGCACAGCGCACGGCACTCCGAGATCGGCTTGCCGAGCAGCTCCACGAGCGCCGCCCGGATGCTCGCGTTCGTGACACCCCCCGACGTGAGCAACAACTTCACGATGCCCCCACACTCACGTACGGCGAATGACGATTGGAGATCATGATAGTGCGGGAGGTGCTGGGGTAGAACACACCCGGTTGGGCCGGACCGGCCTGCGGGTGAGCCGGATCGGCCTGGGGTGCATGAGCTACGGGCGCCCCGAGGCCGGCATGCATCGGTGGACGCTGGCTCTGGAGGACGCCGTCGCCGCGCTCGGCCTGCGCCTGACCGGCGACGAGGTCACCGAGCTGGAGGCTCCGTACCGGCCGCAGGACAACTACTGGTGGTGAGCGGTCCCGCGCCCGCGGACCAGCGGCAGGAAGACCTCGTCGACGATCTCGGCGAGCACCTCGTCCGGGACGGCCGGGATGCCGCGCAGCGCGTACTCGCCGCGCAGCATCGTCATCGGCAGCGACGCGACCCGCGGATGGACTGCCTCCGGCGGGGCCTCGCCGCGGGCGACCGCCCTGCTCAGCACCGTGAACCAGGCCGCGTTCACGGCTCCGCCGCCGGCCTGGGAGCGCAGCGACTCCAGCAGGGCCGGCTCGTCCGCGGCGGCGGCGAGCAGGTCGCGCAGGATCGCGCCGACGGGTGACGACCACGTCGCGTTGGCCTGACGCAGCAGGTCGAGCGCGTCGTCGCGGAGGCTGCCGGTGTCCGGGACCGGCGTGCGGTCGCGCGCCAGCCGCTTGTAGGCCGCGATGCCGAGGGCGGCACGCTGCGGCCAGCGGCGGTAGATCGCGTTCTTGTTCGTGCCGGCCCGCCGGGCCACCCGGTCCATGGTCATGCCGGCGTAGCCGGAGTCGGTCAGCTCCTCCGCGGCCGCGCGCAGGATCGCGTCCTCCAGTTCCGCGCCGCGCCGCCGCTGCCCCTCCGCCACGGTACGCATCGTACGCTATTTGATGTACGGTACCGGCCGTACCCTATTGGAGGTAGTCATGCGCGCCTGGGGCGTCACCTACGACACCGGCTTCACCCACCTCGGCACCACCACGCACGAGCCGTTCGACCCCGGCGTCGTGGCCGCGGACATGCGGATCATCCGCGAGGAACTGCGCGCCGACGCCGTGCGCGTCACCGGCGGCGTCGCCGACCGCCTGGAGGTGGCCGCCGAGCACGCGGCCGCGGCCGGCCTGGAGGTCTGGTACTGCCCGTTCACCAACGACCTGACCACCGACGAACTGCTGGCGTTCCTGCTGGACGCGGCCGAGCGCGCCGAGCGCGTCCGGCGGCGGGGCGCGGACGTGCGCTTCCTCGCCGGTTCGGAGATCAGCCTGATGACGATCGGGCTGATGCCCGGCCGCACGCTGACCGAGCGGGCCGCCGCCGTCGCCGACCCGGCGCGGCTGCGCGAGACCCTCCCGGACGTGCAGCGGCGCACCAACGCGCTGCTGTCCCGCGCCGCCGCGGGCGCCCGGGCCCGGTTCGGCGGCCCGATAGGGTACGCATCGCTCCCTATGGAGGCGGTCGACTGGACGCCCTTCGACTTCATCGCCACCGACGCCGGCTACCGCGACGCCACCAACGCCGCCGCGCTGCCCGCGAACCTCGCCGCCATGGCCGCGCTCGGCAAGCCGTTCGCCGTCACCGAGTTCGGCTGCGCCGCCTTCACCGGCGCCGCCGCCCGGGGCAGCCGCAGCGACATCATCGGCTACGACGAACGCACCGCGCGCCCCGTCCGGCTCACCGAGACCGTCACCCGCGACGAGGCCGAACAGGCCACCTACCTGCGCGAGCTCCTCGACGTCTTCGACGCCGGCGGCGTGGACACCGCGTTCGTCCAGACCTTCGCCGCCCGCCACCTGCCCACCTCCGACGACCCGGCGCACGACTTCGACCTCGCCAGCTTCGGCATCGTCCGCGTCCTGCCGCCGGGCCGCACCGGCACCACCCACCCGGGCATGCCGTGGGAGCCGAAGGCCGCCTTCCACGCCCTCGCCGAGTACGGCCGCACCCGGCTGAAGCCGCGCTGAAGCCGGGCGGTGTTTCGCTGAGCATCCGCCCAGAGACAGGAGCCGAGATGGACAAGAGGACATGGGCATCCGTGATCGCCGCGACCGCCGGGCTCGCCGCCGGCCTGACGTCACCCGCGACGGCGGCATCGCGAGCCGCCGACGCGCCGGTCGGGGAGGTGCGCAACACCAGTGAGATCTCGGTCGGTGCCATCCAGGCCAAGGACGGCAGCTACAGGCACGGGACGTACGACGACCTGATCCCACCCGGCCGGTTCTCCGGCTACGCGTCCACCGCGGGCGTCTACGTGGGACCGGGATGGTGCATTCGAATCCGGTACTGGACGAGCGGGACCGAGCAGAATCCGCCGCAGCCGCATCAACTCGGCGACCCCCGCATCTACCAGGGTGGGGACCGCGGCCAGCAGGTGTGGTTCCAGGGCGGCATCGGGGCGGACGTGCGGGCGCTGCGCTCCACGCACGCCGACTGCCACCCCGCCTGACGGCCGTCTGCCCCTACTGGACCGACAGGGCCGCCTCGACCACGGCCGCGCAGTGCAGCCGGGTCGAGGCGAAGACGGGAACGTCGCTGTCGGACTGGTCGACCAGCAGCTCGATCTCCGTGCACCCGTAGACGACGCCGTCCGCGCCGGCCGAGACCAGCCGCCGGATCACCCCCCGGTACGCCGCCCGGGACTCCGGCCGCACGATGCCCACGCACAGCTCGCCGTAGATGATGTCGTTGACCAGCCGCTGGTCCTGCGCGTTCGGCCGCAGCACGCGCAGCCCGTGCGTGGCCAGCCGGTCGGCCAGGAACGACTCCGCCATGGTGAACCGCGTGCCCAGCAGCCCGACCGTGGTCACGCCCGCGGCCAGCGCGGCCTCGGCGGTCGCGTCCGCGATGTGCAGCAGCGGGATGCGCACGTGCGACTGCACCTCGCCGGCCACCTTGTGCATCGTGTTCGTGCACAGCGCCAGCAGCTCGGCGCCGCCCGCCTCCAGCGCCCGTGCGGCCGTGCCCAGCTCCGCCGCCGCGTCGCTCCACCGGCCGTCCGCCTGCATCCGCTCGATCGACGCGAAGTCCACCGAGTACAGCAGGCAGCGCGCGGAGTGCAGCCCGCCCAGCCGCTCCGCCACCATCTCGTTGATCAGCCGGTAGTACTCCGCCGTCGACTGCCAACTCATTCCACCGATCAGCCCGATCAACCGCATCATCGGAGCGTAACCGCGCCGGCCGCTGGTACCCAGGTACCAGCGGCCCGGATCAGGTGTGGCCCGCGGTACCACGATCACCGGCCGCCGCGCTCATAGCGTGAATCCCATGGGAATCACCGAACGAGGAGCGGCGGCATGATCGAGGTGCGGCAGGTCACCAAACGGTACGGACCGAAGACCGCGGTGGACGGGCTGACGTTCACGGCGCAGCCGGGCCAGGTCACCGGGTTCCTGGGGCCGAACGGGGCCGGCAAGTCGACCACCATGCGCATGATCATCGGGCTGGACGAGCCCACCGAGGGTACGGTCCGGGTCAACGGCCGGCGCTACCGCGAGCACGCCGCGCCGCTGCGCGAGATCGGCGCCCTGCTGGAGGCGCGGTCGGTGCACCCGGGGCGCAGCGCGCGCAGTCACCTGCTCGGGCTGGCCCGCACGCACGGCATCCCGCGCCAGCGGGTCGACGAGGTGCTGGAGCTGTCCGGGCTGACCGCGGTCGCGGGCAAGCGGGCCGGCGCGTTCTCGCTCGGCATGGGACAGCGGCTCGGCATCGCGGCCGCGCTGCTCGGCGACCCGGCCGTGGTCATGCTGGACGAGCCGGTCAACGGGCTGGACCCGGAGGGCGTGCTGTGGGTGCGCGGCCTGCTCGGCAGCCTGGCCGCGGAGGGCCGCACCGTGATGCTCTCCTCGCACCTGATGGCGGAGACCGCGCTGATCGCGGACCACCTGGTGGTGGTCGGCAAGGGCCGGCTGCTCGCCGACACGAGCGTCAAAGACCTGATCAACAGCGCCGGCACCGAGGTACGGGTCGGCAGCGACGAGGCCGACCGGCTGCGCGGCCTGCTGGCCCGCCCGGGCGTGAGCGTGGCCTCGTCGATCGAGGGCGAGCTGGACGTCACCGGCATGGACGCGCGCGAGATCGGCGCGATCGCGAGCGCGCACGGCGTGCCGCTCTACCAGCTCACCACGCGTACCGCCTCGCTGGAGGACGCGTTCATGGACCTGACCAGAGACAGCATCGAGTACGGGAGCGTGCCCGCATGAACGAGCTTGCGAGTGAATCATCGGCTCGGCGCCGACCACGCCGGAACCGCGGCCTGAAGGGTGGCCCGGCATGAGCGAGCTTGCGAGTGAATCATCGGCTCAGCGCCGACCACGCCGGAACCGCGGCCTGAAGGGTGGCCCGGCATGAGCGAGCTTGCGAGTGAATCATCGGCTCGGCGCCGACCACGCCGGAACCGCGGCCTGAAGGGTGGCCCGGCATGAGCGAGCTTGCGAGTGAATCATCGGCTCAGCGCCGACCACGCCGGAACGATGGACTGAAGGGAAGCCTGGCATGACTCAGCTTGCGACCGAATACGTCGGCTCGGCGCCGGCCACGCCGGAACCGCGGCCGCACGGGACGCCCGGCCGGAAACTTACCTTCGGCGGCGTGTTCGCGGGGGAGTGGACCAAGTTCTGGTCGCTGCGCTCCACCTGGATCACGCTGAGCACCTCACTGCTGCTGCTCGGCGCGCTCGGCGTGATCGCCGCGCTCGCCTACTCGCCCGCCACCGGGGGCGAGGTCGGCCCGCCCGGGCCGCTCGGGCCGGAGGGCGCGGACGCGGTCTCGATCGCGATCTCCGGCACCACGTTCGCGTCGCTGGCGCTCGGCGTGCTCGGCGTGCTGGTGAGTGCGGGCGAGTACACCACCGGCCTGATCCGGGCCACGCTCACGGCCGTACCGTCGCGGCTTCCGGTCCTCTGGGCGAAGGCCCTGCTCTACGGCCCGATCGCGCTGGTCGTGGGCGCGGTGGGCGCGTTCGCCGCGTTCGCGATCGGCCTGCCCGTCCTGGACGGCGAGACGGTCGCGATGGGCTTCGGCGACGAGAACGTGCTGCGCAGCCTGTTCGGCACCGGTCTCTACCTGGGTGGCGTGGGCGTGCTCGGGGTGGCGCTGGGCATGCTGGTGCGCTCCAGCGCGGGCGGCATCGCGATCCTCGCCGGTGGCCTGCTGATCCTGCCCGGCCTGGCGACGCTGCTGCCGTCCGACTGGTACGACGCGATCGACGGCTATCTGCCCTCGAACGCGGGCTCCGAGATCATGTCGACCACCTCGGACCGGCCGTGGACCGGACTGGCCATCTTCGGCGGCTGGGTGGCCGTCACGCTCGCCGCGGCCGCGTACCGCCTGGTGAAGACGGACGCATAGGTCAGAATGGGTGCGATGAGCGACACCTGGCTGCTGCGGGCGCAGCAGAGGCTGGCCGCCGCCGTCCGGCGGCGGCCCTGGGTGCTGGACCTGCTGGTGATGGTCCCGGTGATCCTGTCCGGCCTGCGCGACGTGTACGGCGACGAGCGGGCCTCGGCCGGCGGCCCGTTCGGCGACCAGCAACTCGGCACGCTCCCGCCGGGCGTCACGGCGGTGCTGGTCGCCGTCATGGTGGTCGCGCTCTGGTGGCGCCGGCGCGCCCCGGGCGTCGTCCTGGCGATCATCCTCGCGGTCACGTTCGGCAGCTGGCTGGCCGGTGCGTGGCTGCAGGCCGGGATGGCGATGCTGCTGGCGCTGTACGCGGTGGCCCGCTACGGCAACCTGCGCACGCTGGCGTGGGCCTGCGCCGGCACCGCGGTCGTCGTGGTGACCGGGCTGTTCGCGCTGCTGTCGGTCTCGCACCCGTGGCACGCCGGATTCTTCATGCTCGGTACGGCTACCGCCGCGGTGGCGCTCGCGCTGACCGTGCGCACCCGCGCGGCGTACCTGGCCGCGCTCGAGGACCGGGCCCGTCGCCTGGAGGTCGAGCGCGACCAGCGGGAACGCCTCACCGCCGCGACCGAGCGCTCCCGCGTCGCCCGCGAGATGCACGACATCGTCGGCCACAACCTGTCCGTGATGATCGGCCTCGCCGACGGTGGCGCCGTGCTGGCGGCCAGCCGCGGCGAGTCCACCGCGGAGCCGCTGCGCCTGATCGGCGAGACCGGCCGCCAGGCGCTCGGCGAACTGCGCCGCGTGCTCGGCGTGCTGCGCGACGGCACCACCGACGCCCGGCTCAGCCCGCAGCCCGGCGTGGCCGACCTCGACGACCTGGTGCGCCGCGTGCGCGCGGCCGGTCTCGACGTCGACTACCGCACCGACGGCGACATCGGCGCGTTCGGCGACGGCCTTCAGCTGACCGTCTACCGCATCGTCCAGGAGGCGCTGACCAACACGCTGAAGCACGCGGGCGCCGGATCCGCCGCCACCGTCACCGTGAGCGCGGCCGGCGACCGCACGGTACGGGTACGGGTGCGCGACACCGGCCCGGCGCCCGGGTTCGTCGCGGCGGCCGCGGACGAGCCGGGCCACGGCCTGACCGGCATCCGGGAGCGGGCCGGCCTCTACGGCGGCGAGGTGGTCGCCGGCCGCGACGACGCCGGCGGCTGGCGGATCGAGGCGCTGCTGCACGACCGCCCGGCGGCGCTGGCATGACCACGGTCCTCATCGTGGACGACCAGCCGTTGCAGCGCCTCGGCTTCCGGATGCTGCTGGAGGGCACGCCCGGGATGTCGTCGGTCGGCGAGGCCGGGCACGGCGCGGAGGCGGTCCGGATGGCCGGGGAACTGCGGCCGGACGTGGTGCTGATGGACGTGCGCATGCCGGGCATGGACGGCATCGAGGCCACCCGCCGGATCGTGGCGGTCGGCGGCCGTACCCGGGTGCTGATTTTGACCACGTTCGACCTGGACGAGTACGTCTATGCCGGCCTGCGCGCCGGCGCCAGCGGCTTCCTGCTGAAGGACGCCCGCCCGGAGGAGCTGATCGCCGGCATCCGCGCGGTCGACGCCGGCGACGCCGTGGTCGCGCCGCGGCTGACCCGGCGGCTGATGGAGGCGTACACCCGGGACGCCGGCGCCGCGCCCGTGGATGACCCGCGGCTGGCCACGCTGAGCGAGCGGGAGCACGAGGTCCTGGTCGCCGTCGGCCGCGGCTGGACCAACACCGAGATCGCCGAACGCCTGGTGCTCACCGAGTCCACCGTGAAGAAGCACGTCGGCCGCGTCCTCGCCAAGCTGCACGCCCGGGACCGCGTCCAGGCCGTCATCATCGCGTACGACACCGGCCTGGTCCGCCCCGGCGAGAGCTGATCACGGCCGGCCGGTGACGCCGTCCAGGACCGTGGTCAGGTTGCGGGTGAACGTGTCCTCCGCGTCGAGGTGCGCGCCGTCGGCCACCAGCCGCGCGACCGTGGGGTAGCGGCCGGTGTCCAGCATCCGGGCCAGGTAGGGACCGAGGCCGGCCTGCCAGGTACTCAGGTCGGTGCCGGTGGCGCGCGCGGCGCGGCGCTCGGTGATCTCGGCGCGGATCGCCCCGATCATGAACGCGTTGAGCGCGCCCAGGGCCCGCTGGAGGTCGTCGAGGTCGCGCACGCCGGGGGCCCGGCTGAGCGCGGCCGCGGTCGTCTCACCCACGGCGAGCGCGTGCGGCCCCAGGTGCGGGCGCCCGCCGAGCAGGTCGGCGAACCACTCGTGCGCGAGGGCGGCGCGACGGGTCCGGTGCACGACGGCCAGGACCGTCGCGCGCCACTCGCCGGTCTCGCTGGTCCCGCCGATCTCCTCGTAGACCCTGTCGACCATCAGGTCGAGCAGCTCGGAGCGGTTGGTGACGTAGTCGTAGAGGCGCATCGGGCCGACGCCGAGCTCCTTGGCGAGCCGGCGCACGGACAGCCCGTCGAGCCCGTCCGCGTCGGCCAGCCGGATCGCGGTGGCGGCGATCGTGGCGCGGCTCAGCGGCACCGGTGCCGCCCGCGGCCGGGGTTCGGGCCGTTCCCACACCGGCACCGCCGCGCTACCGTACGACGTATCCATGTAATACATCGTACGGCAACGGGGGTTGATCATGCGGATCGCGATCGCCGGCGGCGGCCTCGGCGGCCTGACGCTGGCCCTGATCCTGCACCGGCACGGCATCGCGGCGACCGTGTACGAACGCGAGCCGAGCCGGTCCGCGCGGTCCCAGGGCGGCATGCTCGACCTGCACCCGGAGTCCGGGCAGCGCGCGCTGGCCGCCGCGGGCCTGACCGCCCGGTTCCGGTCCGCGGCGCGGCCCGAGGGGGAGGAGCACCGCATCCTCGACCCGCACGGCCGCACGCTCGTGCACCACGTCCCGGAGCCCGACTCGTTCTCCGGCCGTCCCGAGATCGACCGGCGGGTGCTGCGCTGCTGCGCGACCTGCTGCTCGACTCGCTCCCCGGCGACGTGGTGGCGTGGGGCCACCGACTCGCGACGGTCACCCCGCGCGACGGCCGCGGCTTCGCGCTGACCTTCGACGACGGCCGCCGCGCCGACTGCGACCTGCTCGTCGGCGCGGACGGCGCGCGCTCGGCCGTCCGCCCGCTGCTGACCGACGCGCGGCCGTCCTACGTGGCCACGCTGGTGGAGCTGACCGTCCGCGATGTGGACCGCCGCCACCCGGACCTCGCCGACCTGGTCGGCCCCGGGAACCTCTGGTGCGTCGGGGCGAACCGGATCCTCGCCGCGCAACGCCTCGGCGACGGGGACCTCCGCGTCGGGATCTCCTCGCGCGCCGAGCACCGGCTGCACGGCAAGCGGGAGTTGCTGGCTCTGTTCGACGGGTGGGACGCGCGCCTCACCGCCCTGATCGACGCCGCCGACGACGCCCCGGTGCCGCGCCGGATCGAGGCCCTGCCCATCGGTACGCGCTGGACCCACCGCCCCGGCCGCACGCTCATCGGCGACGCCGCGCACCTGATGCCGCCGGTCGGCGAGGGCGCCAACCAGGCCATGCTGGACGCCGCCGACCTGGCCGCCGCGCTCGCCGCCGACCCCGCCGACCCGGACGCGGCGATCCGGTCCTACGAGGCGGCGATGTTCGCCCGCACCCGCCCGATCGCCGAGATGTCCGCGCGCGTCCAGGCCATGATGCTCTCGCCGACCGCGGCCGACGACCTCACCCGCTTCTTCGCCACCGGCCCCACCGGCTGACCGTGGCGTGTTGCCCGGCGTCGATACGCTCGACTGATGGCGGGGGACCTGACGCCCGAGGCGGTGGCCACCGAGCGCCGGTTCGGCGCGCTCGTCACCGTGCACGAGCCGCCCGGCCCGGTCGTCCCGATCGCGATGACGCTGGCCGGCCTCGCGTTCTACGGCACCATGGTCGTCATGATCGCGCGGACCAGCGAGGTCTCGGCCATCGTGCACTGGTGGGCCGCGTTCGTCGGCGCGGGCATCCTGGTCGGCGTGACCGTCGAGGAGGTGTCGCGCGGCCGTCGCCGGAACCGCCCGCACCTCTACGAGTTCACCCACGGCCTGGTGCGCGCCCACCGTGGCACGATCACCGCCTACGCCTGGGACGACCTGGAGTACGTGGAGCGCGCCACCTACCACCACGGCGCCCAGGGCACCGGAAGCTGGTCGTACGCCACCGTGCTCCGCCTGCGCGACGGCACCGGCGAGGTCGACATCCTCGCACCCCTGGACGGCGTGGCCGGCCGCATCGCGGACGCCGCGCTGATCCGCGCCCGCGACTCCCTGCTCCACGGCACCCCCGTCCACTTCGGCGCGATCACCGCCGGACCCGGCGGTCTCACGATCGGCGACGAGTTCCTGCCCTGGCGCGACCTCGATCGCGTCGACGTCGGTCGCCGATTCGTCGAGATTCGCCGCGCCGGCCATCGCAGACCCTGGAGATCGCTGCCGATCGGCGACGTGCCCGACTCCCGCGCACTGGCCTCGCTGATCCACGAGAACACGTCGGCGAGGGATGGCTGCCGATCGCGCCGCGACCCGGCTGGGCCCCGTTCCCGGCGGAGGTGCACCGCCTGAGACGCGCCGCCGGGCCTTTCCCTGACCGTGGGCCGCGGGCGGGCGGCCGGTGCTCGACCGGTGAGCCACGGGGCGCGGGTCAGGCGTGGCCGAGCGCGGCGAGGATTCGGGCGGAGCGGTTGCCCGGGTGCGCGGCCAGCCGGTCCAGCAGCACGCCGGTGTCCTCCGGCCAGTCCGGGCCCGGGCGCAGCACCGTGCCCGCCGGCACCTCGTCCGGCCGGTCGTCGAGCCGCACACCGCGTACCCGCTGGTGGTCTATGCCCTGGGCGATCAACGCGTCGCCGCCGGCGAAGCGCGAGCGCGTGCCCGTGGTCAGATGCGGGTATGCGAGCGCGACCTCGTGCGTGACCAGCAGGGCGAGCAGCAGGTCGTCGGTCCGGGTCTCCCGGCGCTCCGCGCGCGCCCGCTCGTCGGCCTCCAGCCGGATCCACATGACCGGGTGATCCGCGTGGTTGACCTCGCGGGCGAGCACGGAGAACAGCAGCCGGTCGCGCCAGCCACGGCCCCGGTAGCGTACCCGGCCGATCAGCGCGTCCCGGGCCGGTCGCAGCTCGGGCGCCACCCGGTCCGGCAGCCGTGGCACCCGCCCGGTCCGGGCCGCCTCCCGGATCTCGCCCGGTGCCACGCCGCAGTCGCGGATCACCGCGGACGCGTCCGACACCGGATTCGCCAGCAGCGCGGCCAGCAGCGCCACGCGCGAGTCGTCCGGGCTGTCGCGCAGCGCCTCGGCCGCCGCGGCGGAGAGCGGTATGACCTGGTCGGTGACGGTGTCGCGGACCTTCGGGCAGTCGTCGAACGGTCCTCGGCGCGGCTCCGCGTCCGGGTCCCACATCGGCCCCGTCTCCGGCTCCGCCGACACGCGACCCGGCGTGCGCGCCACCGCCAGGATCACCCGCGCCGAGATGTCGAACGCGTCCAGCAGCGGCGCGACCTCCTTGTCGCCCGCGATCGACCACAGCAGCAGAGCGGTGCCGATCGGTCCGTTCGCCACCCCGCGCACCCGGTGCAGCGAGTCGGTGAGGCGCTTGCCGACCGTCATCTCCTCGGTCATGTCCACTCCCGGTTCCGTGTTCTCCGACATCGAAGATCACGGTATGGGTGGCGCGGCGCCCGTCCGTCGGCCCGGAAGCGGAAATCCGCCTCTATCGCGGGGTATAGGGCTCAGCGCTAGCCGTCCTCCGTCACCGCGGACGGGACCCCGCCGGAGCAGGTCACGGTCATCGTGACGTAGCGGTTCCCGTGCCGGAACACGATCTCCGCGGCATCGGCCGGGCCGGGGCTCACCGACTGTTCCTTGTAGGGCTTGGTCGCGGCGTAGGACAGCAACCGGGCCTGGCCGGCGGTGGTGCAGGTGGCCTCGACGGTGCCCGCGTGGGAGGTGAGCGTGCGCTGTTGGGGTTCCGGCTCCGGCTCGGGTTCCGGCTCGGGCTCCGGTTCCGGGCCCGGGCCGGCGGGCGGTGCGGTGGTGGCGGCGGGCCCTCCCTGGGGCCGGTTCGGGTCGGTGCGGGTCGCGCCGGCGGAGGACTGCGCGGCGGTGCCGCCCGGTGCGGACTTCGCGGGATCGGGGACGGCACCGGGGACCGGGCCGGTCTGGGCGCCGCCGGTGAGCGGATCGGTGGTGGCGCCGGGCTGGGGGGCCGCGGTCGGCGGCGCGGCGGCGGAGCCGGAGGGGAGCGTGGGGGTGGCGCCGGGGGTGTCGCCGGTGGTGAGGAGGGCGGCGGCCAGTCCGGTGGCGGCGAGGAGCGCGACCGCTCCGGCCACGATCGCGACCCTGCGGCGGCGTGTGGCCCGGGGGCGCCTGCCGTGCGGGATCTGTGCGGATTCGTCGTGCGGGGTGTGGGCGGCGCCGCCGTCTGCGGCGTGTGCCGCGCTGCCGTCGGCGGCGTCGGTCGCTCGGCCGTCCGGGGCGTGAGCCGCGCCGTCCCTCGCGGCGTCGGCTGCCCAGCCGTGCGTGGCGTGTGCCGCCCAGCCATCCGCGGCGTGTGCCGCCCAGCCATCGGCGCCGGCTGCCGCGCCGCCGCTCGCGGCGTGCGCGGGGTTGCCGTCGGCGGCGTCGGCCGCCCGGCCGCCCGCGGCGTCGGCCGCCCGGCCGCCCGCGGCGTCGGCCGCCCGGCCGCCCGCGGCGTCGGCTGCCCGGCCGCCTCCGGCGTGGGCTGCCCAGCCATCGGCGGCATGTGCGGCTCCGCTGTCCGCGGCATGTGCCGCGCCGCCGCCCGCGGCGTGCGCTGCGTCGCCCTCCGCGGGGTCAGCCGGCCATTCGTCCGCCGCGTCTGCCGAGGCGGCCTCGGCCACCCGGGCTTCCACCGCCGGTGGTGCGGTCGTCTCGTCCGGCGGGGCGGGCTCCTCCGTCACGACCCGGATGCCCGCGGCCCGCGCCAGCACGATGGCCGCCTCCCGCGCGGTCGGCCGCCCCACCGGGTCCTTGCGCAGGCACCGCCGGCACAGGTCGACGACGGCCGGCGGCACGTGCGGCAGCGGCGGCAGCGGATCCGGCTCCGTGTAGACGTGCGCGTCCAGCATCTCGGTGATGCTCTCCGCCGTCCACGGCGCACGCCCCGAGATCAGCAGGTAGAGCAGCACGCCGAGCGCGTACACGTCCGTGGCCGGATAGACGCCGTCGCCGGTCAGCCGCTCCGGCGCGATGTACCCGGGCGTGCCGACCGGCACCTCCACCGGCCCGCCGCCGCTGCCGGGCGTCGCGATCGCCGCGATGCCGAAGTCGACCACCTTCGCGCCCTGCCGGGTGAGCATCACGTTCGCGGGCTTGATGTCGCGGTGGACGAGCCCTTCCTCGTGCGCCGCCGTCAGCGCCGCCGCGATCTCCGCGCAGCAGCGCAGCGCCGCGTCCAGCGGCAACGGCTCGGTGCGCAGCCGGCGGGCCAGCGTCACGCCGCTGACCAGCTCCATCACCACGTACGGCAGGACGTCGTCGCCGTCCGGCACCTCGCCGAAGTCGTACACCTGCGCGATGTTCGGATGGGACAGTCGCGCCGCCGCCCGCGCCTCCTCGCGGATGCGCCCCCGGGCGCCGGGATCGGCCGCGTACTCCCCGTCCAGCACCTTCACGGCCACGGCGCGGCCGAGGACCTCGTCGTAGGCGCGCCAGACGACCGCCATGCCGCCGCGGCCCACCTCACCGTCCAGCCGATATCGTCCACCGAGGACCTGGTACTCCCGCACCGCGCCAGTCTTCCGGCATCGACACCCGCCGACAACTCGACCATCCGGAAGCCACGCGCAGGTGGCAGGGCTCCGATCATCCGGACGACGTACATCCATGGCCATCCAGCCCACCATCCGGTACGAACGGTGGGCTGAGCCGTTGCAACTTCCATCGAGCGGGATTCACGCCGGCGCTACGACCTCGATGCCATGGCGCGACGAGCCCCGCAGGGCGGCCGGGTGCCCGCGCGCCCGGCCCCGGCCCATTCGCTAAAGTGACATGTCCGAAATGTCGTTACATGAGTAGGTGGAGTGCGACGATGAAACGCTGGGTCGCGGCCGGGATGTCGCTCGCGCTGTCCGTGCTGTCGGCCGTCCTGCTGATGCCGAACGCGGCGCGGGCGGCGCCCGGAGACCTACAGGCGGTCATCGCGGACGGGGACGGCACGGTGCTGCACGGCATGCGCGGACGCGACCGCCGCTGGACGCCATTCGCGGCTCCCGCCCCCTGGGGCGCCAACCGCGCGCACCGGGACATGGCCACCGTCACGATCGGCGGGGAACTGCAGGTGGTGACGATCAATCACGCCGGGCGCGCGTTCCACGGCATCCGGCGGGCGAACGGCACGTGGTCCGCGCCGCTGACCGACGTCAAGGACGCGGTGCCGCGCGGCAACGACGCCGGAACCCTGCATCGTGTCGCCGTGGCGCACGCGAACGGCGAGCTCCACCTCGCCGTGCTCGGCAGCACCGGCCTGTACCACGCGGTCCGCCACGCGAACGGGACCTGGTCCGCCTTCACCGACGTCAAGCGGACCACCGCCGGCGACCCCGGCTACGTCACGGACGTGACCATCGCCGGTGACGGCCCCGACCTGCACCTCGCGGTCTCCACGATCGACAACGGCCTCTTCCACGCCCGCCGCCTCGAGGCCGCGCGGTGGACGCGGTTCGAGGACGTGCAGCGGCGTACCGGCAACCCCAAAGACCATCAGTTCCAGCAGCTCAGCGGTTCGGTGGCGGCCGGCCGATTCCACCTGCTCGCGCGTTCGGGCACGCAGGGCCTCCGCTACACCGCGCGCCGCGCCGACGGCGGCTGGGAGCAGATGATCTCCCTGCCCACGGTCGCCGGCACGATCCCCGGCGGTCAGTGGGGCTACCTGAGCATCGCCACGGCCGAGACCGGCGGCACGCTGCACGTCGCGGCCGTGCTCGCGTCCCTGCCGCTGGGCTCCGCCGACGCCATGTACCACGCGGTCTGCGCCCCCGCCGACCGGTGTGGCAGCCGGGCGTCCTGGCCGGTCCCGTTCACCCGCGTACCGGCCGGCCGCAGACCCGTGCTCGCCGCGATCGGCTGACGGCTCAGCGCAGCACCAGCAGATCGAGCGCGTCCACCACCGGCCCACGCTCGGTGAGCGCGGCAGCGCGCATCCGGGCCAGCCCCGCCGCGTACGCGTCGTCGCTGATCAGCTGCAACGGGGTGTGCGCGGCACGGCGCAGCCCGGCGACGGCCTCCGCCAGCGACGGGGCCGACACCTGCGGGACCGGTTCGCAGCCGGCCGTGGCGAACCCGGCGCCGGCGAACGCGGCCTCGACGCCGGCGATGCTCGGGTACCGGTCGAGCACCGCGACCGCCTCCGGAAACCAGCGGAACAGGCTGATCGCCCCGTGCCGCCCGGCGAACGCGGACCGGATCAGCACCGGCGCGCCCGGCCGCAGCACCCGCCGGATCTCCCGGGCGGCCGCCCCAAGGTCGGCGATGTGGTGGACGACCGTGGACAGCCACACCGCGTCGACGCTGCCGGACGCCAGCGGAATGTCCTCGGCGCTACCGGCGAGGACCGGCCGGAACACCGCGCGCTCGCGCATCGCCGCCGCCGGCTCCACCGCCACCACGTCGGCGCCGGGCCACCAGTCGCGGAACGCCCGCGCCCAGCTCCCGGTCCCGCATCCCAGGTCGAGCAGGCGCATCCCCGGCTGCGGCCGCAGATATCGGCCGATCGCCGCCCGCCAGGTGGCGAGGTCGTCGTCCCGCAGATGCCGGTTCGCCTCGAACGCCGCCGCGTCCGCGCTGTCGTACGCGATCAGAGCCATGTACCGATCCCACCACCGCGGTACGACGCGTGGACAGCCGTCATGGCACCGGGCTGATGCCGGCGACGGTGAGGGCGAGCAGCCGTTCCGCCTCCGCCGCCGGGTCCGGGTGCGGCGCCGCGGCCAGCGAGATGCCGGTGACCAGCGTCAGCAGGTCGGAGATCGTCACGCCCGGGGTCAGCGCGCCAGCGGCGGTCGCCCGCGCCACCAGCGGTGCGCCCGCCGAGGTGAGCTGGGTGGTGGCGCAGTGGGTGTGCGGCTCTCCCGGTGCGGCCACCCGATCACGGTTGAGCGCGGTCGCCAGCCCGCCGATGGTGGCGGCGGACGCGGTCACCAGGCGCAGCCACTCCAGCAGCGCCTCCCGCGCGGGCAGCCGCCCGGACAGGTCCCGGGCCGCCGCGCACAGCGACTCGACGCGCTCGCGGAAGACGGCCGCCAGCAGCGCGTGCCGGGTGGGGAAGTGGCGGCGCACGGTGCCGGAGCCGACGCCGGCGGTGCGCGCGATCTGCTCCAGCGACGCGTCCGCGCCGTGCGCGGCGACGGCCTCGGAGGCCACGGCGAGCAGGAGCGCGTAGTTGCGGCGGGCGTCCGCGCGCTGGCCGGTCATGGGCGTCCACCTCGGTCCTTGCATAAACGGCGGGGTCCGCCATATCGTACCTCCAAGGAAACGGCGTGGTCCGCCGTTTCGATCGAGAGGGGTACGTCATGACGGTCCTGGTAGTCGGTGCGACCGGTCAGCAGGGCGGCGCCACCGCGGATGAGCTGCTCACCGCCGGTGTCGCGGTCCGCGCGCTGGTCCGCGACCCGGAGTCGCCGGCCGCGCGCGAGCTGGCCCGCCGCGGCGCCGAGCTGCGCGTCGGCGACCTGCGTGACCGCGAGTCGCTGGCCCGCGCCGCCGACGGCGCCCACGCGGTCTTCTCCGTGCAGATGCCCGCGTTCGACGACGGCGGCTACGACTTCGAGGGCGAGCTGACCCTGGCGGTGAACCTGATCGAGGCGGCGCGCACGGCCGGCGTCACGCAGTTCGTGCACACGTCCGTCTCCGGCTCCGACCGGCACACCGCGGTGCCGGGCTGGTCCGCCGAGCGCCGCGCGCACATGGACCGCGTGCTGGGCGCCAAGGCCGGGGCGGAGCAGCGGGTACGCGAGGCGGGCTTCCGGCACTGGACGCTGATCAAGCCGGCCTTCTTCATGGAGAACCTGCTGCCCCGCACCGCCTACCTGTTCCCGCGCGGCGTCGCGGGCGGGCTGGCGACCACGCTCAAGCCGGGCACGCACCTGTCGCTGGTGGCGGTGCGGGACGTCGGCCGGGCCGCCGCGGCGGCGTTCGCCGATCCGGAGCGTTTCCACGGCGTGGAGCTGGAGCTGGCGAGCGACTATCTGACGATGGCGGAGGTCGCCGCGGTGCTGTCCGGCGCGCTCGGCACGCCGCTGGCCGCGCCGGACATGACCGAGGACGAGGCGGTCGCGGCCGGGATGCCGCCGTACGCGGTGGTCTCCAACGACCTGCTGAACCGGGCCGGGCAGCCGGCCAGGCCGGAGTTCGCGCGGTCGCTCGGCCTGCCGCTGACCAGCCTGGCGGAGTGGGCACACGCGCACCTGGCGCCGGTCGCGCGATGACCGGGCCGGGCCGTCGCTACCGCTCAAGCGCGGCCCGGCGCGGCCGAAGAGTCGTTCGTGGGGCGAAGAGTCACCGTGCTGCTGGGGTCGGCCGTGGCCGTGGGCGCCGTGGTGCAGGTGATGCTGCCGGTGCTGTCGATCGCGGTGGGCGCGCTGCTGGTGTTCGGGCCGGCGTCCGCGGCGGTCGCGTACGGCGTGGTGGGCTGCCGCCGCCACGTGCGCGCCGAGCGGGGCCGCATCCGCGGGGGCTGGCGGGCCGCCGCGGTCACCGACGCGCTGCTCGCGGTCGCCTACCTGCTGGCCGCGCTGAGCGGGGTGCTGGCGAGCCCCGGCCTGGCGCAGCTGGCCGGCGTGGTCGCGGTGCCCGCGGCGGTGACCGCCGTGGTGATGCTGTGGCTGCATGCGCCGTCCCCGCCGGACCGGTTCACCCGGCTGATCCAGCTGATCGACGTGGCGGCGGTGTCCAGCGCGCTGTTCATGGTCTCGTGGCACCTCGTGCTCGGCCCCGTCATGGCGACCCTGCCGGAATCGTCCCGGGCGGCGTTCCTGGCGCTGATGCTGCCGGACATCGTCGGCCTGGCCGCGGCGCTGGTGCTCGTGTCGCGGACCGAGCAGCACCGGTACCTGCACGCGCTGAGCCTGTTCCTCGCCGCGCTGACCGTGATCGTGGTGGCTCACACGATCACCGTCTACAACCAGGTCCACCAGCTGCCCTGGTACGCGAACGGGGCCGGCGCCGGCCCGATCGTCGGCGGCGTGCTGGCCGCGCTGGCCGCGCACGCCCGGCTGCCCGAGGCGGACGGCACCGGGCGCCGGTGGTTCTCCGGGCCGTGGGCGCTGCTGCCGTACGTACCCACCGGCCTCGCGCTGGCCGGCGTGGTGACGCTGTACGCGCGGAACGGCACGCTCAGCCCGACGCTCACCTGGATGCTGCTGATCACGGTGGTGCTGGCGTTCGTCCGGCAGTTCCTCGGCCTGGTGTTCGTCCGCGGTCTGCTGCGCAAGGTCGACGAGCAGCAGGCGATGCTGCACTTCCAGGCGAACCACGACACGCTCACCGGGCTGCCCAACCGGGCCGCGCTCTACCAGCGCTTCCACGAGTCCGCGGCCACGGCGGGGCCGGACACCTGCACCGGCGTACTGATGGTCGACCTGGACGGCTTCAAACCGGTCAACGACACGCTCGGGCACGCCGCGGGCGACGCGCTGCTGGTGGAGGTCGGCCGGCGGCTCACCGACTCGCTGCGCGCCGGCGAGATGGTCGCCCGCTTCGGCGGCGACGAGTTCGTGGTGCTGCTGCCGCGGCTCGACGACCCGGCGGGCGCGGACGCGGTCGCGGCGCGGATCGCGGACCGGCTGTCCGAGCCGATGTCGATCGTGCCCGGCCGCGCCATCGACGTGCGGGCCAGCATCGGCATCGCCACCACCACCGGCGGCGATTACGACCCGGACGCGCTGCTGCACCGGGCCGATCTGGCGCTGTACGAGGCGAAGGCCGCGGGCCGGGGCGCGATCCGCCGGTACGACGAGGCGCCGCCCGGCCACGGCGTGCCCGCACTGACCGCGCGCTAGCCGTCCGGCAGCAGGTCGGCCGCGGGCAGTGCGAAGTCGATGAAGCGGGCGACGTCCGACGCGGCGGGCGGGTCGAGGTTGGCCAGCACCACGATGACGTGCTCGGACGGCGGGTGGATGACCAGCTCCGCGTTCGCGCCCGGGAAGCCGCCGGCGCCGCCGATCGTGCGGACGCCGTGGATCGTCCGCTCGGCGAACCCGTACGCCTGCCGCCCGGTGAAGCCGATGTTCACCTTCGCGGTGGTCAGCAGCTCGGTGTGCGCGGCGTCCAGCAGCTCGTGACGCAGCACCGCGCGCGCGAACCGGACCAGGTCACCGGCGGTGGCGGAGGCGCCGCCGGCCGGGTTGCCGCGCAGGAACCGGTAGTCGGTGTTCGGGACGCGCTCCTCGCCGGTGTAGCCGACGGCCAGGTCCGCGGCCGGCGGCTCGTCGGGCTCGTTGCCGGACCGCGTCATGCCCGCCGGCCGCAGCACGGTCTCGCGCACCTGCTCGGGATGCCCACGCCCGCTCGCCCGCTCGATGATCGCGCCGAGCAGGACGTAGCCGTAGTTGCTGTAGTCGTACCACCGCCCGGGCTCGAAGGTCGGGGCACGGTGTCCGAGGAGGCCGACGTGGTCGTCCGGCGTGCGGATCTCGTGCCGGCGCTCCCAGTGCTCGGGCACCATGATGTCGCCGGTGCCGCCGGTGTGGGTGAGCAGGTGGTGCACCGTGACCTTCGCGGCCACCTCCGGGTTCGGGTAGTCGGGCAGCCAGCGGCCGACCGGGTCGGCCGCGGTGATCGTGCCGTCCTGGATCAGCCGCACGATCGCGGTGGCGGTCAGCAGCTTGGTGATCGAGCCGATCGCGAACCGGGTTTCCATGGTGACCGGCGTCGCCCGCTCCCGGTCGGCCAGCCCGTACGCACCGGAGAACAGCGTCTCGTCGCGCCGGGTGACCAGGATCGTGCCGCTGAACCGGCCGGCCCCCGCCTCGTCGTCCAGGATCGCGGTCAGTCGCCGCTGCCACTGCATGGCTGATGGTCTACCGGACGACGGGACCGGTCGGCCATCGATTTACGGACATCATTCCGCGGGCCGCATCAGGGGCGGGTGCAGCAGCGCGGCCGGGCCACGGCGGAACAGCTGGGCCGGGCGGCCACGGTCGCGGATCACGGTGCCGCCGGTCGGCTCGACGAAGCCCTCCGCGCCGGTGACCTTGCGGTGGAAGTTCCGGGCGTCGATCCGGGTCTGCCACACGGTCTCGTAGACCGCGCGCAGGTCCGCGATGGTGAACTCGGCCGGGCAGAACGCGGTGGCCAGCGGCGTGTACTCCAGCTTCGACCGGGCGCGCTCGATGCCGTCGCGCAGGATGCGGTCGTGGTCGAACGCGAGCCCGCCGTCGGCCACCTCGTCGTACCGCCGCCACTCCGCGCCGGCCGCGTCGCTGCCCGCGACCGGGGCCGGCAGGTCCGGCAGCAGCGCCAGGTAGGCGACCGTCACCACGCGCCCGCGCGGATCCCGGCCCGGCGTGCCGTAGGTGGCCAACTGCTCCAGGTGCCCGGCCTGCGGATCCAGCCCGGTCTCCTCGCGCAGCTCCCGGGCCGCCGCCTCCGGCAGGTCCTCGCCGTCCAGCACGAAACCGCCGGGCAGCGCCCACATCCCCTGGTACGGCGGGATGCCGCGCCGGATGAGCAGCACCTGGAGCTCGCCGCCGCGGATGGTGAGCAGCACCAGGTCCACCGTGAGGTTAATCGTCACGTTGACGATAATAGCGTCCCGGGTTTATCGTCATGATGACGAAAAACGCCGGGAGGGATCACCATGGCCGATGTGACTCGACGCTTCCACCTGCGGCACCTGCGCGCCGCGCCGACCAGCTGGGTCAGCCACACCGTGGGCGGCCGGGTCCGGCGCGCCGGCACCGGGCTGTCGTTCTGGTACCGGCCGCTGACCGCGGCGCTGTCCGAGGTGCCGGTCGACGACCGCGAGCTGCCGCTGCTGTTCCACGCGCGGACCGAGGACTTCGCGGACGTCACCGTGCAGGCGACGGTCACCTACCGGGTCAGCGACCCGGCCGCGGCGGCAGCGCGCCTGGACTTCTCGATCGATCCGTACCGGGGGACCTGGCGTGGTCAGCCGCTCGACCAGGTGGCCGGCATGCTCGCCGAGCTGGCCCAGCAGCCCGCGCTGGACCTGCTGGCCCGGTTGCCGCTGGCGGAGGCGCTGACCACCGGCATCGCGCCGGTCCGGGCCGCGGTCGCGGGCGCGCTGGCGGCCGATCCGCGGCTGACCGAGACCGGCGTGGCCGTGGTCAGCGCGCGTGTGGTGGCGCTGCGGCCCGAGCCGGAGCTGGAGCGCGCGCTGCAGACGCCGACTCGCGAGCAGGTGCAGCAGGACGCGGACCGGGCCACCTACGCGCGGCGCGCGCACGCGGTCGAGCAGGAGCGATCCATCGCGGAGAACGAGTTGCAGAGCCGCATCGAACTGGCCCGCCGCGAGCAGCAACTGGTCGAGCAGCGCGGCGCCAACACCCGCCGCGAGGCCGAGCTGGACGCGGAGCGGCAGGACGTGGCGAGCGCGGCCGAGGCGGACCGCCTGCGGCGCGCCGCCGGTGCGGAAGCCGATGCCGCGCGGGTACGGGACGAGGCGCGCGCCGCCGGCACCCGGCTGGTCGGCCTGGCCGAGGCGGAGGCCGAGGCCGCGCGCCTGGCCGCCTACCGCGACCTGCCCCCGGCCGTGCTCCAGGCGCTCGCGCTCAAGGAACTCGCCGGCCAACTCCCCTCGATCAACGAGCTGACCGTCACTCCCGACCTGCTCAGCAAGCTGGTGGGGCGGCTGGCATGAGCGAGCCTGCGAGCGAATTTGTGGCTCAGCGCCGACCACGGCGTCACCGCGGCGTAGCGGGGATTCCGGCATGAGCGAGCTTGCGAGCGAATCGGTGGCTCGGCGCCGACCACGGCGTCACCGCGGCGTGGAGGATGGCCCGGCATGAGCGAGCTTGCGAGCGAATCGGTGGCTCGGCGTCACCGCGGCGCGGCGGGGATTCCGGCATGAGCAGCCTGAGTCCGCGGGTGGTGATCGTGTCGCGGCGCAGCGAGCTCGATGAACTGCTCGCCCGGCACGGCACCCGCGGCGCGGCCGCGTTCTTCCTGCGCGAGCGCGGCCGTGACCTGGCCGAGGTGGCCGCGCGGCACGACGCGCTGGCCGCGGCGCTCACCGCGGTCGGCGCCGCGATCCCGGCCGACTGGCGCCGTGGCCACGTGGAGCGCACGGACCTGCCGCGTTTCCTGTTCGCGCCGGAGGACGTGGTCATCGCCGTCGGCCAGGACGGCCTGGTGGCGAACGTGGCGAAGTACCTCGACGGCCAGCCGGTGATCGGCGTGGATCCGGAGCCGGGGCGCAACGCCGGCGTGCTGGTCCGCCACGCCCCGGCCGAGGTGGCCGGGCTGCTCCGCCGGCGGGACGGCGGCGAGGAGCGGACCATGGTCGTCGCCCGCCTGGACGACGGCCAGGAGCTGCACGGCCTCAACGAGGTCTACGTCGGGCACGCCGGCCACCAGTCCGCCCGGTACCTGCTCACCGCGCCGGACGGCCGGCGGGAACGCCAGTCCTCGTCCGGGCTGATCGTCGGCACCGGCACCGGCGCGACGGGCTGGTGCGCGTCGATCGCCCGGGAGCGCGCCGCCGCCCCGCCGATGCCGGCCCCGGCCGACCCGGATCTCTGCTGGTACGTCCGCGAGGCCTGGCCGTCGCCGGCCACCGGCGTCAGCCAGGTCGCCGGCCTGCTGCGGGCCGGCCAGGAACTGGAGGTGGCCGCGGAGTCGGAGCGACTGGTCGCGTTCGCCGACGGCCTCGAGGCCGACGCGCTCCAGCTGACCTGGGGCCAGCGGATCCGGGTGAGCGTCGCGGACCGCCGCCTCCGGCTGTGGTGATCGCGGACCAGGGCTTGCGCGCCACCGCGGTCGGCGACGTCGTGGTGCCGCCCGGTCAGTAGTCGTACCGGCGCGCCGGATGCGTGGACCCCGGGGTCGAACCGGTCGGTCGTGGCAACATCCTCAGTGGACTTCCCCCGGCCGGTGCTCGCAGGGATCTTTCGGGCGAATCGGGGTACATGCCCGGCACGAGCGAATCGGTGGCTCAGCGTCGACCACGGCGTCACCGCAGCGTAGAGGGATTACGGCATGAGCGATATCAACCCCGAGCAGTACTCCGAGTACACGACGCAGGACGGTCCCGGGTCGGCCGACAGCGATCCGATGGCCGAGCTGCCCGACCCCGACGCGGTGGGGGAGGACGTCGACCCGCGCTTCGGCGACCATCGCAAGGACGAGCCGGATCGTGCGCAGGGCGCGCACTGATCACTGATACGGTACGAAAGGGGCATACCGCACGGCGTGAGAAACGGTGCACATGACGGACGGCCGCAGCGACACCATGATCGAGACGATTACCCGCGTCATCGTCGGCATGTGGCTGCTGCTGCTCGTGCTGGTCGCGGTGGTGATCCTGGTCCGCGCGGCCCGGCTGCACCGTGCCCGGCGCCGGGCCCGGCTCGCCGCCGTACCCCGGCGTGAACTGCTCTCCTTCGTCGCGGACGGCGGCCCGGCCGACCAGATCGACGCGCTGGCCGGGCTGCCGCAGGACGCCTGGACGGCCGCCGAGCCGGCCGCCGTGGCGATGCTGGCCAAGGTGCGCGGCGAGGCGCACGCCGGCCTGGTCGAGGTGTTCCGGCGCCGGGGCGCGGCCGACCGCGCGCTGCGCGAGCTCACCAGGCGCGCACCGGTGCGCCGGGCGCGCGCCGCGGAACTGCTCGGCAACCTCCAGGCGACCGAGGCGGTTCCGCGGCTGTGTGACCTGCTCGACGACGAGAACGCGGACGTGCGGCTGGTCTCGGTGCGCGCGCTCGGGCGCATCGGCGACCCGCGTGCCGCGTGGCGGCTGCTGGCCAGCCTGGCCCGCGCGCAGCCGGCGTCCGCGCAGATGGTCGGGCTGGCGCTGGCCCAGTGCGGCAGCGGCGCCGAGGGTGCGCTGCGCGCCGCGCTCGACCACCCGGCGCTGCTGGTCCGGCTGACCGCGCTGGAGGCGCTCGCGCTGCTGAAGGCGCCGTCCCGGTCGCTCATCACGCTGATCGCCGGCGTGCTGCGCGCGGACGAGTCGTCGGAGGCGCGCGTGGTGGCCGCCCGGACCCTGGGCCGGCTCGGCGCCCGGGACGGGGTCGCGCCGCTGCTGGAGGTCCTCGACTCGGACGCCGCGCCGCCGATCCGCGCCGCCGCGGCGCAGGCGCTCGGCACCATCGGATCACCGGCCGCCGCCACCCGGCTGGCCGCGCACGTGGCGGACGCGGAGTACCGGGTCGCGCACGAGAGCGCCCACGCGCTGCGCCGGTGCGGCCCGGCCGGGCTCACCTACCTCCAGACGCTGAGCACCGAGTCGGCGGGACTCACCGGCACCCACGCCCGCGAGGCGCTGGCCATCGCCACCATCGCCGCCCGGTGACGCGCGCGGTCAGGCCGCCAGGGACGCCAGGACGGTCTCCCGTACCGCGCGGACCGTGTCAGTGACCGTGGCCGGATCCCGGCCGATGCGCTCCGCGCCCGCCCGCATCACGCCGGACAGCAGCTCCACCGTCAGCGGCACGTCGCCGACGTCGCGGAACTCGCCACCCGCGATGCCGTCCCGCACCACGTCCTCCACCGCGGCCACGATCGCGTGGAACGGGCCGTCCGGGCCCTTCGCCGGCCCCGCGCCGGTGCGGAACATCAGTTGCAGGACCCGGTCGGTGAACGCGGTCAGGACCACCTCGACGATCTCCCGCAGCCGCTCGGCCGCCGGATCCGCGCGGCGCGCCGCGATCGCCGCCACGTGCCCGACCGCGGGCCGGCTCAGCCGCTCCGTCAGCGCCAGCACCAGCGCGCCCTTGTCCGCGGCGTAGTTGTACAGCGTGTTGCGGGCCAGTCCCGCCCGCGCCGCGATGTGCCCCATGTTGATCGAGTCGTAGTCGCGCTCGCCCAGCAGCCGCCGCAGCGCCTCGGCCAGGTCGGCCCACACCATCTCGTGGTGCTCCTCGATGCTGGCTCCCCGGATCCGCGGCATCCGATCATCCTGCCGTACGCCGCCGGGGCGTGTCCGGCCGAGCCTCGCCGGCCTCGGATCGTTCGGTTGTATCGGCATTGTCATGATCGGCCGCTGCCGGGTCCCGGCTGCCTATAGTCGCTGCTGTGCGTGCTCATGTGCTGGTCGCTGAGGATGACGCCCGGCAGGCCGAGGTGGTCCGGCGGTACCTGGAGGCGGGCGGGTACCGCGCCTCGGTCGTGCACGGCGGCCGGGATGCGATCGACCAGGTCCGGCAGGCCCGGCCGGACTTGGTCATCCTGGACGTGATGATGCCGCAGTTGAACGGCGTCGAGGTCTGCCGGGTGCTGCGCCGGGAGAGCAACGTGCCGGTGCTGATGCTGACCGCCCGGCGCGACGAGGACAACCTGCTGCGCGGACTGGACGCGGGGGCGGACGACTACCTGATCAAGCCCTACAACCCGCGGGAGTTGATGGCGCGGGTCCGCACGATGCTGCGCCGCAGCCAGTGGGCGCCGGCCGAGCCGGACGCCGAGCTGCGGGTCGGCGAGATCGTGGTCGACGTCCGGGGCCGGCACGTGACCAGCGGCGGGCGCCGGGTGGACTGTACGCCCGGTGAGTTCGAGATCCTGGCCGCGATGGCCGCCGCGCCGGACCGGGTGTTCACCCGCGCGCAGCTGCTGGAGCGGGCCCGTGGCTTCGAGGCCGCGGCCACCGACCGTACCGTCGACATGCACGTCATGAGGTTGCGCCGCAAGATCGAGCCCAATCCGCGCCGCCCGGCCTACCTGCTGACCGTCTACGGCATCGGCTACAAGCTCACGGACGGGTCACGGTGACGCGCGTCCCGCTGCACCGCAGCCTGGTCGCGCGGCTGCTGGCCCTCTCGCTGGGGGTCATGCTGTGCGCCGTGACGGCCACCGCGTGGCTCGCGGCGCAGAGCACCACGCGCGCGATCGTGCAGGCGCAGGGCCACGAGTTCTCCTACGACCAGATGATCTACGACGAGGTGGTCGGCTACGCCGCGACGCACACCGACTGGTCCGAGGTGCAGCCGCTGCTCGCCGAACTCGCCACGGGGACCGGCCGGCAGATCACGCTGACCGGTCTGGACGGCGGGTTCCTGGCCAGCTCGGAGACGTCGCCGGGCCTGCCGGCCCGGCCGGCGGCGGTGGTCGACCCGCTCTACCTCGAGGGCTACCTCTCCGGCGACCCCACCGGGCGCGGTATCGACCGGCGCGCGGTCGGCCCGTACCGGCTCACCGATGCCGAATTGGCGACCGTGTCCGAGCGCGTGCTGGCGGCGGAGTCGTGCATGACCGACAAGGGCCTCGACACATGGATCGCCGATGAGACCGGCGGCCGGCCGACGCTGGTCCACGAGGACCGCGTCACACCGGACGCGCAGCTAGCCGATTGCCTGCGGAAGTCCGGCGCCGACGTCCCCACCGACACCGAACGGCGGGCGCTGAACGAGCTGACCGTCCTCACCAACGACTGCCTGGGAGGCGGCACGGTCACCGTGCTGCTCGGCTTCACCTGGACCGGAAGCACCCGCGCGGGGACGGAGACGCAGAAATGCATCGATGAATCCCTCCGGGAGCAGCTCCGGCCGTACGTGGTCTCGCCCGCGTACCTCTACATCCACGACGCGCCATCGGTGGCCGGCCCGGTCTTCGACCTCTCCCGGGCCAGCACGCTGCGGATCGCGGGCGTCTCGGCGCTGGTGCTCGCGGTCGCCGTCGCGGTCACGCTGGTGGTCGGCCTGCGGATGTCCCGGCCGCTGCGCGCGCTCACCCACGCCGCCGAGCAGGGCGTCGCCCGCGTCCCGATCCGGGGCCGGGACGAGATTGGCCGGCTCACCGCCGCGTTCAACGACCTGACCGAGCGCCGCGAGGCCGGGGAACGGCAGCGGCAGGCGATGGTCGACGACATCGCGCACGAGCTCGGCACGCCGCTGACCAACATCCGTGCCTGGCTGCAGGCCGCCCGGGACGGTGTGGCGGACCCCGACCCCGAGCTGCTGGATCTGCTCGCCGACGAGGCCGACGTGCTTCAGCACATCATCGACGACCTGCGCGACCTCGCCGCGGCCGACGCCGGGCGGCTGCGCCTGCACCCGGAGCCGGTCTACGTCAACGAGTTGCTGGACCAGGTCGCCGCCGTGCACCGCAGCCGCTCCGGGGACGTCACGATCGTGACCGAACCGGCCGGCGATCCCGAGGTGACGCTCGACCCGCTCCGGATGCGCCAGGCCGTCGGCAACCTGCTCTCCAACGCGGTCCGGCACTCCCCGCCGGGCGGCACCGTGACCGTCCGCTCCCGTCTCGACGGCGACGATCTGGTGATCGAGGTCGTCGACGCCGGCGACGGGATCGGCGAGGACGATCTGCCGCACGTCTTCACCCGCTTCTGGCGCGCGGACCGGTCCCGCAGCCGGCACACCGGCGGCAGCGGCCTCGGCCTGGCCATCGTCCGCGACCTCGCCGCCGCGCACGGCGGCACCGTCACCGCGACCAGCCGCGCCGGCCACGGCAGCACCTTCACCATCCGACTGCCCGCCCGGGCCTGACCTACCGTTCTCGCCTTTCGCACCGCCGGTGGCCGCGCCACCCGCGGCGATGAACCCTGCGCAGAAAGACAGGAGGCGGCCGATCATGGCTGCGACGAAGGATCGCCTGCTGGCCCTGGACGGGCTGCGGCTGCTGTGCGCGCTGGTGGTGGCCGCCCACCACCTCGGCATGGCCTGGTCGGTGGACGGCGTACGGCCGACCAGCACGCATCTGCCGCAGGCGGTGAACTCGGTGCTGATCTACGGCTTCCTCGGCGTGGAGGTGTTCTTCATGATCAGCGGCTTCGTCATCTGCATGAGCGGCTGGGACCGGACCCCGCGCGCCTTCCTCGCCTCCCGGGCCGGCCGGCTCTACCCGGCGTTCTGGGCGTGCGTGCTGATCACCACGGCCGTGATGACCTGGTTCCCGCTGACCGAGGGCATCCCGCTGCCGCACGGCCTGACCGGCGGTGACGTGGCCGTCAACCTCACCATGCTCGCCGCGCCGCTGAACGTGCCCTACGTCGACACCGTCTACTGGACGCTCTGGTACGAGTTGCGCTTCTACCTGCTGTTCACGGTCGTGATCGCGCTGGGACTCACCCGTGGCCGGGTGCTCGCGCTGGGCGCCGGCTGGCTGGCCGCGGCCGTCGTCGTACCGGCCGAGGTGCCGCTCGCGGAGCTGGTCATGCCGCAGTTCGCGCCGTACTTCGTGGCCGGTATGACGCTCTATCTGATCCGCCGGCACGGGATGACCCTGCCGGTGGGGTTGCTGCTCGTCGCGTCGTGGCTGCTCAGCCTGGTCCGCGTGCGGGAGCGCGTGCTGTTCGCGAACCCCGGCTTCCCGGTGCCGGTCGGGCCGGGGCTGCTGATCATCACGCTCGGGTTCGCGGTGCTGCTGGCGATCGCGCTCGGGCACACCGACCGCTGGAGCTGGCGCTGGCTGGCCGTGGCCGGGGCCGTGTCGTACCCGTTGTATCTGCTGCATCCGCGCATCGGCTACACGATGATCCGGTACGCCTACGACCGCACCGGTCTCCCGGTGCCGCTGCTCGTCGCCGGCGCGATCCTGGTGCTGCTCGTCGTCGCCTGGCTGGTCCACCGCCTGGTGGAACGCCCGCTCGGCCCGGCGCTGCGCCGCCTGATCGCCACCGGGCGGGTGCGGTTCCCGGCCGCCGTGTCGATGGTCGATGGACCCGGCTCGCCGGGCGGCGCGCTGGGCCTGCGGATCGGCGTGCCGGCAGAGGACGGCGGGGGTGTCGGACGGGCCCGCGGGTGACGACCGCCGGGCCTCGCCCCGCTCCGGCCCCCACGTCGACACGCCTTAGTCCGGCAGGAGCGGGGCGGCCTGGTGCAGGTCGCGGCCGAGCCGGTCCGCACGGGTGACCGACGACGCGCCGAACCGGTCGCGGATCGCGTCCAGCGCGGAGTCCAGGCCCTCGTCGTGCGGGTCGTCGAACGGCAGTTCGGGCTGGACCGCGCCGCCGCCGTCCAGGTTCCCGACGGCCACGCCGACCAGCGTGATGCCACGCTCGGTGATCAGCGGCCGGGCCGCGGTCAGCAGCGCCCGCGCGGTCGCCAGGATCGCCCGCGTGCTCGTCGTGGCCTTGAGGAGGCTGCGCGAGCGCGTCGCCCGCGTGTAGTCGGCGAACCGCAGCCGCAGCATCACCGTGCGCCCCGGCCGGCCCGCCGCCCGCATGCGCCGCGCCACGCGGTCGACCAGTGCCGCCAGCACCGCGTCCACCTCGGCGAACGCGTGCGGCCCGCGCCCCAGCGCGCACTGCGAGCCGATCGATCCGCGCCGCGCTCCCACCCGAACCCGCCGGGGGTCGTGGTTGTGGGCGAGCGCGTGCAGGTGGCGGCCGGCGGCGGCGCCCAGCATCGCGACCAGCGCCGCCTCCCCGATCCGGGCCACGTGCCCGACCGTGTGGATCTGCCGGTCCCGCAGCCTCGCCGCGGTCACCGGCCCGACGCCCCACAGCCGCTCCACCGGCAGCGGATGCAGGAAATCCAGTTCACCGTCCGGCGGTACGACCAGCAGCCCGTCCGGCTTGCCCACGCCGCTGGCCACCTTGGCCAGGAACTTCGTCCGCGCCACCCCCACCGTGATCGGGAGTCCGACCCGCTGCCGCACGTCCGCCCGCAGCGTCGCCGCGATCTCCTCCGGCCCGCCGCGAATCCTCCGCAGCCCGCTCACGTCCAGGAACGCCTCGTCGATCGAGATCCCCTCGACCAGCGGGGTCGTGTCCCGGAAGATCTCGAACACCCGCCGGCTGGCCTCCACGTACGCCCCCATCCGGGGCGGCACCACGACCGCGTCCGGACACAGCGCCCTGGCCTGCGACAACCCCATCGGCGTACGGACGCCGCGCGCCTTCGCCTCGTAGCTGGCCGCCAGCACCACCCCGCCGCCGACCAGCACCGGCCGCCCCCGCAGCCGCACATCGTCACGCTGCTCCACGGACGCGTAGAACGAGTCCAGGTCGGCATGCAGGATGGTCACCGCGCCAGCATAGAACACGTGTTCGATTAGCGGCGGCGCCGCCGCGGCGGGTCAGCCCGCGAACGACGCCCCCTGGGTCGCGGGCAGCCCGATCGCCGTCCGGACCGCGAGCTCGCCCGCGAACGCCGCCTCCGCGAAGAGGTGGACCAGGCCGGCCTCCCTCGGGAAGCGCCGCTGATCGTCGGTGAGGTCGCCCGGCACGTCCCGGACCGACCGCCTAGCCGCACCGTCCACCCCCGACGGCCGTGAGGCGGGTCCGCCGGCTCAGGCGGCGCGGCGCCGGTCGTCGGCCAGGAGGGGGAGGTGGGCGGCGCGGAGGTGGTCGACGGTGGCGTCGCGGCCGGGCGGGCAGCGGCGGTCCAGCTCGGCCCAGGCCTCGGAGAGCGCCCTGACCAGGCTCTCCGTCTCCGCGGCGTGGCGGGCCAGCAGCTGGGCGCGCAGCGTCTCCAGGCGGGCGGACCAGCCGGCGGCGACCTGGCCGGCGCGGCGGGCGGCGGCGGCCGCCTCCGCGGCGCTCTGCGCGGCCGGGACCGGCACCAGCGCGGCCAGCGGGCGGTCGCCGTCGGCGATGACGGTGACGATGTCGGCGGGACCGGTGCGCGCGAGCAGGTGCGACAGGCGCGTGCGCGCGTCCCGCTGCGAAATGACCTGCCGCGGGCGGGGCTGCTCGGCAGGGATCGGTGTCAGATGTGCCATGCCGCGCAGAATGCCACCCGGGTACGACATTTTTCCGCGCGCCGTTCCCGTGTTCCGCGCCCGGAATGGTCTGCGGCCGCTCGCCGGGGAACGCGCGGCTCCAGCCGGGTCGTCCCCGGGTACGTCCGCACGCCGCCGATCATCGCCAGCGGCGCCGCGCGGCTCCACCGAATCAGCGCCACCATGAGAAGAATCGATGGATATGGCACCCTGATCAGTGGCGGGGACGGCGTACCGACGGGAAGTGGGTGTTGTCATGATCGGTCGAATGCTCGCGGCCATGGTGCTGATGGCGGGTCCGGTGCCGCTCGCGGACGATCCGTTCGACGTGCTGGTTTTCTCGAAGACGGCCGGGTTCCGGCACGATTCCATCCCGGCCGGCGTGCAGGCGGTCCGCGACCTGGGCGCGGAGGCCGGGTTCACGGTGACCGCGACCGAGGACGCGGGTGTGTTCACCGCGGCGGGGCTGGACGGCTACGAGGCGGTGGTGTTCCTCAGCACCACCGGTGACGTGCTGGACGCGGAGCAGCAGGCCGCGTTCGAGTCGTACGTCCGGGCTGGTCGCGGCTTCGTGGGCGTGCACGCGGCCGCGGACACCGAGTACGACTGGCCGTTCTACGGCGAGCTGGTCGGCGCGTACTTCGCCCGGCACCCGGCGATCCAGCCGGCCACGGTGCGCGTCGAGGACCGGGCGCACCCGGCCACCGCGCACCTGCCGCGGGACTGGACCCGCACCGACGAGTGGTACGACTACCGCACCAACCCGCGGGCCACCGCGCACGTGCTGGCCACGCTGGACGAGTCCACGTACACCGGTGGCGGGATGGGCGCGGACCATCCGATCGCGTGGTGCAAGACGCTGGACGGCGGCCGGTCCTTCTACACCGGTGGCGGTCACACGGCGGAGTCGTTCGCGGACCCGGACTTCCGGCGGCACCTGCTCGGCGGCATCCGGTACGCGGCCGGGCAGGCGCGGGCCGACTGCCGCCCGGAGACCGGCTACACCGCCCTCTACGACGGCGACACCGCCGGCTGGGCGCAGGCCGGGCCGGGCGCCTTCACGAACGCGGACGCCACGCTGACCTCGACCGGCGGGATGGGGCTGTTCTGGTACGAGGCCGAGCGGTTCACCAGCTACTCGCTGAAGCTGGACTGGCGGATGACCGGCGACGACAACAGCGGCGTGTTCATCGGCTTCCCGCCGTCGGACGATCCGTGGTCGGCGGTGGACAACGGTTACGAGATCCAGATCGACGCCACCGACGCGCCCGACCGCACCACCGGCGCGGTCTACACGTTCCAGGCCGCGGACCAGGCGGCCCGCGACGCCGCGCTCAACCCGCCGGGGGAGTGGAACACGTTCGAGCTGCTGGTCGAGGGGGACCGCCTGCAGGTCTTCCTGAACGGCGTGCGGATCACCGACTTCACCGACACCGACGCCGTACGGTCGCTGGCCGGGCACATCGGCATCCAGAACCACGGCGACGCCGACACCGTCTCCTTCCGGAACATCCGGATAAAGGAGCTTCCTGGCGGATGCGGCCGATAGCCATCGACGGACGTTAGACTCGCCGGGTGACGACCACCTCCGTCCACCCGGCGTGGCTCCCGACCGAGGCGTGGCGGCCGATCGGCACGCGCCGGGTCCGGGTCGACGTGACCGGCACGGTCCGCGACGAGGTCCGGGCCGCCTGCGCGCTGCACGGCGGTGAGCTGGTCACCACCGGCGAGGCCGACCTGATCCTGCGGATCGGCGGCGCCGACGGCTACGCCATCACGCGCGAGCGGCACGTCACCACGGTCTCGTCGGCGACGCACGCCGGGCTGTTGCACGGCCTGTTCGCCACGGTACGGATGGGGGAGTCCGCCTTCGTCCCCGGCCCGCGCATCGACAGCGCGCCCGCGTTCGCCCGCCGCATGCTCGACCACTGGGACAACCTGGACGTCCACCCGGTCATGGGCCAGGTGGAGCGGGGTTATGCGGGCGGGTCGCTGTTCTGGCGGGCGGGCGCGCTGCGCACCGCCGACCTGCCGCGCGTGCGCGACTACGCCCGGCTGCTGGCCAGCATCGGCATCAACGCGGTCGCGCTCAACAACGTCAACGTGCACGCCACCGAGGCGCGGCTGCTCACCGACCGGCTGCCCGACCTGGTCACGCTGGCCGACGTCTTCCGGCCGTACGCGGTGCGTGTCCACCTGGCCGTCACGTTCGCCGCCCCGATCGTGCTCGGCGGGCTGGACACCGCCGACCCGCTCGACCCGGCCGTGCGCGCCTGGTGGTCGGTCACGCTCGCCGCGGTCTACGAGCGCATCCCCGACTTCGGCGGCGTGCTGGTCAAGGCCGACTCGGAGGGCCGGCCGGGCCCGTTCGCCTACGGCCGCACGCACGCCGACGGGGCGAACATGCTGGCCGAGGCGCTCGCCCCGCACGGTGGCGTGGTGCACTGGCGCGCGTTCGTCTACAACCACCGGCAGGACTGGCGTGACCGCACCACCGACCGGGCCCGCGCCGCGTACGACCACTTCGCGCCGCTCGACGGCGCGTTCGCCGGCAACGTCGTCCTCCAGGTCAAGCACGGCCCGATGGACTTCCAGCCGCGCGAGCCGATCTCGCCGGTGCTGGCCGCGATGCCGCGCACCCGGCTGGCGATGGAGCTGCAGATCACCCAGGAGTACACGGGGCAGCAGCGACACGTCTGCTACCTGGCGCCGATGTGGTCCGCGGTGATCAGCGGCGCGCCGGCCGCGCGCGAGCTGGCCGGCGTGGCCAACACCGGGGACGACCCGTTCTGGACCGGCCACCCGCTCGCCCAGGCGAACCTGTACGCGTTCGGGCGCCTGGCCTGGGACCCGTCGCTGGCGCCGGAGACGATCCTGGACGAGTGGATCACCTTGACCTTCGACCCGGACGACGCGGCCCGCGAGGCGCTGCACGCGATCATGGACGAGTCGTGGCGGACGTACGAGCGGTACACCGCGCCGCTCGGCGTCGGGTTCATGGTCCGGCCCGGCCATCACTACGGCCCGGACGTGGACGGGTACGAGTACACGCCGTGGGGCACCTACCACTTCGCGGACCGGGACGGCGTCGGGGTGGACCGCACGGTGGCGACCGGCACCGGATACACCGGCCTCTACCCGTACCCGTGGAACGAGATCTTCGAGTCCCTGGCCGACTGCCCCGACGAGCTGCTGCTGTTCATGCACCACGTGCCCTACACACACGTGCTGCGCAGCGGCGAGACGGTGATCCAGCACATCTACGACACGCACTTCGCGGGCGTGTCCGAGGTGGAGGCGATGCGCGAGCGGTGGCAGCGCATCAAGATCGCGCCGGACGTGCACGCGCGGGTGTCCACGCTGCTGGACGAGCAGCTGCGGTCCGCGATCGAGTGGCGCGACCAGATCAATACGTATTTCTTCCGCAAGTCCGGGATCGGGGACATCCGCGGCCGGAAGATCTATTAGAATCCGTCAATGCGCAGTCGTGTGCTGACCATCCTCGTCCTCGTGCTGGCCCTGCTGACCCCCGCCGTCCCGGCCGCCGCGGCCGCCGACGATCTCGTCGACCGGCTGTCCGCGATCCCCGGCCTGACCATCGTGTCGGAGAGCGCGCCCGCCGGATACCGGTTCTTCGTGCTCACCTACCGGCAGCCGGCCGACCACCGGCACCCCGGGCGCGGCACCTACGAGCAGCGGCTGACGCTGCTGCACCGGTCGGCCGACGCGCCGGTCGTGCTCGCCACCAGCGGTTACGGGCTGCCGGCCACGCCGACCGCGTCGCGCACCGAGCCGACCCGGCTGCTCGACGCCAACCAGGTGTCGGTCGAGCACCGGTTCTTCACGCCGTCGCGGCCCGCGCCGGCCGACTGGCGCGACCTGACCATCTGGCAGGAGGCCACGGACGAGCACCGGATCGTGCGGGCGCTCAAGACGATCTACTCGGGGAAGTGGATCCAGACCGGCGCCAGCAAGGGCGGCATGACCTCGGTCTACCACCGCCGGTTCTACCCGCACGACGTGGACGGCGTGGTCGCCTACGTCGCGCCGAACGACGTGCTCAACGACCTCGACGGCGCGTACGACCGGTTCTTCGGCACGGTCGCCGACGCGGCCTGCCGCGGCGCGCTCGACGACCTGCAGCGGGAGGCGCTGAAGCGGCGCGACCGGCTGGTGCCCCGGCTGGAGGAGCAGGCCGCGGCGAACGGCTGGACGTTCACCCGCACGCTCGGCACCGCGGACCGCTCGTTCGAGATGACCGTGCTCGACGCGGTGTGGGCGTTCTGGCAGTACCGGTCGGTCGCGGACTGCCCGGCCGTGCCGCCGGCGACCGCCACCGACGAGGAGCTCTACGCCTGGATCGACGAGGTCGCGGGCTGGTCGTTCTACACGGACCAGGCGCTGGAGTACTACTGGCCGTACTACTACCAGGCCGCCACGCAGCTGGGCTGGCCGAGCCTGCGCTTCGACCACCTGCGCGGCCTGCGCGACTACCCGGGGCTGTACAGCGCGGTCTCCACGCTGCCCCGGGAGCTGCGCGCGCCGCACAACCCGCTGCCGATGATCGACGTCGACCGGTGGGTGCGCACGGCCGCGCCGCGCATGCTGTTCGTCTACGGCCAGAACGACCCGTGGGGCGCGGAGCCGTTCACGCCCAGCCGCCACGACTCGTACGCGTACGTGGCGCCGGGCGCGAACCACGGCGCCAACATCTCCCGCCTCACCCCGGAGGACGCCGCGGCCGCGACCGCCACGCTGCGCCGCTGGGCCGGCGTGAGCGCGCCGGCCGCCGACGCCGCGCGGGTCGCGCCGCTGCCGTTCGACGACATGCTGCCGCGGCGCGGGGTCAGCGGGGCGCCAGCCGCCGGATGACCAGGTACATCCGGCAGCCGAGACAGAAGCCGAACGCGGCGTTGAGGAACGCGGCGAACAGCGCGGCCCCGGCGAACACCGCGCCGGCCACGGGCGCACCGGCCAGGTAGCCGATCGTGGCCGCGACGGTGAACACCATGCCCACCAGCTGGGCGAAGCGCGGCGGCTCCGGTGCCTCCAGCTCCGCGGGCGGGCCGAGCCGCGGCGCCACCAGCGCGCGGTAGAGCAGGGCGTACGGGCCCAGGCGCAGGTCCAGCGCGGTGATCGCGAAGACCACCGCCTGGGCCAGCGCCAGCCAGCCCGAGCCGGTGACCAGCACGACGACCAGGACGACGGAGGTGAGCGCGGCGCCGAAGCGCGGGCCGCGCGGGTCTATGCCGTTCACTGTTCTTCTTTCCGGGGGATCAGCGCGGCGACGGCCGCGAGCACCTGAGGCCGGGTCGGCACGCCGCCGGCCCGGCCGACGATCCGTGACTGCGCGTCGATGATCAGCGTGGTCGGCGTCGCCCATATCTTCAGCGCGCGGACCGCGTCGAGGTGGCTCTCCGCGTCGACCTCGACGTGCCGGACGCCGTCGGTGTCCCGCCCGACCCCGGCCAGCACCGCGCGGGTGGCCCGGCACGGTGCGCAGAACGCGGTCGAGAACTGCAACAGCGTGACCTCGCCCGGCAGCACGCCGAGTGCGTCGCGCAGCGCGGGATCGAGACGGTGGTCGTCCACGGGCTCCTCCGGTGTGAGCCGGCCGTCGCGGGCGCGCCACCAGAGGCCGGCGGCGGTCGCGGCGAGCAGTACGGCACCGGCGAGCGCCGCTCCTTCGTACACGGGGTAATCCTGACACGCGCGGTAGGAGATGCCTATAGCAAGATCGGGTTGCGGTCGTCACCCGTCGCTTGTAGACCCTCGTCGTGGCGGGCCGCCGGTGGCGCTATCGTGCTCGGTGTGGACGACACCAGCGCAGCCGCCGCCCCCGGCATAGATCCGTCCGTGGCGCACCCCGCCCGCCGCTACAACTACTGGCTGGGTGGCAAGGACCACTTCGCCGCCGACCGTGCCTCCGGTGACGAGCTGGAGCGCCTGTTCCCGAAGGTGCGCGACGGCGCGATCGCGAACCGGGCGATGCTGCAGCGCGCCACCCGGTTCCTCGCGGCCGAGGCCGGCATCCGGCAGTTCCTGGACATCGGCACCGGGCTGCCGACCGCCGACAACACGCACGAGGTCGCGCAGCGGCACGCGCCGGAGAGCCGGATCGTCTACGTCGACAACGACCCGCTGGTCATGGTGCACGCGCGGGCGCTGCTCAACAGCAGCCCGGAGGGGCGCACCGCGTACATCGAGGCCGACCTCAACGACCCGGACGCGATCCTGGGCGATCCGATCCTGGCCGACACGCTGGACCTGAGCCGGCCGGTCGGGCTGATGCTGATCGCGGTGCTGCACTTCATCCACGGCGACGGCGCGGCCAAGCCGATCGTGGGCCGCCTGCTCGACGCGCTGCCGTCCGGCAGTTACCTGGTCGCCACGCACGCCACCTCCGACTTCGGCACGCCCGAGCAGCAGGCGCTCTACCGGCAGCTGGTCGAGCAGGGCAAGTCCGACGTGTGGACCCGTCCGCGTGAGGAGTTCGCCGCGCTCTTCGACGGTCTGGAGCTGATCGAGCCGGGCGTGGTCCCGGCCTCGGAGTGGCGCCCGGACCCGGGCGCGGTCATCCCGGAGCGCTCCGACATCAACGTGTGGACCGCGGTCGGCCGCAAACCCTGATCGGCGGTACGGGCTCAGCGCGCGCCGACCGACTCCGCGAGCGAGCGGTGCGCGCCGGTCAGCCCGCGGGTGTCCCGCACGCCCAGGTACGGGTCCGCCCCGTCCGGGCTGACCAGGTCGCCGCGCCGCACCCACACGTCGGTGGGCCGGATCAGGTAGTTCGTGGTCAGCACCGTGGCGTGGTGCGCCAGCAGGTACTCCAGGATGCCGTGCAGCCGGCGGCTGTCCCGGGCGCAGCCGCTGAGCGCCGGCACGTGCAGCACCGCCTCGCCGGCGGCGGCCCGGCGCAGCCGCGCGAGCAGGGCCTGGTCCGGGATCGGCGGCAGCGCGGGCACCGGCGCGGCCGGCAGCCGCAGCTCGCGCCGCCCGCCCTCGGCGAAGCCGTCGGTCAGCGCCTCCAGGCAGGCCCACGCGCGCGGGAAACGCCCGGCCAGACCCATGAACGGGTGCGTGCCGGCGACCCCGACCGGCTCGCGCAGCCGCGCGCCCAGCAGGTGTGACAGCGGCGCGGCCGCGTACCGGAGCACGGCCGCCACGCCGTAGGTCGGCGCGCCGCCGCGGACCGCCTCGTCCAGCAGGCCGTTACGTACCGTGACCGTGACCTTGGCCTTGAGGTCCAACGGCGCGTCGATCGGCTCCTGGTGGTACGCCTCCTCGACGAACGGCGCGATCAGCACGTCCTGCTCCCGGACCGGCAGGCTGGCCAGCGCCTCCGCCCGGCGCAGCACGTCGGCGCCGATCCGGCGGGCGAACTCCTCGGGCACCTCGCACACGTCGGTCAGCATGCCGGGCAGCGTCTGCTCGCAGTAGGCGACCATGAACGCCGGATCGGGAACCGTCATCGCCCACGAGAATATGAGCGCGGCCGGGCGCGACGCCGGAGAATGGGCTTTCTCAGCGCCGCGCGCGGGTGATCCGATCGATCGCGTCCGTGACGTCGGCCGGGTCGGCCGGCTCGGTGTCCAGCGCGCGGTGGATGGTCAGGCCCTCGATCAGCGCGTCCAGCAGCCGCGTGGTGACCGGGTCGAAGTGCCGCTCCAGCGCGGCCCGGCTGCGCCGCATCCACTCGTTGGTCAGCGTCCGGTAGGCCGGCTCGCGCGCCGCCAGCGTGTACAGCTCGTGCGTGATCACCAGCTCGCGCCGGCTGGCGTACAGGTCGACCAGGATCAGGTCCGCCACCGCGCGCCGGGCGGCGTCGAGGTCCGCCGCCGCGGCCATCCGGCGCTCGAACTGCGCGGCGAACCCGCTGGTGAACCGGTCGAACGCCTCCCGGAGCAACTGGTCCATGCCGGTGAAGTGGTAGGTCATCGAGCCGAGCGGCACGCCGGCCGCGGCCGCGATCCGGCGGTGCGAGGCGCCGGCCACGCCGGACTCCGCGATGACGTCCAAGCACGCGTCGATGATCCGGTCCCGGCGCTCGGGGTCGTGGCGTCGCGTGGCCTTCGGCACATCCTGCGTCATGCGTACGATCGTACACGAGCCATGTGTACGATCGTACGCATGACTGATCCTGTCCGGCGGGCGCGGCTGGCCGTCGGCGCGCTGTTCTTCACCAACGGCGCGCTGTTCGCGAACCTGGTCCCGCGCTACCCCGAGATCAAGGCCGGCCTCGGGCTGAGCAACGCGCTCTACGGCCTGTCCGTCGCCGCGTTCCCGACCGGCGCGATCGTCGCCGGCCTCGCCGCCGGCGTGCTGGTGCGCCGGTTCGGCTCCGCCACCGTGGCCGCCGCCGGCACGGTGCTGACCGCGGCCGGCGTGCTGCTCGCCGGCCTGGCCCCCGCGGTCGCCGTCTTCGCCGCCATGCTGTTCCTGGCCGGCGCCATGGACGCGATCACCGACGTCGCGCAGAACGCGCACGGCCTGCGCGTGCAGCGCCGATACGGCCGCTCGATCATCAACTCGTTCCACGCGATCTGGTCGATCGGCGCGGTCACCGGCGGCGCCATGGCCGCCGGCGCGATCGCGCTCGGCCTCTCCCTCGGCGTGCACCTGGGCGTCTCCGGCGCGCTGCTGGTGATCGTCGCGCTGGTCGCGTGGCGCTTCCGGCTGCCCGGCCCGGAGACACCGGAGACCACCACCCCGCACGGGTACGGACGTCCCCGCGTCCCGGCACGGGTTTGGCTGCTGATCGCCGCACTCACCCTGATCGCGGTCGGCGGCACGCTCGTCGAGGACGCCGGCACCTCGTGGGCCGCCGTCTACCTCTCCGGCTCGCTGCACGCCGCCGCCGAGGTCGCCGCCTGGGGCTACATCGCGCTGGTCGGCGCCCAGTTCGCCGGCCGGCTCATCGGCGACCGGCTGGTCGACCGCTTCGGCCAGCGCACGGTCGCCCGCGCCGGCGGCCTGATCGTCGCGGCCGGCATGGGCCTGGCACTCGCCATGCCGTCGATCCCCGGCACCGTCCTCGGCTTCGCCGCCGCCGGCTTCGGCGTCGCCACACTGGTGCCCGCCGCGATGCACGAGGCCGACGAACTGCCCGGCCTGGCGCCCGGCACCGGCCTGACCGTGGTCTCCTGGCTGATGCGCCTCGGCCCCCTGGTCTCCCCGCCGCTGGTCGGCGCCGTCGCGGACGCCACCAGCCTGCGCACCGGCCTGCTGATCGTCCCCGCCGCCGGCGTCCTCGTCATCCTGCTCGCCGGTGTCCTGCGGCGCCGCCGTGTCCCGCGGCCGGTCACCGTGAGCTGAGCTGCCGGTCAGGCCCCGACGAAGCGGGCCAGGTTGTCGAGCGCCATGCGCGTGCCGACCTCGTTGTCGGCCGGCGGGACGACGTCGGGCACGCCCTCGTGGACGATCGTCACCTCGGTGCCGCCGCCGGAGTCGGCCAGCGTGGTGGTCATCGTCATCACCCCGCCCAGCGCCGGATCGTCCGACTCGAACGCCAGCTCCTCGACCACCCGCTCACCCGCCACCAGCGTGACGAACCGGCCCCGATAGGTGTCGGTGTGCGCACCCGACTTGCCGGCCCCGGCCTCGTCCACATAGCTGAGCGAGACGCGGAACCGGCCGCCCTCCCGCGCCTCGAACTCGTGCACGTGCCCGGTCATGCCGTCCGGCGTCCGCCACGTTGCGATCGCGTCCGCGTCCAGCAACGCCCGGTAGATCACGTCTCGGGGCGCCGCGATGTGCCGGGAGACCGTCGTCGAATACATCCGGCCAGCATATGGAACTCACTCGTGCCGCGGCAGAGTGGAACGGAGGCGAAGAGATGGTCTCGCCCGACGCGCGACAGGGAGTACACCAGGAACCGGCCGTCCGTGGATCGGTACCGCAGCTGTTCCTGGAGAGCCGCCGCGGAGGTTCCGGCCGCCGTAGTCCGCGCGCCGCGGGATATGTGTCGGAAACGCTGCATTCGAATCGGGTGAGGCATTCTTATGGCGTAGGATGCTGATCGGGACGCGAAATGCTCTGAATTGAACGCGAGATACGAACAGCGCCGTTGATACACAATGGCGCGACATTGACAGCTATCTGGATTTCGTGCCGCCCGGACCGCTCTACTGGAGACGACCTCATTCACGGGAATGGGGGACACTCCGATGGGAGAAGCGGATGCGGAAGGCAATTCTCGCCACGATCGTGGCGGCGCTCGCGGGTACGTTCGCCCTCGCCGGGCCGGCCGTCGCCGGCCCGGGACCGGACCGGGCCGCGGTGCCCGCGAGCACCCCGCTCACCACCTGGTGGAGCGGCGCCCGCGAGGACAACTTCAGCTCGGGCACCGCGGCCGGCGACTCCGCCGCAACGGCGGCCGGGTACAGCTTCGTCCGTAACGAGGGCTACCTCCACACCACGCAGGTCTCCGGCACCCGGCCGCTGTACCTGTTCTGGAGCGCCGCCCGCGGCGACAACTTCACCACCTCGACCCAGGTGGGCATCGATTCCGCGTACGCCGCCGGCTACACCTACGTGCGGGTCGAGGGCTACGTGGGTACGTCCGGCGGACGCCCGCTGTACCTGTTCTGGAACGAGGCCCGGGGCGACAATTTCACCACCGCCACGCAGGTGGGCATCGATTCCGCGTACGCCGCCGGCTACACCTACGTCCGCGTCGAGGGCTACCTCCACTGATTCCGCCCACCGCGATCCGGCCGGCCGCCCCCGGCCGGATCCGCCATCCCCGGCGGCGACGCCGGGCTCCTGTGACGCGCTCACGGCCGGCCGGCATGCTGCCCCGCTGGCCGACAGCGGTCACCCATGGCGTCCGGACGGGCCGGCGGTCGACGTTCGGCAATCCTCGCGGGTGCCTCGATAAAGGCTTGACGCTTGGCTCGTTCCCGCATCACGCCGGTCACACCTGAGGAATCTTCCGGATGTTCCTGCCCTGGGACGGGCATTGTCTTGCGGCCTTTCGGGCGCGGTGGGCGGCCATATGGAGCCAATAACCCGGCTCGCAAGCCGACGGTGCGTACCCCTCGTCGCCGCGTACCGTTCCGCGCAGTGAATCGGGCGGCCGAGAGGATTGACGATGGCGGGGCGACACATGGTGATGCTGGTGTCCGCCGTGTTGGGCGTGGCGATGACCGCCTGCACGGCTCCGGCGGACCACGAGCCCGCCGCGGCGCCGGATGCGACGGTGTCCGCTGTTCCCGCAACGGCCGGGGCAAGCCCTGCACCGAGCGCGTCCGGCACCCCGTTGACCCTGGAGGACATCGAGCGCATGTTCCCCGGCCAGACGGGACCGGGGAACATCGTCATGGGAGGTCGAGGGACGGAACCGAGCCGGCCGATGACCGAGGAGGAGATGGCGGCAGCGCTGGAGCGGTACGCACGGGACACGAGGAGAAACGACTCCGACGCCGGCGATGCCGAATCCCCGGACCCGGGCCTGAGTCCATCCGTGGCCACCTCACCCGATCGTTGACGTCAACCCTTCGCCACCAAGGCCTCCGAGGTGCTCCAGAGTCGTGCGGCGATGTCGGGGTTGAAGATCCGGCGGTTGAGCCGGGGCAGCTTGCCGCCGGCGTAGAAGCCGCCGTTGCGCAGTTCGTCCGCCGGGGCGGTGATCAGCGGGGCCATGTCGGCGGCGGACCGCTCCGGGCTGATCAGGAACGGTGCGTACCGGAAGAAGTACCGTAGCGCCGTTCCGTCGCCGATGTTCGTGCGTACCAGGCCGGGATGGAAGCTGACGCTGAGAATGTCCGGCCAGCGGCGGGCCGCCTCCATGGCGAAGAGGATGTTGGCCGCCTTGGTCATCTGGTAGGCGGGCACGCCGCGGTACCGCTCGGGCGCGCCGTTCAGGTCCTCCGGGGCGATCCGGACGTTGGGTGCCGGCCGCACGGCGGTGTTGATGATCCGGCCACCGCGCAGCCGGTCTCGCAGCAGGCCGCTGAGCAGGAAGTGCGCCAGGTGGTTGACCTGGACCGTCGCCTCGTTCCCGTCCACGGTGCGGCGATATGACCGTATCCGCCCGCCCGCGTTGTTGATCAGCACGTCGATCGTCGGGTATCGGTCCCGCAACTGGTCGGCCAGCGCGCGGACGTCCGCGAGCCGCTCGAAGTCGGCGAGGAACCGTCCCGGTGTCCGGCCGTGTCCGGCCTCCCGGACCCGGTCGACGGCCGGCGCGAGACGCTGCTCGGTCCGGCCGACCAGCACGACGTGGGCGCCCCGCGCCGCGACGAGTTCCGCCACGGCGAGCCCGATGCCCGAGCTGGCGCCGGTGATGACGACAGTTGATTGATCTTGCATTTGCCTGATCCAACCAGCGGCGTGGAACCGGCGGTAATGCCGATCGGGCAGAGCGGGTCATGCCCGCCAGGCAGGCCACCGCAGAATGTGCTCCACGAACAACCGTGCGGCCCCGGTGGCACGCGACGGCGTCCCCACCTCCAGGCGGCTCCCGGACAGGCCCTCGACCGGCCGTACGGACATGCCCGGCAGTTTCTCCGGAAGTGTCGAGCCGTGGGCGTACACGACCGCCCGCCCGAGCGCGACCGCGGCGAGCACGTCGGTCACCGACCGGATGCGCAGGCTCTGCCGGCGTGGCTGCCCGTCCACGTCGGCGCCGGTCCAATGCGCCGCCTCCGCACCGGACATGCCCGCCCAGTAGGTGAACGTCTCGTCCCGCAGGTCAGCGAGGGTCAGACGCTCCCGTTCGCCGAGCGGATGGTCCGCGCCCAGCACCACCATGCGCGGCTCCGTCATGATCGACTCGACCGCGAGGCCGTGCCGATCGAACGAGTCACGCAGGATCGACACGTCCGCCGTGCCCGCCCGCAGCTCCTCCGGGGCCAGCCAGTCACGCGGCACCACGTCGATCTGGACTCCCGGATTCGCCGCCTCGAAGTCCCGGCTGGCCGCCGCCACGGCGATGACGTCACAGGCGGGCGCGGTCACGGTCAGCGTCTCCGTCTCCCGCGCCCGTTCCAGCGCGATCCTGGAGCGTTCCAGCAGGTCGTACGCGTCCGCCAAGAGCACCGCTCCGGCCGCCGTGAGCTCGGTGGCGTGCGACCCACGCACGAGCAGCGGCACCCCGGCCGCCCGCTCCAGCGACCGCAGCGCACGCGACAGCGCCGGCTGGGTCAGCAGCAGCCGCCGCGCCGCGCGGGTGATGCTCCCGGTCTCCGCCACGGCGACGAGGTACCTGAGGTGTCGCAGTTCCAGGTCGGCCACGCCCCAAGAATGCCAGACCCCGGCTGATGGTCCGCACCGCCGCGGACCATCCCGGCCGTCCGGGATCGTCGACATCGGCCGGTTTTCCTTCACCTGTCCGCGGCCGGTGCGCCTATCCGATCGTGGCGCCGTACGTCGTTCCCCGACCGGTACGGCGCCACGCCGGGCCTCAGCTGGGCACCTGGACGCTGTAGGCGGTCTGCCACAGAGACGGCGCGGTGCCGGGCTCGATCCGGATCGCCGAGCCGTTACAGAAGGTGCTCCGATACGCGAGGACGTAGGTGTTGAGCCGGTTGTCGGCGACGTTGTAGCCGTCGCGTACGGAGTAGCACCCCGGGGCGGGGTTGGCGAGGTAAGTGATGTTGCCGGCCGGGTCCGAGTGCCTGAGTATGAGCACGCCGGTGGCGGCGGACGCCGGGGTCGCGCTCGCCACGGTGATCGTCGCGGCCGCGCAGGCGACCGCCGCGGCCGACAGCAGCACCGAGCGACGGCGATTACGTTGCGGTGACATGTCTTCTCCCATCACGAATGGCACGTTGGCGGTGGCAGGAAACGTAGCAGTCAGGAATTTCACATCAGCTTCAGAATCGCTTCACCCAAGCCACTCGAAGATCGACCAAAGCAAAAGTCGAACGGAGTCGGTGCGGAAGGTGTCACCATTCGGTGCCCTACCGCGGCAGCGGCGGGAACCAGTGCTCGACCCGGAAGTCGCCGGTGCGTACGGTCTCGAACGGCGCCATGCTCAGGCACTGCTCGACGTGGATGTCGTGCGAGATCGGCCAGCTGTAACCGAGCCGGTCGTGGCGACCGTGGTCGTACACCGACACGCCCTTGCGCTGCCCCATCAGCCCCGGCACGTTCGTGGCCGTGACGATGCCGGTGACGGTCGCGACCGGCCCGCCGGTGATCAGGCAGTCCGCCTTGAGGTCCGCCCAGCCGTACTGCTCGCCGTGCCGGTGCGTGAACCGGAACGTGCCCTGCGCGTCCATGGCGAACCCGCGCACGTCGAACGTGAACCGCACGTCCTGCCCGTCCAGCCGGAACAACTGCGCGGAGCCGGTCAAGCTCGGCTCATCCGGCTTGCGGTCCGCCGTGGCCGGCGCCGCCGCGCCCAGCAGGCCGGTCGTGGCGGCGAGCGCGACCGCGGCCGTCAGGATCTTCTTCCGCATTGGATCAACCCCCGTGACGATGATGCGTGAACCGAACGTCACCATCGTCGATGCGCGTACCCGTGCGCAGGCTGAGCGGCCCTCAGCGGTTGCTCAGCCTTCGGCCGGTGGCGCCGATGGTACGGAGCACTCTCGCCGTACCGTGGCCGCTTATCTTCGCCTTATGTGGACGGTCGTACGGTCGCCGCCATGACAGACACCTCGACCACAGTGCGGCGGCGCCGTGCCGGAGGGCGGCTCGTGCGGCTGGTGGCCGTGACGGGCGTCCTCGGTGCGGTCGCCGTCTCCGGTCCTCCGGCGGCGAACGCCGCGCCCGGCGCCGCCGGTATCGCGCACGGGTTCCACAGCGGTACGGTCACGATCGTCACCGAGCGGGATCGGGCCGGCGGGTACGCGCTGGTCGACCGCGGCCGCGGCGGCCTGGAGGTACGCGACCTCGGCGGCGGCTTCTTCCAGGGCCCGTACAGCGGAGTCCGTCCCACCGACGCCGACAACCGGTGGGGTACCGGTGTCGCCGACGACCGGGCCACGGCGAACGTCGACGCCTACTATGCCGCCGAGGTGACCTGGGACTATCTGCGGGCCGTGCACGGGCGGTTCGGGATCGCCGGTGACGGGGTGGGCCCGCTGGTTCTCACCAACGTCGGCGAGCCGGACGGTGTGGCGTCCTACGAGGCCGACTGCCGGTGTGTGCTGCTGAGCCCGCCGCCGGCCGGTAGCCGGTCGATGAACGCCATCGATGTCGTGGCGCACGAGATCGGGCACGGCGTCTCCGGGGTGACCGCCGGTTTCGACAACTTCGGTGAGTCCGGTGGGCTCAACGAGGCGAACAGTGACATCCTGGGCACGCTGGTCGAGTTCGCGGCCGGTAATCCGGCGGACGCACCCGACTACATGATCGGGGAGAGCACGCCGGGCGGGCCGTTGCGGTACATGGACGACCCCACCCGTAACGGCGCCGGGAAGGGCTGCTGGGATCCGAGTTTGGTGGACGAGCCGTCCAACCACCGGATCGGGGCGCCCGCGATCAAGTTCTTCTACCAGCTGTCCGTCGGTAGTGGACGGTCTGCCTGGGGTGACAGCCCGACCTGTGGTGGGGCGCCCGCGGTCACCGGGCTGGGCAACGAGCGCGCCGGGCGGATCTGGTTCCGCGCGGTGACCGAGTACATGGTCTCGAACACCGACTATGCCGGCGCCCGGGCCGCGACGCTGCGGGCCGCCACCGACCTCTACGGCCCGTCGAGCGTGGAGGTGTCCACCGTGGCCGCCGCGTGGACCGCGGTCGGGGTCGACGGCACCCGTCCGGTCCCGCCCGCGCCGACCGGCCCGAAGATCCGTTTCATCGGGGCCTGGCACGATGCCGCCGGCGCCTCGACCTACCACTACGTCCAGGTCACGCACCCGCAGCGGCGACCGGTCACGCTGACCGCCACCGGCCTGCCGCCGGGCACCCGCCTCGACCCCGGCACCACCCGGATCTCCGGCACGCCCACCGTGGCCGGCGAGTACCCCGTCACCCTGACCGCCACCGACCCGGACGGCAACACCCGCACCCACACGCTGAGCTGGATCGTCGCCTGAACCGGTACGCCGTCCGGGCCCGTCCCGGACGGCGTACCGAGGGGATCGACGTGCTGCCAGTCGTGCCGCTGCCAGAGCACGTCCGCGGCGTCCCGTCGTAGCCGTCAGTCGCTGATCAGGGCGCCGTGCAGGAAGAGGTGGACGACCTGTTCGGCCGGCAGCGGACGTACCTCGTTCGGCGCCCGGGTGCAGAATCGCGACATGCTGAGGAATATCTCCGCGAGGACCTCGACGGGAACGCGTAGGCGTTGCTCGTCCGGTTTCAGCAGTCTCGCGACCGCCTGCTGAAACTCGGGCAGGCTGCCGAGGACCCGGAAATCGTTCCGGCTCAGTGGTGCGGTGCCCGCCTCAGTGGCCGTGCCGTGGCGTGGGAAGCCGACCCGCTCGACGGATTCGAGCTCGGCGCGGATGCGATCGTAGTAGGCGCCGAGGATGGTGACCACCTCGACAAGGCGCGGCCCGATCGGCTGATCCATCCGGATCGCGTTCAGCTTGCCTACGTCCTCGGTGGGGTTGCTCGCCGCGCTCAGCTGCGCCATCAGCATGGAACTCCACGCCTGGACGACCGCGTCCTTATCGGGAAAGATCGTCAGGAGTTCGGCCTCATCGATTCCCGCGGCCTCGGCGATCCGCGCCATGGTCAGCGTTTCGTAGTCGTCGAGCAGGGGGATCGTCGCCAGCACGATCCTCTGGCGGAGCTCTTCCGCACCCATGACGGCCACCAGTTCGCTCGACGTTCGCTTCCCTGCACGATAGAACGTGCACGCCACCACGATGTGTCGCCTTTACGGCTCGGCACGAACTCGGTGATCGCTCTTCTGCGCCATGCCGGTGCGCGCGTCCTGGTGGATCGGACTCGGCGCTCGCGGTGCTTGCGGTATGGCGTCACGGGACGTCGTGTTGGGATAGTGGGTGCGACTCCGTCATCGAGATCGGAGGTGGGTCATGTCGATGGGCGCACCCGATCCGCGGCCGCCCAACAATGATGATCAGATTTTCCTGGCGGCGTTGAGTCACCTGTGGTCATTGGTGGAAACCCGGCGGTCGCAGCGCCTGCAACTGGTCAACTACTATCTGGTCATCGCGGCGTTCGTGACGGCTGGCTATATAACCGCCGTTGGCGGTGGCCTGACCGTTGTCGCGGTAGCTGTCGGCGCCTCCGGCATGTTGATCGGTTGCGCCTTCTGGTACGCGGACCGCGCCTACAAGGTGTTCATGGACGCCGCGATCGGCCCTACCGTCGAGCTCGAAGCCCGCCTGGCGGAGCGGCTTGAGGTTCCGTCGCTAGCGGTTACCGCGGAGATTCTGCGGAAACGCGGCAAGGCGGAGGCACCTTCTGTTCTTGTGTCGATAATGTACCTATTTGCGGCGATGTCGTTCGGCCTTGCTTGCATCTATGCGGCGATCAGCCTTCGCTGAGAACAGTTCCCGCCACGGAGTCTGCGAACGCGGCCGAGCGCGAGTTCGTGCCGCAGTACCGTGTGCCGGTGACCGAGGAAGAACTGAAGGTGTATCTGGCCGCCGCGGCGGCCGGCATCGATTACAACGCGCCCCTGAGCGAGCACCGGGCGGCCGATGTGGTCCGGCGGCTGGAGCCGGCCGGGGCGGGATGGCGCGCGCTGGACCTGGGGTGCGGCAACGGCCGACTGCTGATGCGGCTGTGTGAGACGTTCGGTATCGCTGGTGACGGGGTCGAGCGCGATGTCGCCGAGGGGGAACGGGCTCGGCAGCGTGCGGCGGAACGAGGACTGTCTACGCGGGTCACCTTCCACAGCGACGACGCAGCCGGTTGGCGCCGGCCCGCCGAGCTCGTCCTCAACGTGGGTGCCGGGCACATCTGGGGCGATGCCGGCCAGGCACTGGCCGCGTTGCGCCGTCTCACCGCGCCCGGCGGGAAGGCACTGTTCGCCGACGGCTTCTACCGCACCGCTCCGGACGGGCGCGTCCGCGAGGTGTTCGGTGAGCTACCGGACCTGCCGTCCCTGGCGCGGGCGGCGGTGGACGCCGGGTTCCGGCCACTGCACATCGCCGAGTCGACGGTGGCCGAATGGGACGACTTCGAGTCTGACTGGCGCGCGGGCATCGAGCGGCTCGGCACTCCGGCCGCCCGGTCGTTCGCCGATCAGCGGCGCGACGAGTACCTCAGCGGCTACCGCGGCGTTGTCGGCTTCGGATGGCTGATCCTGACGCCGTCCTGAGGCCGGATCCAGGACGTTCATCGCCGGTCCGGCCGGTCCCGCCGCCCGGCCGGATCGGTGGATGTCTCAGAACCTTCCCAGAAGTGCCGCGGAACCGGTCAGCGCGGGCGGTCAGCATGTCGCCATGGCAATGATCGAGGTAAGTGGGCTGTCCGAGCGGTACGGCTGCCGGGCGATGGCGGCGTGCACGGTGCGGGGCGGCGGGGGGACCGGGCCTGGCGGCGTGGGGGACCCGGACCGGGGTTCGGCCACCGTGCGCACCGGGCTTCCGGCGCCGTTGACGCCGGTGTACGGCGGCCGGGCGGCGTATCGGGGTCGTGACGTCTGATGGCGGTGCGCGACGTCTACGAGGGTGCGGCCGCGGCGGGGGTCGCGCTGCTGGCCATGGCGGGCACGGCAGTGGGCGGGCTGCTGCTGTTGGACGCCGGCCGGTTCGGGCGGGTGGATCGGCTCACGGCGGCTCTCGTCGCCATGGCGGCCGGCGGGCCGGCCGAGGTCGGTGCCGCGCCGGGCGGCCTGCCGATCGCGGTGCAGGCCCGGGTCGAAGTGATACCGCTGGGGATTTCGCTGGTCGGTGCGGTGGTGCTGGGAGTGCTGCTGCTATGGCGCGGTCGCGAGCGGCTTCTGCTCCGCGGCGCGTCGGCGGTCGCGGTCGTCGCCGGTGGTGTGGGCGTGGCGGCCTGGGCGGCGCGCGGGCCGGTGACCGCGCCGGTCGGTGATGCGCTCACCGGGGGTGGTGCGGCGCCTCGCTGTGCGTCGTCCGGCGCCGGCCTGCCGTTCCCCGGTACGGGGCTGCCGTTCGGCGGTGGCGGGTCGCTGTCGTCGCTGGACGGCGTGGTCGCGGTGGCGGCCGGTCCGGCGGTGCTGGGCGCGGCCGGCGGTGCGCTGGCGGTGGTGGCGGTGTGCCTGCTGGTCGCGCGGTTCCCGGCGAGCGCGGCCGGGCTGCGTACCCTCGGCTGGTCCGCGTCTGTGCTCGCGGTCCTGGGTGTTCTCGGTGTGTGGATCGTCGCCGGGCCGGCGGCGGCCGGAGGTGTCGTGCTGGCGTCGCCGGTGGCCGTCGGGGGTGCGGTGCTGCTGGGCCTGGGGGTGCCGTGGCCGGTGCACGTTGATGGTGCGCTGTCCTGTGTGCTGGACGGTGGCGTGGCACTGCCCGCGGGCGGGATGCTCGTCGTGGTGGCCGGCGTCATCCTGGTGGCGGCCGGGGTGGTCGTCGCCTCGGTGACCGTCCGTGCGGGGGGTCCGGTTCGCCGGGCGGTGGTCTTCGCGGCCTGGTTCGGGCCGGTGACCGGCGCGGTCCTGGGCGTCCTGGCGGTGCTGTCGCGAGCGTCGGCCGAGGTGGGCGTGCGGGCTCTGCTGTTCTCGGTCCCGGTCCTCGAGGTCCGGGCGGCGCCGGACCCGTGGCTCGCGTTGCTGGCCGGAGTGGTCGCGGCCGCCGCCGCGGGCTTCGTGGCGAGTCTGCTCGCCGACGGCCTGCGGTGGCGACCCTCCGGGAGCGGCCGGACCGCCTCGCAGATCGATCGGGCGCGTGCCCGGTGACCACGAGCCGGCACCGCTGACGAGCACGAACTCGATCGTCAGTGGATCTGCGCACCGCCGTTGACGCCGTACGTCGCGCCGGTGATGTAGCCGGACCCCGCCGCGCAGGTATGCGATCGGGTCCGCGGCGTCGTCGACGGTCGACTCCACCGAAGACTCCGCCGCCGCGCTCGGCGGAGACCGGGGACGTCGAGAGCACGCGGCCGAAGCCGCGGCACGTGCCGGACGGCGACGTCGACGTGGCCGGCGGCGAGCCGGCCGGGCCGCGCGGTCGTACCGATCGCCCTGCCCGACGGGTTCCTCGCCGCCGGCGCCCGGCCCACCCTGCGAGCAGCCGCGGCAGGCGCTCGCCGGCGCCGCCACCGGCGATCAGGCCGACGGCCGCCTCGGGCTGGCCGAAGGTGGCGTCCTCACGCCCGGCGTACCGCAGGTCGAACGCGGATCGCGCCGATGCTGACGAGCGGCGCGGTGGCCAGCCGGGTGGTGAGGTCAAGGAAGATCGGGCTGCCGGTGTCGCCGGTCATGGCCAGCAACGCGGGGAAGTCGTCGCCGTCGGCGTGGTTCATGAAGTACCCCGGCACCGCACTGCCGAAGACGACGACCGTGACCTCCTCGTCGTGGCTCAGCGAGTCGACGATCCGCGACAGCTCGGACAGGGTGGCCGCGTCGACGAGGTTGACCGGCGGATTGGCGAACGTCACCCGCCTGATGCTCGCCGTGACGTTCTCGACCGTGAATCGCTTCATGACGCTGTCCTCTCGGGCGGAGACGGTCACTTGCGGGCCCCCGCCATCCGGCGGAGTCCTTCCTCGACGGTGACTTCGGGCTGGTATCCGAGCCGGGTGCGCGCCCGGGTGATGTCGTAGACGCGATCGCGGCCGACGAACGAGATCATCCACTGGGTCAGCGGCGGCGCGGTCGCGCTGCGACGCACCTTGGCGACCGTCTCCATCACCGTGGCCAGCGGCGACGCGATCGCGCGCGGGACGCTGTTGGCCTTGCTCACGTCGACGTCGCGGGTGGCCAGCAGCGGGGTGAGGAAGTCCCGGACCGGGCGCGGGCTGTCGTCGGTGACGTAGCAGATCAGGCCGTGCTCCCCGTTGGTCAGCGCCAGGGTGGCGGCGTGGGCGAGGTTGTCGACGTGCACGAAGTCGACCAGATGCCGCCCGCCGTCGATCCAGGAGAACCGGCCGCCCCGGACCGCGTCGATGAAGCCCTGGAGGGTGTGCGTCATGCCCTGCCCCCAGATGAACGGCGGCCGGATGATCACCAGTGCCGTCCTGCCGTGCGGCATGGCGAGCAGTTCCCGCTCGGTGCGGAGCTTGACCCGGCTGTACGCGATGTTCGGCCGGCCCGGGTCGGTGTTCTCGTCCACCACGCTCGCGTGGTTGTCGCCGGTGGAGACGCTGGCCGCGGAGACCAGCACGAAGCGCTCGACGCCCGCGGTGACGGCCGCCTGGTACAGGGCGCGGGCCGGCAGCAGGTTGCGGTCGACGAACCGCTGATCCGGGCCCCAGAACTCCATGAAGGCCGCCGCGTGCACCACGGCGTCGATCCGGTCGAGAGCGCCGAGCCAGGCCGGCCGGCTGCCGGGCTCGCCCAGATCCGACAGGTCGCCGCGCACCGGTACCCCTCCGGCGGCGCTGACCGCCGCGGCGGCGCGCTCGGATCTGGCGAGCGCGTGGACGGTGTGACCGCCGGCCACCATCCGCCGAAGGATGGCACCTCCGGCGAATCCGGAGCCGCCCGTCAGAAAGATGTTCATGGTTCCTCCCGCAGCTGTGCGCCATTAAGATGACGCTGTCACCTCAGCAGCGTAGGCCTACGAGATGACAGCGTCAACAGTTTCGGATGACTATGTCAGCTCGTGGGTGCGCGTCGCGGTCGGCGAGGTGTGCGGCGGCAGACGACGGCGGGATCACCACGTGCCGTACGTGACCCGCCGGACCAGCGTCTCGAACGGGCCCCGCTGCCCGGCCCGCCGCATGCGGTCGGCGAGCACCACCGTGGCCGCCCACGTGGCCGTCGCCAGCAGCGCCGTGGTGGTGACGGAGAGGGCGCCGGACAGGTCGAGCAGGAACGGGGTGAACACCACCGCCCACGTCACCGACTGCAGCAGGTAGCAGCTCATCGAGCGCTGCCCGGTCGCGGCGATCGCGGTGGTCACCCGGCCGGGCCGGCGGGCGAGCCGGGACGCCAGGAGCGCGGCCGCGGCCGCGTACCCGAAGCCGCCGAGCAGGCCGGTCGTGGCGTGCAGCGCGCCCAGCGCCTCGAACACCGCCCGGCCGGGCGGCGCGACCGCCCCGGCCAGTGCCAGCGCGATCGGCTGCGCGCCCAGCACCGCGGCCCCGATGCCGCCGGCGGCGACGGTGGTGAGCCAGCGCGGCGGCCGCTCCAGAATCCGGCGCCGGCCGGCCCACAGCCCGACCGCGAACGGGGCCGCGAACCCGAGCGGGCCGACCAGTGCGATCACCAGCGCCACCGGCAGCCGGTGGATCACCATCGCGACCGGGTCCGGCGGCAGCATGGACGGGTCCGGCCCGGCGGCGCTGACCGTGGACAGATCGGCGCTCGGGATCGCGTTCAGCGCGGTGAGCGCCACCGCGACCACCAGCAGCCAGCGGTCGCGCCGGTGGACCAGCCAGGCGCCGGCGATCAGCAGTACGCCGTACATGGCCAGGATGTCCCCGACGTAGAACAGCATCGCGTCGACCAGGCCGACCGCGATCAGCACCGCGGCGCGACGCCACAGCAGCCACCGCACGCCGCGCGGGCCGCGCCACCGCTGCCGGTCGGCGATGCGTGCCACGCCGTACCCGAACAGCAGGCCGAACAGCGGGAACGCGCGCCCGTCCACGAACGTGGACAGCAGCCAGATCACGGCCGAGTCCACGGCCGTGCCCTCCTGCGGGTAGCCGCCGAGCACGGAGGACCCGCGCAGGAAGTAATGCGAGTTGGCCAGCGCGATGAACAGCAGCATGAAGCCGCGCGCCAGGTCCGGGCCCAGCGCCCGGTCCGTCACCAGGGTCGGCCCGTGCATACGCCGACCGTACGAGGGCCGGGGGACCATCCGCAGCGGCCGGGAGTCGACCGGCCGCCGACTTTAGTCGGTGAACAGAAGTTGAACGTCCGATCGGGACGATCAACTCGCATCCAGCCCCTGCTATGAATGACGACCGTGAGATCACTTACACGCGCGGTCACTGCCGCGCTACTGATCGGCGCCTTCGTCGCGGTGACGGAGACGCAGGCGACGGCGGCGGTGTCACCGTCACCGCGCCTCCTCGCGAACCCGGGCTTCGAGTCCGGGCTGTCCTCCTGGTCCACCGACAACGCGGGCGCGACCGCGGTCGTCACCTCCCCGGTGCACGGCGGCAACGGCGCGGTCCGCATCACCGACACCTCGACCGGCAGCGGCGTCAGCGTGCGCAGCGCGCACCTGGCCGTGCTGCCGGGCGAGGAACTGACCGCCTCCATCTGGGTGCAGCAGTCGGCCGCGGGGGCCGGCGGAACACTCTATCTGGAGTTCTGGCGCGCGGACGGCTCGCGCACCACGCCGGTCAGCTCGATGGAGGCCGCCTCCAGCACCGCGTGGCAGCGGCTGACCGCGGTCGGCACGGTGCCGGAGGACGCGGTCACCGCGACCGTGCTCGCCTACTCCACCTGGGCCGACAACGGCACCACCCACTGGGACGACGCGGGGCTCACCGCGCTGCCGCCGCCGCTGCGCAAGGTGCCGAACGCGGGCTTCGAGGAGCGGCGCAACACCGAGGTCCCGACCCAGTGGACCTCGACCGAGCAGAACTGCACCGGCACGGCCTGCCCGGTCCAGTTGCTGCGCGGCACGGTCGCACACGGCGGCACCGGCTACGTGCTGATCAACGACACGTCCGCGAACGAGGCCGTCTCCGTGCTCAGCGACGCGGTCCCGGTCAACGCCGGCGAGACGATCACGGCGTCCGCCTGGGCGCACCGGCTCAGCGGCGACGGCGCGCGGATCTACGTGGAGTTCCGCGACGCGAACGGCAACCGGATCGACTCGCTGGACACGGTCGTGCCGGCCGGCGCCGGCTGGCAGAAGGTCACGGTGGGCCGGACCGCGCCGGCCGGCGCCACCACGACCAGCGTCCGGCTCTACGGCGACCTGGCCGGCGTCGGGCAGACCCGGTGGGACGACGTGGAGCTGCGCTCCAGCGCGGACGTGGCGGACAGCGCGGCGCTGGCGACCGGCGCGACCGTGCTGTTCGTCGGCGACCAGCGCGTCGAGTCCTACTCCGGCGTGGAGCGCGTCGTCCACCCCGGCACCAAGGCCGGTACGGACGGCCGGGTGCTGACCGGCACCGGCGCGGGCACCTGGGACGCGAATCCGCGGATGGGCGGCACCGTGCTGCCCGCCGCGTTCCCCGGCGAGCCCGCGTACACGATGTGGTACCAGACCAGCACCGGCACCGGCCGGGCGATCAGCAATGACGGCATCACCTGGAGCCGGGACGGCCGCACCTCGGCCGTGTTCTCCGGCGGCCCGCAGGGCGTCGTGCGCAACCCGGCCTGGGCCCCGGGCAGCTCGGTGCCGAAGTTCTTCATGATGGCCGCCGAGAACACCCAGTACATCGGCAAGCAGTCGAACGACGGCATCACCTGGACCGCCATCCCCGGCGCCCGCGGGATTCCCGGCTTCGACGTGGCCACGGCCACCTGGGACCCGGCCACCCAGCGGTTCGTCGCGATGATCAAGAACCAGCTGACCTCGCCGTTCGGCCCGCGTACCACCTGGGTGTCCACCAGCGTGGACTTCAAGACGTGGACCACGCCGCGGCCGTCCTTCGCGGCCGACCTGCTCGACGACGCGCTGATCCCGGCCGGCGCGGGCCGGCTCGGCACCACCGCGTGGAGCGAGATCTACGGCATGCCGGCGATCCGCTACGGCGACCAGTACCTCGGCGTCCCGTGGATCTTCGACATCGTCTACAGCCCGAACCCGTTCGGCAACCCCGGCACGGACAAGGGCCGCAGCCACCTCGGCGTGGCCGCCTCCCGCGACCTGGTCAACTGGAGCCGGCCCGGCCGCGGCAATCTCGTCCAGCCGGGCGCGCCGGGCACCTGGGACTACGGGTTCGCGCTGTCCAGCAGCGGGCTCGTCACGGTCACGCTGCCGGACGGCACCTCGCAGACGCGCCTGTACTACGGCGCGTTCGCGGGCGAGCACATGTGCGACGACGCGGCCAAGAACGCCGGTCAGTGCACGACGAACTACGGTCCGGCCAACGTCGGCATGGTCTCCTGGCCCACCGACCGGTTCGCCTCGTTCCACGCGGACGGCACCGGCGTGGTCACCACGCGCCCGCTGACCGCGGCCGGCAAGGCGCTCACCGTCAACTACCGGCCCGCCGCGGCCGGTGACTCGCTGCGCGTGGAGGTGCTCGACGCCAACGGCAACCCCGTCCAGGGGTACGGACCGGCCGACTCCGTCCCGGTGACGACCGACGCGCGGGCACCCGGCGTGCGCGCGGCCTGGACCGGCGGCAGCACGCTGCCGGCCGGCGCGGTCCGGCTCCGCTTCCACCTCGACGGCGGCGACCTCTACTCCTTCACCGCCAACTGATCGCCCGGCGGCCCCCTCCCGCACCGGGGAGGGGGCCGCTTTCGGCCTCAGCGTCGAAGACGGACAAAACCGCGCATCGACGGTACGGCCGCGTTGCTAATGTCCGGCCCTGATGAGCCAGCGATTCGAGTTCGTCGGCCGGGCGGCCGAGGCCGGGATGCTGCACCGGGCGTGGCGTGCCGCACGCGACGGCGGGCCCCGGCTGGCCGCCGTGCACGGGCCCGCGGGCATCGGCAAGACCGCGCTGGTCCGGCACGTGCTGACCACGATGGACGGTGCGCCGCGCGCCATCCGGGTCAGCGCGGACCGGGCCGGTTTCGTCTCGCCGTGGGCCGTGCTCACCGCGATCCTGCGCGAGCTGGCCGGCGAGCCGGTGCCGCTGGCCGAGACGGCCGACCCGTTCCTGGTCGCCTCCACGCTGGCCGGGCTGATCGAGCGGGCCGGCGGCCTGATCGTGTTCGTCGACGACGCGCACCGGGCCGACGCGCCCTCGCTGGCCGCGCTGCGCCACGCGTCCGGCCGGGCCACCGGTCACCCGCTGCTGATCGTGCTCGCCTACCAGGACGGCATCGACCCCACCTGGCGGCTGGCCGGCCAGGACGCCGACCCGGACCGGGCCCAGCAGTGGGTGGACGACGCCGACCCGGCCCGGGTGGACGAGATCACGCTCGGCGGGCTGACCGTGGACGACCTGATGCACGTCGCGCACGCGCGCAAGCGGCAACTGCCGACCGCCGCCGCGGTCCGGCTGCACGAGATCACCGGCGGGCACCCGGTGCACGCGGTGCACCTGCTCGACCGGTACGACCCGGGCACGCTCACCGCCGCGATCGGGCCGCTGGACGCGCCGCCGGACGTGGCCCGCGCGGTCGCGGCCGGGCTCGCCGACCTGCCGGCCGAGGTGCAGGACGTGATCATGGCGGCCGCCGTGCTGGGCCGGCGGTTCAGCGTCGCGGACGTGCGCGAGCTGCACGGCGCCGACGTGCGGGTCGCGCTGGCTGCCGGGGTCGAGGCCGGGCTGCTCGACGAGGAGCCCGGCAGCGCCGGCCGGCGGCTGCGGTTCGTCACCACGCTGGTCCGCGACGCCGCGTACGCGCGCCTGCCCGCCGACCGGCGCGGCGCGCTGCACCGCGCCGCCGCCAAGCTCGGCGACCGGGACACCGTCTGGCACCGGGTCGCGGCCAGCGACCGCCCGGACGAGCACCTCGCCGAGGCGGTCGCCCGGGTGGCCCGCACGGAGCAGCGCGCCGGACGCCCACAGCGCGCCGCGCGGTTCCTGGCCCAGGCGCTGGAGTTGACCCCGCGCGACAGCCCGCACCGCGCGGCCCGGCTGCTCGAGGCGGTGGAGCTGCTGCTCGTCTCCGGCGACATCGCCACCGCCGCGCGCTACCTGGACGCGCTCGACGACCTGCCGCCCAGCCCGTGGCGGTCGTACGTGCGCAGCTACCTGCTGCTGATCGGCGGCGATCTGCCCGCGGCCCAGGCCGGCTTCCGGGCCGCGCTGGACGACCTCGACGCGAGCGCGGGCGCGCCCGCCGGCCCGGACGCCGGCGGCGACGCCGCGCCCGTCGACCTCGAGGCCCGCATCTGTGGCCAGATCGCGATCGTCGGCATCGTGGAGCTGCGCCACGAGGACACGGTCAGCTACGCCGACCGCGCGCTGGCGCTCGGGCCCCGGGACCCGTCCGTGCTCACGTTCGCCTGGTTCGCCCGCAGCGTCGGCCTGGCCATGGTCGGCGACGGCGCGGCGGCGCTGGCCGCGCTGACCAGCTCCACCGCGCTGGTCCGCGCGTCCGGGCTGGACGCGCTGGTCGCCCGCGGCATGATCCACCTCTGGGCGGACGAACTGGACGCCGCCCGGGACGACCTGACCGAGGCGGTGCGGCGCGCCACCCGCGGCGAGTCGCTGCGGATCGGCCAGGCGCTGGCCTACCTCGCCGAGACCGAGTTCCGCCGCGGTGACCTGGACGCGGCCGTGCACCTGGCGCGCTGGGCCGCGGACGACGCCGAGGCCAACGCCCGGTTCTGGGACTTCGCGCTGGTCCGGGCGTTGGGGGCGTACCCGCATGCGGCCCGCGGCGACTGGGAGACCGCGGAGGAACTGGTCCGCTCGGCCGGCAACACCGCCGTCACCCGGATCGGGCGCGCCTACTTCGCCGGCGGGCTGGCCGCGCTCGCCCAGGCTCGCGACGACCCGGGCGCGCTGCTGACCGCGGCCGACGACCTGGCCGCGGTGCTGGACGTCGGCGAGCCGGGCACCCACCTGTTCGGGCCGCTGCGCGCGGACGCGCTCAGCCGCCTCGGCCGCCTGGACGAGGCCACGGCCGAGCTGACCGCGTTCCGCAGCCGCTACGACCACCTGGGCCGCGCGTCCGCGCGGATGGCCGCGGACCGGGTGGCGGCGCAGATCGCGCTCGCGGCCGGCGACCCGGCGACCGCGCGTGACCTGGCCTTCGCGGCGCTGCGCGCGGCCGAGCGGGTGGGGCTGCCGCTGGAGGCCGGCCGGGTGCGGATGGTCGCGGCCCGCTGCCTGACCGCCCTGGGCCGGCGGCGCGCCGCCGAGCGGTTCGTCGACCGGGCGCTGCGCGGGTTCCGCGAGTGCGGCGCCGGTGCGTACCATGGGCAGGCAAGCGCGCTCGCGGCCGAGCTGTCCCTGCCGGTCGGGCGCCACACCGGCCACGGGCTCGGCGCCCACGAGCGCCGGGCGATCCGCCTCCACCTGGACGGTGCCACGCACGCCGCGATCGCCGCCGCGATGCACTACCGGCCCAAGAGCATCGAGAACCTGATGCGTGCGGTCCGGCACGGCAAGCTGGAGATCCAGCCGGTCGAGGACGAGGACGCGGTGCTGGCCGAGGCGGTCGCCGAGGGGGTGCCCGCCGCGGATCGAGGGGATGTGCCCGGCCCGTCGCGGCGGTAGACCGGAGGGTATGCGACGCTCCCTTCCCACCGCGGTCTTCGTCGGCAGACGCGGGGTCGGCAAGGGCCTCACGCTGAACCGGCTGTTCGCGCTCGGCCTGGACACCGACCCGCTGCGCGAGTGCCGCACCGGCCCGTCCGCGCACCGGCTGCGAGCGGCGAACGGCCGGTCCTGGCTGGTCGTTGACCTGCCCGGCATCGCCGCGGACACGGACTACGACGCGCATCACCGCCGCTGGCTGCCGCACGCGGACGTGCTCGTCTGGATCACCCACGCGGCCGTCCGGACGTACCGCCAGGACCAGCTCTTCTGGCGGGACCACGCCCGGTTCGTCGCGGCCCGGACCCGGTTGGTGCTCGCGGTCGGCCGGTTCGACGCCCGGCTCACCGGGCTGCCGGGCAGCGCCGCCGAGCCGGCCGGCGCCGACCTGATCCGCCGCACGCTGTCCGAGGCCGCCGCCGGCGTCATCCCGTCCGCCTGGACCACCGCCGGCCGGGTCCGGGTCGTGCCGTACTCGATCGAGGCCGGCTGGAACCTCGACCGGCTGCACCGCGAGATCTTCGAGGAGGGCAGATGAGCCAGCTCACCGCCGCGGCCACCGGCCTGGCGCGCCGCCGCGTCACGCCGGCCCGCCGCCGGATGCCGGGCCTGCTGCGCGCCATGCTCCGGCACCGCGCAGCCGGCTGCTGCCGCGCACCCGACCTGGTCCGGCTGGTCGACCGGGCGCACCGGGAGAGCCGGGCGAACCGGTGACCGAGGTCGACCACCGCGACCGCCGGGCGATCGTCACCGCGCTCGACCGGGAGAGCCGCGCTGATCAGCAGCGCATCCTCGACACACCGGAGTCGTTCCGCGCCTGGCTGCGGCGCACGCTGCCCGCGGTCCACGCCCGGGTCGCGCACCGATCGGAGGAACTGTGGGCCTGGCTGCGTCTCGCGTTTGCCTGAACCCGTCGGTCACCCGCCGTGACCGCGGACGGCGGCGAACCCGTCTGTCCATCCGGGACCGCGGGCGAGTAGATTTCACAGCGTGCCGCCGCTTGAGCTGAACACGACCGTTGCCCACTCCGCCCGCATCTACGACTTCCTGCTGGGCGGCAAGGACAACTTCGAGGCCGACCGCAAGGCGGCGGAGGCGATCCTCCAGGCCTCGCCGAGCCTGCCGATCTCCATGCGGGAGAATCGGCACTACATGGTGCGCGTGGCTCGCCACCTGGCCCGCGAGCACGGCATCCGCCAGTTCCTGGACATCGGCACCGGGCTGCCGACCTCGCCGAACCTGCACGAGGTGGTGCAGGAGATCGCGCCCGAGTCCCGGATCGTGTACGTGGACAACGACCCGCTGGTGCTGGCGCACGCCCGCGCGCTGCTGACCTCGCACCCGGCCGGCGCCACCGCCTACCTCGACGCGGACCTGCGCGACGTGCCCGCCATCCTGGCCGCGCCGCAGTTGCGCGAGACGCTGGACCTGTCCCGGCCGGTGGCGATCAGCCTGATCGCGGTGCTGCAGTTCATCACGGACGAGGCGGAGGCGCACGCGATCATCGACGCGCTGCTCGCCGCGGTCCCGGCCGGCAGCGCGCTGGCGATCTCCACGGTCACGGCGAACAGTCTGCAGGCGGTCGGCGCCGCCGCGAGCTACAAGGCGCGCGGCATCCCGGCGAAGCCGCGCACCGACGACGAGGTGCGCGGCCTGTTCCGCGGGCTGGAGCTGGAGGAGCCGGGCGTGGTCCCGGTCCACCACTGGCGGCCGGAGCCGGGCGTCGACCCGGCGGAGAACGACGTCCACGTGCAGATGACCGGCGCGGTCGCGGTCAAGCGCTGAGTCACCGCAGGATCAGGACGTCCTTCGGTGCCAGCCGGAGCGTCGCGCCGCCGGTGACGGGGGCACCGGTGAGCAGGTCCGTGGCGTCCCGGTCCGCGACCACCTCCACCGGCTCGTCGCGGTGGTTGAGCAGGAACGTCAGCGGTACGCCGTCCGCCGTGACCCGCGTGGCCACCTCCAGGCCGGCCACGTCCGCGTACGGCCCGGCCAGCCCGTGCCGGTCCAGCGCGCGGCGCACCACCCGGTCCACGCCGGCCTGCTCCAGCGCGGTGCCGACGTACCAGGCCTCGCCGCCGCCGTACTCGTTGCGGGTCACCGCGGGCGTGCCCGCGTAGAAGTCGGCGCCGTAGACGCCCTCGACCGCGGCCGTCACCGGCGTGATCAGATCGAAGTGCAGGCGCGCCGCCACGTCCGGCCCGCCGGGCAGCGTGACCGGGTTGACCGTGGCCGGCTCGCGCGAGTCCCACTCGTCCACCCGCACGCCGAGCAGCGAGGTCAGCGGCGGATCGCCGAGGTACGCCCGGGCGTGCGCGTCGACCAGCCCGGACAGGAACGTGACGACGACCGTGCCGCCGCGCGCGGCCACCTCGGCCAGCCGCTCGGCCACGCCGTCCGCCAGCACGTGCAGCGCCGGGGCGAGCACCACGTCGTATCCGCTGAGATCGGCCGTGACCGCGACCGCGTCCAGGTCCGTGCCGCACGCCCAGACCGCCCGGTGGTACGCCAGCACGATCTCGGTGTAGCGCAGGTGCCGGTTGAGCCCGTCGGTCATCTCCAGCGCCCACCAACTGTCCCAGTCGAACAGCAGCGCCACCCGGGCCGGCGTGCGCGCGCCCAGCGTGACGCCGCCGAGCACGCGCAGCTCCGCGCCGAGCGCCGCCACCTCGCGGAACACGCGCGTGTCGTCCCGCCCGGCGTGCCCGATCACCGCGCCGTGGTACTTCTCGCAGGCACCGCGACTCGCCCGTAGCTGGAAGAACAGCACCGCGTCCGCGCCGTGCGCGACCGCCTGCCAGCTCCACAGCCGCATCACGCCGGGCCGCTTGACCGGGTTGACCTGCCGGGACGCGGTGGTCGACGGGGTCTGCTCCATCAGCCAGAACGGCGCGCCGCCCTTGATCCCGCGCATCAGGTCGTGGGTGAACGCCATCCGCGCGTGCGCGGTGTCGTCCGGCGGGTAGTTGTCCCAGCTCGCGAAGTCCAGGTGCGGCGCCCACCGGTGGTAGTCGACCGGCTTGTACATGCCCATGAGGTTCGTGGTCACCGGCGCGTCCGACGACGCCCGGATCGCGGCCTTCTCGTCGCGGAAGTTCGCCAGCATCGCGTCCGACGTGAACCGCAGGTAGTCCAGCGTGATGCCCTGGAACGCGGTGTGGTCCGGGCCGCGCCAGTGCTCGGTCAGCGCGTTCGGCGGCTCGATCTCGTCCCAGTCGGTGAACGTGTGCGACCAGAACCGGGTGTACCAGGCCTCGTTCAGCGCGTCCAGGCCGCCGTAGCGCTCGCGCAGCCAGCGGCGGAACGCCGCCGCGCAGAGCGGGCAGTAGCAGGCGCCGCCGTACTCGTTGCCGACGTGCCACGCGGTGACCACGCTCGCGTACCGGGCCGCGATCCGGCCGGCGACCGCGGCGGAGAACCGGCGGAACGCGGGGGAGGAGGGGCAGGAGTTGTGCCGTTGCCCGTACCGGTGCCGGCGTCCCTCGAAGTCCACGCGAGTGACCTCGGGGTATGCCCGCGCCATCCACGGCGGGTGCGCGCCGGTGCCGGTGGCCAGGCAGATCGTGCGGCCCTCGGCCACGGCGCGGGTCACCGCGGCGTCCAGCGCGGTGAAGTCGTAGGCGTCCTCGCGCGGCTGGGTCAGCGCCCAGGTGAACACGCCCAGCGTGACCGTGTTGATCGAGGCGGCGTCGAACAGCCGGTAGTCGTCCTTCCACACCCGCTCCGGCCACTGCTCCGGGTTGTAGTCGCCACCGAACAGGACCCTCACCCGATCACACCCTTCGCGACGGTGCGCACCAGCGCCAGCAGCAGCACCGGCGCGGCGATCAGCAGCGCGGCCTCGGACCCGGCGAGCGTGACCGCGGCGGCCACCACCAGCAGCGCGGCGACCGTGAACGTCACGCCGGGCCGGGTCATCAGCGTGTCCGCCGCGCGCCGCGCCACCTGCCGGGCCGGCCGCGCGGTCAGCGCGGTGAGCGCCAGCGCGACCGCCACCCACAGGCACGCGGCCACGGTGATCAGCGTCAGCGGCACCGCCCACCAGCCCGGCACCCCGGCCACCTCCAGGTGGGTCAGGTTGATCGCCAGGACGGTGAGCAGCGCCAGGAACGGCGCCCAGATCCGCAGCGCGCCGCCGAAGCGCCGCGCGTAGCCGCGCCGGAAGTCCGCGGACGGGTGCAGGTCGGCCAGGTCCGGCCGGTGCGCGTGCAGCGCGTGCAGCGCGGCCGCGACCGCCGGGCCGACCGGCAGCGCGGCCACGGCCAGCAGCGGCAGGTTGCGGACGTCGCCGCCGAGCGCGAGCCCGGCGGCGACGGTGGGGGAGCAGGCCACGACCGTCCAGACGCCGACCGTGAGCAGGCGATGGACGAGCGCGCAGACCCGGGCGAAGGCCGAGTCGAGGACGGGTGCTCCCGGACGTACCCGCATGGCGGTCTATCGGTTCTTGTCCGCGTAGCGGGTCCTGGCCTCGTTCATCATGTCGACGTAGGCGGTCCCGTTCTTCGCGGCCAGTTCCGCCACGTAGGCGTCCCACTCGGCGAGGTCGCGCTGGCCGAGGATGAACCGCAGCGTCTGCTGGGTGACGTAGTCGTCCAGCGGCGTCTCCCAGAGCGTGACCTGCTCGCGCTCCTCCTCGGACAGCGGCGCGGGCGGTGGCACCGGGATCGGCTGCTTGTGCGCGATCGCGGCCTGGAACGCCTGCTCCTCCGCGGAGAACATGGAGTGCAGCAGTTCGGTGGTGCCGCCGTAGGAGAAGTTGCCGCCCTGGAAGCCGAAGTCCTTCTGCAGGTGCTTGGGCGCGTCCGGGTTGAGACCGGCGAAGTCCACGTCGTCGGCGAGCGTGCGCTTGCCGGCCGCGTCCCTGGTGTACGTGACGCCCTCGACGCCCCACTTGGCGAACTCCTGGCCGGCGTCGGAGTAGAACAGCCAGTCGATGAACTGCATCAGCGCCACGAAGTTCTCCGACTCGCGCGCCTTGGCGGTGATCATGATGCCGCTCTCCAGCCGGTTGTAGCTGGTCACCTCGCCGGCCGGCCCGGCCAGGAACGGGATCTTCGCCATCTCGGCGCCGTCCTTGAGCAGCGGCCGGTAGTCGGTCGGCAGCGACTGCGCGTTGCTGCTGATCACCAGCGTCTTACCGGCACCGAGCTTCTGCTTGGCCTGGTCGTCGGTCTGCGTGAAGCTCTCCGGGTCGAGCAGCCCCTCGGCGACCAGCGTGTGCAGGTAGGTGAGCATGTCCCGGTACTGCGGCATCGCGCCGGTCAGCACGAACTTCTGCTGCGCGGCGTCCCAGGTGGTGGTGTCGTATCCCCAGCCGCCGGTGGTCCCGTACGCCACGGAGATCATGTTGAGCAGGTTGCCGCCCGGGTCCGGGATGGAGAAGCGGTCGGAGAACGGGTACGAGTCCGGGTACCTCGCCTTCATCGCCTTGAGCACGGTGTGCAGTTCGTCCCAGGTCTTCGGCGTCTGCAGGTTCAGCTCGCGCATCACGTCCGTGCGCACCGCCAGCGTGTAGTCCTGCCAGACCTTCTCGTGCATGCCGGGCAGCATGTAGAACTTGCCGTCCTCCTGGCGCAGCCGGTCGATCTGCGGCGCCATGCCCCACTTCTCGATCTTCTCCTTGAAGTGCGGCATCAGGTCGAGGTAGTCGCTGACCGGCAGCACGGCGCCGGACGCGACGAACGGCGTCTCCTGCCCGGCGTAGACCTTCGGGATGATGAACGGCGCGTCACCGGCGGAGACCACCAGGTTGCGCTTCTGGTTGTAGTCGCTGGCCGGGACCACGGACGGCGTGATCGTCACGTTGGTCCGCGCGGCCATTTCCTTCCACAACAGCCAGTCGTTCTTGATCGGATAGTTCGGGTGGTCGCTGTAGAGCATGGTGAACGTGACCGGCGCGGTGGCCTTGAACTGCGTGCCGACCGCGTAGTTCTCCATCGCGCCGGCCCGGTTCTGGTCGAGGTTGGTGTCCTCGCTGCTCGACCCGCAGGCGGCCAGGAGGGCCACGGTGGTCACGAGGGCTGCTATGCGTTTCATGACGGCCTTTCACACCAGGGCGGGGTCAGCCCTTGACGGCGCCGAGCATGACCCCGGATACGAAGTAGCGCTGGACGAAGGGGTAGATGGTCAGGATCGGCACGACCGTCAGCACCATGGTCACGGCCTTGATGTTGGCCGCGACCTGCGCCACGTCCGTGTCGACGCTGCCGGTGGAGGTGGCGTCCGTCGCGCCGGCGATCAGGTTCCGCAGGTAGACGGTGACCGGGAACAGCTCGGCCCGGTCCAGGTAGAGGAACGCGGTGAACCACGAGTTCCAGTAGGAGACCGCGTAGAACAGCACCATCGTGGCGACGATCGCCTTGGACAGCGGCAGCACGATCCGCAGCAGGATGCCGTACGTGCCGAGCCCGTCGACCGCGGCCTGTTCCTCCAGCTCGACCGGCAGGCTCTCGAAGAACGCCTTCATCACCAGCAGGTTGAACACGTTGATCGCGTTCGGCAGCACCACGGCCCACAGCGTGTTCCGCAGGCCCAGCTCGTTGATCAGCACATAGTTCGGGATCAGCCCGCCGGAGAAGAACATGGTGAAGACCGCGATGCCGACCAGCGCGCCGCGGCCGCGCAGGTGCCGCTTGGACAGCACATAGGCGTAGCAGGTGGTCAGCACGATCGAGATCGCGGTGGCGACCACCGTGTAGATGACGGTGTTGCGATAGTTGGTCCAGAAAAGATCATCGGACATCACCAGGCGGTACGTGGTGAGGTCGAACCCGCGCGGCAGCAGCGTGACCCGCCCGGCGATGATCTCGTCCTCCCGGGAGAACGAGCGCGCCACGATGTTGAGGAACGGGTAGAGCGTCACCACCACGACCCCGGTCAGGATGATCGCGTTCAGCACGTGAAAGGCGCGGCGGCCCGGCGAGGTCACCACAGGCTCGTCCCCACCGTGCGCTTGCTGATCGCGTTCGCCGAGAACACCAGGATCAGCCCGATCACGGCCTCGAACAGCCCGATCGCGGCGCCGTAACTGAAGTTGCCGCTGACCACGCCGAGCCGGTAGAGGTACGTGGGTATGACGTCCGCGGTCGGATAGGTCAGCGGGTTGTAGAGCAGCAGGATCTTCTCGAAGCCGACCGCCAGGAACGTGCCGATGTTCAGGATCAGCAGCGTCATCATGGTCGGCCGGATGCCGGGCAGCGTGACGTGCCAGGTCTGCCGCCACCGCCCGGCACCGTCGATCTTCGCGGCGTCGTAGAGGTCCTCGTCCAGCGTGGTCAGCGCGGCCAGGTAGAGGATCGTGCCCCAGCCGACGGTCTGCCACGCCTCCGACGCCACGTAGATGGTGCGGAACCACTCGGGCCGTTGCAGGAACGGGATCGCCTCCCCGCCCGCGGCCCGGACCAGCGCGTTCACCGTGCCGTCCACGGACAGCAGCTGCCCGACCATGCCCGCCACGATCACCACCGACAGGAAGTGCGGCAGGTACGACACGGACTGCACGAACCGCTTGAACGTCCGGATTCGCACCTCGTTGAGCATCAGCGCCAGCACGATCGGCAGCGGGAAACAGATGATCAGCGTGAGCGTGCCGATGATCAGCGTGTTCGAGAAGACCTGCCAGAACGTGGGGTCGACCAGGAACATCCGCACGTAGCGCAGGCCCACCCAGTACTCACCGAACACGCTGCCGCCCGGCCGGAAGCGGCGGAACGCGATCACGTTGCCGAGCATCGGCAGGTATTTGAAGATCGCGAAGAACAGCAGCGGCAGGACGGCCAGCGAGTACAGCTGCCAGTCGCGGGACAGCGGTCGTCTCGCGCGTTTCGGAGGCCGCTGCGCGACCGTGGGCGGCGCCTTCAGCAGCGTGGTCATCGCCCCTCCGAAACTTTCGATTACATCACCGGTATATCTGCCCGGAATTTAGGCGTGACATTTACGCATGTCAAGGCCTCGATATTTGTCCGTATCGGGTGTAGACAGGCTCTATTCGTACCGTCAATGGCTCTTGGGGTTGATCATGGGTTGTGATCGTCACCGAAACTTCCGGTGCGGCTTTCGATGACCCAGCCCACCATCGCGTTCATCGCGGAAGAGGTCGGCGTCTCCGTCACCACCGTCTCCAAGGTGCTCAACGGCCACGCGGACGTCGCCGCCGCCACCCGCGAGCGGGTCGAGGACAGCCTGCGCCGGCACCAGTATCAGCGCCGCACCGCCCGCCGCGCCGCCGGCCACATCGACCTGGTCTTCCACGAACTCGACTCGGTCTGGGCGATGGAGATCCTGCGCGGCGTCAGCGCGGTCGCCGGCCCGGACGGCACGCCGGTCGTCGTCTCCCACCTGGACGGCCGGCACCGCCCCGACCGCGCGCACATCGACCACCTGCTGTCCCGCCGCCCGCTCGGGATCATCATGGTGCTCTGCGCGGTCGCCGACTCCCAGCACCGCCAACTCGCCCGGCGCGGCATCCCGGTCGTCCTCGTCGACGACGACAGCGCCACGTCCGCGCGCGTGCCCACGGTCGGCGCCAACAACTGGAACGGCGGCCTGCTCGCCACCCGCCACCTGATCGAGCTCGGCCACCGCCGGATCGCGGTCGTCACCGGCCCGCGCGACGTGCTGTGCAGCCAGGCGCGGGTGGCCGGCTACCGGTTCGCGCACGAGTCCGCCGACCTGCCGGTCGACCCGGACCTGGTGCGCTACGGCGACTTCACCGCCGACGCCGGGCTGTTCCACGGCGTGCGGCTGCTGGACCGGCCGGACCGGCCGACCGCGATCTTCGCCGGCTCCGACATGCAGGCCATGGGCGTGCTCCGCGCCGCCGCCCGGCTCGGCCTGTCCGTCCCGCGCGACCTGTCCGTGATCGGCTACGACGACCTGCCCACCGCGGCCTGGACCGGGCCCGCGCTGACCACGGTCGACCAGCCGCTGCGCGAGATGGCCGGCGCCGCCACCCGCATGCTGCTCGACCTGGCCCGCGGCGTCCCGGTGCCGGCCGACCGCATCGACTTCGTCACCTCGCTGGTGCTGCGCGAGACCACGGCACCGCCGCCATGAACAACACCTTCGAGGAGTACGCGCCGGACGTCCCGGTCCCACCGGACTTCGACCGGTTCTGGGCCTCGTCGCTGCGCCGCCCCGGCCCGGTCGTGCTCTCCGTCGAGCCGGTCCCGAACCGGTTGCGCCTGATCTCCACGTTCGACGTGTCGTTCGCCGGGTTCGGCGGTCACCCGATCCGCGCCTGGTACTCCCGCCCGTCGTTCGTCGAGGACGTGACGCTGCCCGCGGTCGTCGAGTTCCCCGGGTACGGCCGCGGCCGCGGCTTCCCGCACGAGCGGCTGACCTGGGTCAGCGCCGGCTACGCGCACCTGCTGATGGACGTGCGCGGCCAGGGCGGGCGGTACGGCAACGGCGGCGACACCCCCGACCCCGGCGCGGTCCCGGACGCGCCGTGGCCGGTCACCTGGGGCATCGGCTCGCCGGACACCTACTACTACCGCCGCCTGATCACCGACGCGGTCCGCGCGGTGGCCGCGGTCCGCGCGCTGCCCGGCGTCGACGCGGACCGGGTCGCCGTGGCCGGCAACAGCCAGGGCGGCGGGCTCGCGCTGGCCGTGGCCGGCCTGGTGCCGGACCTGGCCGCGCTGCTGGTCACCGCGCCGTTCCTGTGCGACATCCACCACGCGCTGTCCACCGTGACCACCTCGCCGTACGCGGAGATCTCCGCCTACCTGGCCGTCCGCCGCGACCTCACCCCGGCCGCCTACGACACGCTGTCCTACATGGACGGCGTCACGTTCGCGTCACAGGCCGTCGCACCCGCGTGCTTCGGCGTCGGGCTGCGAGACGACGTCTGCCCGCCGCAGGGCACGTACGCGGCGTTCAACGCCTACGGCGGGCCGCGCACGGACAAGGAGATCCACCCGTACCCGTTCAACGGCCACGAGGGCGGCGACGCGTTCCACGTCGCCCACCAGCTCGAATGGCTGACCAGCCGGCTGCCGCCGGAGCCGGCGCCGTGAAAGGTACGTAGTTTTCACCGACGCGGTGCGCGGGCCGCCGCGGGGAGCATCGATGCGACGACGACGCTTCCCTGGAGGACATCCATGACAATCGCGGCCCACGCCCCCTCGCGCACGGCGGACCGGATCGGGCGGACACTGCTGGCGCTCTGCGCGGCGGCCACCATGGTCGCGTTCGCGAACGGCATCACCCGCGTCGCGAGCGCGCCGGACGACTACCTGCTCACCGAGTTCTGGCGGACCGTCGCATACCTGGTGTTCACCGGGCTGTGGGTGCTCCTGGCCTGGGCGCCGCGCGCGCAGCGGGGCGTCTGGGAACTGATCCTGCTGCACAAGGGCGTGGTGACCGTACAGGCGCTGCTCTTCCTCCACCTGCCCGGCGCGGTGCTGACCGCCTGGATCGACGGCACGGTCACCGCCGTGACCGTGGCCGCGCTCATCCTGTGCCGTGGCTGGCAGAGCTGGCGGCGAGTTCCGGATGGGACCGCAACTGCCGCCGTGAGGTGAGATCCAGCTTGCGGAAGATGCGGCGCAGGTGCGTCTCCACCGTCCGCGGGCTGATCACCAGCGTGGTCGCCACCTCGGCGTTCGTGGCACCGGTGGCGACCAGCCGGGCGATCGAGACCTCCTGCACCGTCAGGCTGTCGTAGATCGACGCGGACCGGGCGGACACGCGCTCGCCGGTGGCGCGCAGCTCCGCGGCGGCGCGCGCGGCAAAGCCCTCCGCATCGGCGGCGGCGAAGACGTCGTGGGCGGCGCGCAACTGCTCCCGGCAGTCACGGCGGCGGCCGGCCCGGCGCAGCCACTCGCCGTAGAGCAGCCGGGCGCGGGCGGGGTAGATGCGCAACTCCACCGGGTCCAGCAGCGAGATCGCCTCGAGGTAGTGCTCCTCGGCGCCGGTTACCAGCCCGCGCGAGTACGCGGCGATGCCGAGCAGCGTGGGGGTGCCGTACGCGGTGGCCCGCGCGGTGAGCGCGTCGAGCGCCTCCGCGGCGGCCCGGTGCTCACCGGTCCGGACCGCGGCCTCGACCAGTTCCGGCAGCGCGGCGCCGGCGATGAACAGGTCGTCGCGCGCGACCGCGTCCCGGGCCGCGGCCAGCGCCGCCGGATAGTCGGCCGTGCCGTTCGCCAGGATCGCGGCGGCCAGCAGCTCGTTGGCGACCAGGTGACCGGTGGCGGACAGCCGGGCGGCGGTGCGGAACAGCTCGGCTGCCTCGGCCGGACGGCCGCGCACGGCGGCGAGGAACAGTCGCGGGTAGAGCACCGGCGGCGCGCCGGTCGCGTCCGCGATCGCCTCCTCCTCGGCGATCGCGTCCATCGCGCCGCCGGGGTCGCCGGAGAGGGCGGCGACGCCGGCACGCTGGGCCAGCGCGAGGCGCAGCAGGTGGGCGGCGCCGGACTCGCGACCGGCGGTCAGCAGCCGGTCGATGATCGCGGTGTGGGTGGGTATGTCCCACAGCTCGGCCGCGAGCTCCACGGCGAGCGCGGGGTGTCGTAGCCAGGTCGCGGTGCCGGCGGCGCGCAGCAGGTGGGCGGCTCGGGTCCGGCCGGCCGGGTCGGGATGGGTCAGGGCGTGCAGGACGTCGAGCAGATCCGTGGGATGGGGGGTGGTCGTGGTGCTGTCCCGCAGCACGGCGTCCACCATGCCGGCGGGGCGGCCGACGACCAGGGCCATGTCGAGCGCGTCGAGGCGGCACTCGCGGGCGGCGGCGGCATCCACGGGCGCGAGCCGGCGGGCGGCGCGGAGCATCAGGCCGGGGCCGTTCAGGTCGGCGTGCCGGAGGAACGCGATCCGGCCGCGAAGCTGATCCACCCGGGCGAGGCGGCGTGTCTCCGCCGGGTGCGCGTCATCCGCCCCGTCCGCGTCATCCGCCGCCGCCCGCGCCTCCGCCGGGTCCGTCGTGTCCACCGTGGACAGCAGCGCGTCCGCGGCGTCGGTGGCGCCCGCATCCAGGTGCGCCTCCACCGCGGCGAGCGTGCGGGCCGTGCGTACCGCCGGGTCCAGGGACATGGCCGCGGCGCGCTCCAGGAACGCGGCCGCGGCCGCGATGCCGCCGCGCGACCGGGCCCGGTCCGCGCAGCGCTCCAGTTCGGCGGCGACCTCGTCGTCCGGGCCCGCGCAGGCGTGCGCGCGATGCCAGGCACGCCGGTCCCGGCCGGACACCGGGTCGGTGACCTCGGCGATCGCGCGGTGCGCGGCGCGGCGTGCCGCCGGGGCGGCGGCGCGGTAGACGGCGGACCGGGCCAGCGGATGGCAGAACCGGATGCGGGTGGCGAACGTGACCAGCCCGGTGCGGCTGGCGTCCGCACCGGCCGCCGCCAGATCCAGGCCGAGCAGCGTCGCGGCCGGCCACAGCACGCCGGGGTCGCCGGTCGGGTCCGCACCGGCCACGGTCAGCAGCATCCGCGCGTCCGCGCCCAGGCCGTCCAGCCGGGCCCGGTAGCCCTCCTCGATCCGGTGCGGCAGCGGTGCGTCCGGGGTGCCGAAGCCGCCGGCGCGGGGCAGCGTGAGCAGCGCCAGCGGGTTGCCGCGCGCCTCCGCCACCAGCCGGTCGCGGACCTGCCCGTCCAGCGGGCCGTGGCCGGGCGCGGCCAGCAGCGCCCGCGCCTCGGCGTCGCTCAGCCCGCGCACCTCCAGCGCCGGCAGGTCGTCCAGCAGGCCGGCCGGTCCGGGGCCGCGGGTCGCGGCGACCACCGCGATCGGCTCCGCGCCGATCCGCCGGGCGACGAACGCCAGCACCCGGGCCGAGGCGGCGTCCAGCCACTGCGCGTCGTCCGCGATCAGCAGCAGCGGGGTCTCCCGCGCCGCGTGGCCCAGCAGGTGCAGCACGCCGAGGCCGACGCGGAACAGGCCGGGCGCGGTCTCCGCCTCGCCGAACGCGGCCCGCACCGCGTCGCGGTGCGCCTCCGGGATCGCGTCCAGCGCGCCCAGCAGCGGCGCGCACATCGCGTGCAGCGCGGCGAACGGCAGCTCCGCCTCGAACTGGGACCCGGACACGCGTACCACCCGGAAGGCGCCGGCGGCGCGCTGTGCGTGGTCGAGCAGCGTGGTCTTCCCGATGCCCGGCTCGCCGCGCAGCACCAGCGCGCCGCCCCGCCCGTCCCGCGCACCCGCCACGACCGCGTCGATCCGCTCGCGCTCGGCGCGCCTGCCGACCAGGCCGGTCGTCCGGGACTCCACACTCGGCATGACGAAACCCTAGGCGCCGGTTCATCCGGCCGTCCCCTCAGGCTGTCGGCGCGACGCCGGGTGTTCAGGTGAACGCTGGCTGAGAGTCGCCCGGCGCTGCCAGACTTGCGCTCGTGAGCTGGCGCGCGAGAATCGCGATCGTCCCGGCCTCGGTGCTGCCCGCGCTGTCGGTGCTGGTGGTGGCGGCCGTGGCGGACGGTCTGACGTTCGGGTCGACGTGGGCGTGGATCGCGGCCGCGCTGATCGTCGGCTTCGTCAACAGCGGCGTCGAGGCGGTCTACGACCTGTCCCTGCGCATCCTGCCCTGGCCGTCCCCGGCCCAGTTCGTGCGGCGGCAGGCGCTCTGGGGCCTGGCCGCCGGCGTGGTCAACACGGTCGTGCTGCTGCTCCTGCCGCTGCTGCTCAACATCGTCAGCAACGACGCCTCCGCCACGCTCGTCGACTCGCTGATCGGCGGCCTGGTCGGCGGGCTCTGCTTCGCGGTCGGCTCCGCCGTCGCCGACATCGAGATGTCCGTCGGCAGCGGCAACGTGGACTGACCCGCGCCGCTGCCGGATATCGTTCGCCGTATGCCGGAGCTGATCCCGCCCACCACCGCGCTGCACGCGCAATGGCTGGTCGCGCACCGGGAGTGGGGTCCGGGCTCGCACGAGGACGGCTTCGGTCTGCTGCCGATCGACCGGCCGGAGACGGCCGCCGGGTTCGCCGCGTGGATAGCGCGCCTGGAGGCCGGGTCGCAGCACTGTACGTACCGATGGATCGTGGAGGGTTCCGAGGTGCTCGGCGGCATCGCGCTGCGCCACGAGCTGAGCGGCGCGGTCGCGTCGATGGGCCACATCGGGTACGGCATCCGCCCGTCCGCCCGCCGGCGCGGCCTCGGCGGCTGGGCGCTCACCCGGATGCTGGCCCACGCGCGCGACGAACTCGGCCTGGACCGCGTGCTGCTGGTCTGCCTCGCCGACAACACCGCCTCCGCGCGCCTCATCGAACGCCACGGCGGCGTCCTCGACACCCCGCCCGACGTGGTCCGCCGGTACTGGATCACGCTGTCCCCGTTACGGTGACGCCATGAGCGACGAGCGATGGGCCACGCCGGAGGAGATCGGCGCGGCGCGGCGGCGGTTCGAGGACGCGATCCCCGGCTACCTGCCGCCGATGGCGCACGCGATCATGCTGCCCGGCGGTGACTTCGCGCGCGTCAACGTCGGCGACGGGCTGCTGCCCGCGGTCATCCTCGCCACGCTCCTCGGCCACGCCGGCGGCACCGCGTCGTACCCGCTCGACGCCGCCACGCTCGACCGCGCGGTCGCGATGCTCACCCCCGCCGAGGCCTGCACCGCCATGCCGCACCCGAACCTGGCCGTCTGGCGCTGGCTGCACGGCACCGACGGCCTGACCGCGGTCTTCCTCGCCTCGCTCGGGGAGTCGCCCGACCCCGCGGTGGGTGCGCTGACCGCCCGGCTGCTCGCCGGCCGCGAGGAGAACCCGGACGGCACCACCACGCTCTGGCGCCCGGTCGGCCCCGCCGAACTGGCTTTGATCGCCGAATCCGGCTATGCGGCGTTCCCGCCCCGCCTGCCGGACCAGCCGATCTTCTATCCGGTGCTCACCGAGGACTACGCGGCCCGGATCGCCGCGGAATGGAACGTGGAGGCGTCCGGCTCCGGCCACGTGACCCGCTTCCGCGTCGGCACCGGCTTCGCCCGCCGCTACCCGAGCCGTCAGGCCGGCGGCCGGGACATCGCCGAGCTGTGGATTCCGGCGGAGGATGTGGTCGAGCTCAACGCGCACCTGGCGGGCCCGATCGAGGTGGTGTCGTCGTTCTGACCGGCGACGCGACGATCAACCGGTGCCCAGCACCAGCGTGGTACGCAGGTCGAGCACCACGGTGCCGCCGGCATCGTCGACGAGCCGGTCGAGCGCGGCCAGCGCCTGCCGCCGCTGCTCCGGCGGCCGGGACAGGAACGGCCCGAACGTGCTGACCAGCGCGAGGAAACGTGCCCTGCCCAGCGGCAGCTCGCGACGGAAGATCTCCTTCCGCACGTCGGTGAACTCGCGGTGCGCGAGGACGTCCGCGTGGAACCAGTCCACCGGCCGCTCCCGGACCGCAGGGTCGACCGACCGCAGCGCGGCGGAGATCGCGTCCCCCAGGGCGGCGTCCGCGTAGCCGTACCGATGCCCGAAGATCGCCAGCGTGCCGCCGGGGGCGAGGGCGTGCCGGGCGCGGCCGTTGCGGGTCGCCGGATCCAGCCAGTGCCAGGCCATCGCGCACGCCAGCACGCCGGCGCCGCCGGCCGGGGGAGTCCACTCCTCGAACCCGGCCACGTCCACCCGCGCGTGCGGGAACCGCGCGGCCAGCACCGCCGCCATCCGCGCGTCCGGCTCGACGCAGATCAGCGGTGCGCCGATGCGGTCGAGCACCTCCGTGCCCTTGCCCGTACCGGCTCCGATCTCCGCGACGGACGCGGGCACGCCGCCGTGGTACGCCACGATCGCGTCCGCGATCTCCGGCGGATAACCGGGCCGGGCCTCGTCGTACCGTCCGGCCACCGCGCCGAACGGGGTGCCGCCTGCCATGCCCTCAGCCTGCCATGGAGATCATTGCCGGTGCACAGGTCGTTCTTAGGCACGGCGGGCTCAATGAACAGGTCATGAATCCGAGCTTAAGGAACGGCCCGTGCAACAGCTCATCGTCATCGCCGTGGACCTCGTCGCGATAGCCGTCCTGGTCTTCGCGGTCTACTTCCCCCGCCACCACCGGCGAGACCTGGTCGCGGCGTTCCTCGGCGTCAACATCGGCGTGCTCGCCGTGTCCCTGGTGCTCGCCTCCTCCACCGTCGGCGTCGGCCTCGGCCTCGGCCTGTTCGGCGTGCTGTCCATCATCCGGCTGCGATCCGACGAGATCGCGCAGCACGAGGTCGCCTACTACTTCGCGGCGCTGGCCCTGGGCCTGCTCGCCGGCCTCAGCGGCACCGTCACCCCGCTCACCGCCGCGCTGATGGCCCTGATCGTGGTCGCGCTCGCCGCCGGTGATCACCCCGCCCTGTTCCGGCGGCACCGCGCCCGCACCGTCCGGCTGGACACCGCGCACACCGACGAGACCGCGCTCGCCGCACACCTGGAGGTGCTGCTCGACGCGCGCGTCCTCAACGTCTCGATCAAGAGCGTGGACCTGGTCAACGACACCACGCTCGCCGAGGTCCGCTATCTCGAACCACGCCGCCCGCCGGTCACCGACCGCGGCCCCGCCATCGAGCGCATCGAGGCCGGACGATGAGGCCCATCACGCTGGACGAGCTGGTCGCCCGCGCCGCGCTGCTGCACCGCGTGGACCGAAAATACGTCGTCCCCGCCGCCGACCTCGCCACGTTCCTCGACCGACTCGCCGACGACACGCGCATCCTCGAGATCGACGGCCGCCACACGTTCCGCTACCGCTCCGACTACCTGGACACGCCGACGTTGACCAGCTACCTCGGCGCCGCCTACCGCCGCCGCCACAGATTCAAGATCCGATTCCGCCGGTACGAGGAGAGCGGCGCCCGCTACCTCGAGGTCAAGACCCGCGGCCGTCGGGGCGACACGGTCAAACAGCGCATCCCACACCCCGCCCCGAACCTCACCCCGGACGGCCTCGCCTACATCACCTCCATCCTCACCACCTCCGGCACCGCCGGGACCGGCGCCGCCGGGGCTGGCATCGCCGGGGCTGGCGTCACTGGGGCTGGCGTCACCGGGATCGGCGTCACCAGAGCCGGCGTCCCCGCAACCGACATCGACGCAGCCAGCGTCGCTGGGGCTTGCGTCGCTGGGGCTTGCGTTGCTGGGGCTTGCGTTGCTGGGGTCGGCGCTGGCACGGCCGGAGTCGCGGGGGCTGGCTTCGCCGGGGCTGGCGTGGCCGCGCCGTGCGTCGCTGAGGGCGCCGCTGGGGCTGGTAGTGCGACGGTCGGCGTTGCTGGCGCTTGCGTTGCCGGTGCCAGCGCTGGCACGGCCGGAGTCGCGGGGACTGGCTTCGCCGGGGCTGGTATGGCCGCACACGGCGGCGCTGAGGACGGCGCCGCCAGGGCTTGCGTCGCTGGGGCCGGCATCGCCTCGGGTGGTATTGCTGCGGCTGGCATCGACCTGCGCCACGCGCTCACCACCCGCTACCGCCGCACCACGTTCTTCCTGCCCCGCTCCGCTTCCCGCGTCACCGTCGACGAGGAACTGAGCTGGGAACTGCCGGACGGCACCACCCGCCACGTTCCCGACCGCTTCGTGATCGAGACCAAATCCCCGGGCGGCGCGTCCGAGGCCGACCGCCTCCTGTGGTCACTCGGCCACCGGCCGTGCCCGGTCTCCAAGTACGCCACCGGCATGGCCGCACTCCACCCCACCCTGCCTGCCAACCGCTGGCTCGCGGTCCTTCGCCGCCTGACGCCCGACCTCACCTCCCGTTGCGGCACCCTGGCGAGCCACGAAACGCGTTTCCCGCCCCAGTCGTCGCGTCGCGCCGGGATATCCCTTCCGGCCGACGCGTCGCGACGAGCCGGGACATCTCCGTGGGTTCGGAGGCCGTCTCCGGTTGACGCACCGTGCCGAGACGAGGAACCACGCCGGGTCCGAGCCGCGCGTCCGATCAATGCGTCGCGTCGAGACGGGACGTCGCTTCCGATCAACGTGCCGCGATGAATCGCGGCGTGCGGTTAAGGCGTCACGTGCCGTCGATGCGTCATGTAGAGGCGGGACGCCGCTTCTGATCAACGTGCCGCGGTGAATCGCGGCGTGCGGTCAAGGCGTCGTGTGCCGTTGATGCGTCGCGCCGAGGCGGGACGCCGCTTCTGATCAACGTGCCGCGGTGAATCGCGGCGTGCGGTTAAGGCGTCGTGTGCCGTTGATGCGTCGCGCCGAGACGGGACGCCGCTTCTGATCAACGTGCCGCGGTGAATCGCGGCGTGCGGTTAAGGCGTCACGTGCCGTCGATGCGTCGCGCCGAGACGGGACGCCGCTTCTGATCAACGTGCCGCGGTGAATCGCGGCGTGCGGTCAAGGCGTCGTGTGCCGTCGATGCGTCGCGCCGAGACGGGACGCCGCTTCTGATCAACGTGCCGCGGTGAATCGCGGCGTGCGGTCAAGGCGTCGTGTGCCGTTGATGCGTCGCGTCGAGATGGGACGTTGCTGTCGGTCAACACGGTGCCATGGCCTGCGACGTCGGGTCGAGACGTTGCTTCGGGTTGACGCGTCGCGTCGAGACGGGGCGGCGGGTGTGGTCGGGATGGCGTGCAGTCAATGCGTCCCGTGCAGTCAACACGTCTTGTGCAGTCGAGGCGTGGACTTCAGTAGATATCGATTTCGTCGAGCAATGTGAAAGGGTGGACGGGCATGAAGTCGTCCCGTAAGAAGATGGTTGCAGCCGTGACGTCGCTGGTTCTGGCGGGGGCGATGCTGACCGGCTGTTCCGCGGCGGTTGGCTCGGTCGAGAGTGCGGCCGACAGCGCAGCGGCGACGGCCGCCTATGTGGACGGTGCGCAGACGGCCGAGGAGGTGCTCGCGGCGAACACGGCGGTACACAGCGCGGACGCCGCCTATGACGCGTCGGCCGCGGTCGGGATCGCGCTCGCCGGTGATACCGCGACCGTGGACGGCGACGGCGTGACGGTCGACGGCGGAACGGTCACGATCACGGCGGCGGGGACGTACCGGTTCAGCGGCACGCTGAGTGACGGGCAGGTCGTGGTCGCGGCGGACGGTGCCACGGTGACGCTCGTCCTGGACGGCGCCACCGTCTCCAGCAGCACCACGGCGGCCCTCGCGGTCACCGCGGCCGACCGGGTCGTGGTCGTGCTCGCGGACGGTACCACCAGCGCACTCTCCGACACCTCCCGCTACGCCGAGGACGCCGACGTCAACGCGGCGCTGTTCAGCGCGGCGGATCTGACGATCGCGGGGAACGGCGCGCTGGTCGTGCGCGGGAACGGCAACGACGGCATCGCCAGCAAGGACGGGCTGCTGATCACGGGCGGGACGATCACGGTCGACGCTGCGGATGACGGCGTCCGTGGCAAGGACTACGTCTCGGTGACCGGTGGCGCGGTCACGGTCACGGCCGGCGGCGACGGCGTCAAGGCCGACAACGACACGGACGCGGACTCCGGGTACATCGCGGTCAGCGGCGGAACGGTCACGGTCACCGCCGGGGGCGACGGCTTCGACGCGGTCACCGACCTGGTGGTGACCGGCGGCACGGTCGCGGTCGCGTCCGGTGGCGGGCACGGGGGTCAGGTCTCGGAGGACACCTCCGTGAAAGGGCTCAAGTCGGGCGTGGTGACCATCCTCGAAGGCGGAGCGATCACGGCCGACGCGGCCGACGACGCGGTGCACAGCGACGGCTCCGTGCACCTGTCCGGCGCCACGCTGACGCTCGCGGCCGGCGACGACGCCGTACACGCGGAGAACGCCCTGCTCGTCGACGGCGGCCGGGTCGAGGTCACGGCGTCGAACGAAGGGCTCGAAGCCGCGGACATCACGATCGCGTCCGGCAGCGTGCACGTGGTCTCCGCGGACGACGGGCTCAACGCGGCCGGCGGCACGTCCACCGGCGCACAGGGTGGCGGCGGCGAGATGGCGGCCGGCGACTACTCCGTCACGGTCACCGGCGGCACGCTGATCATCGACGCGGACGGTGACGGGCTCGACTCCAACGGCACGGCCACGATCAGCGGCGGCACCGTCGTGGTCAACGGGCCGGCCGGGCAGGGCAACGGCGCGCTGGACGTCAACGGCTCACTCACCGTCACCGGCGGCGTCCTGGTCGCGGCCGGCAGCTCCGGGATGGCCGTCACGCCGTCCACCGAGTCGTCCCAGGGCTGGCTGTCCGTCACGTTCGAGTCCGCGGTCGCGGCCGGGACGACGCTGCAGATCGTGGACGCGGACGGCGCGGTGGTCGCCACGTTCACCACGTCGAAGTCGATCCAGAACCTGGTCTACTCCGCCGCGGCGATCACCAGCGGTGACCAGTACACCGTGCACAGCGGCGGCACCGCGACCGGCACCAGCACCGGCGGGCTGGCCGAGGCCGGTACCCTGGGCGCCGCGACACAGATCGCCACGGTCACGGCCGGTGAGGCGCCGGCGGGCGGGTTCGGCGGCGGCGACCGGGGTGGGCGGCGCGGATGACCGGGCGACTCTCTCGCAGGGCGGTGCTGGCCGAGGCCGGTGCCTTGGGCGCCGCGACGCAGATTGCCACGGTCACGGCCGGTGAGGTGCCGGCGGGCGGGTTCGGCGGCGGCGACCGGGGTGGGCGGCGCGGATGACCGGGCGACTCTGCCGCAGGGCGGTGCTGGCCGGTGGCCTGGGCGTGTGCGCCGCGGCCGCCGGCCAGCACCGGCGCCTGGGCGCTGGACCGGTACGTCGTCGACCACGTCGAGGTGGCGAACGCGTCCGCGCTGACCGAACTGGCCGACGTCTCCGGCACGGCACCGCCACCGCGACCGGCTACACCAGCGATACCGCGGCGATCACGATCGAGCGGGTCGACACCGGCACCGTGCGGTACGTCGTCGCGGACGTCACGGTCACCGACGACACGATCATGCGCGCGGCGTTCGCGAACGACCAGTTCGGCGAGAACATCATCGCGTACCCGTCCGAGATCGCCGCGGACGTCGGCGCGGTCCTGGCGATCAACGGCGACTACTACGGGTTCCGCGACACCGGCATCGTCATCCGCAACGGCGTCGCGTTCCGTGACCGCGGCGCCCGGCAGGGGCTCGCGATCTACGCCGACGGCACCGCGCGGCTCCACGACGAGGCCACCACCGACGCGGACACGCTGCTCGCGGACGGGGTCTGGCACACGCTGTCGTTCGGCCCCGGCCTGGTGGAGAACGGTGTCGTCCTGGACGGCATCGACTCCGTCGAAATCGACACGAACGTCGGGAACCACTCCGTGCAGGGCGACCAGCCACGCACCGGGATCGGGCTGATCGAGGCGAATCACTGGCTTTCGTGGTGGTCGACGGCCGCAGCGACGAGAGCGCGGGCGTCACGATGAGCGGCTTCGCGCAGATCTTCGCGGACCGGGGCGCGTCCGTCGCGTACAACCTGGACGGGGGCGGCTCCTCGACCGGCACACCCCTCCGGCGTTCGACCGGTGTGACGCATCATCCTCCGCCGTATAGCCGCTGATCGGCGCCACGGCACATCCCCTGACCGGCGGGGTCGCGCGCGACGGGACACCGGTATCAGCCGAAAGTCGTACCGTGGCGGCCGCCGAGGTCCGGCGGAAGCCGGATGCGCGGACCGGGGCGGGATAACCATGATCGTCGAATGGTTTTCGCCGGGACAGCCGACCAGACAAGGAACTCCCCCGCCGCGCGGCACCATCCCGGCCAGCGGGCGTGGCGGATCGCCGGCTACACGGTCGCCGCCGGGTTCGCGGCCGGGGTCGGCGCGTTCGCCGGGCAGCAGGTGCAGGCGTCCTGGGGCCGCTGGGCGGCCGGCGGATACGTGCTGGCCGCGCTGATCACGCTGCTGTGGCGGCACCCCGCCGCGCGCACCACCGCGACCTCGGCCGCCCTGCTCGGTGCCGTCGTGGCGCCGCTGGTGTGGATGGTGACCGGCGGCCGGCACATGTCCACCGTGGGGATGGGCGCGCTGACCGTGGTCACGCGCGCCGCCCGGCTGCTGGTCGAGCACGGCAGCCCGTACCTGCCGAAGGATCAGCTGACCGGGCCCGAGTCGCTCAACCCGTACGGCCCGCCGCTGACGATCTTCGGGTTACCGCACGCGCTGGGGCTGGACGGCTGGGCGGGCAACCCGCGGACCTGGTTCGCGCTCAGCGCGGTGGTGCTCGGCTACCTGACCCTGCGGTACCTGCGGGCCGAGCGGCCGATGTGGACGCTGGCGTCCGCGTTCGCCTCGCCGATCCATGATGTTCAACGGTGCACTGGTCACAACCCGCTCGGCCGGGGCCAGGAGCGTGGCACCAGCGACATCCTGTACGTGGCCGGCTGATGGGCGCGGTCATCCTGATTCCCGCCTACGAGCCGGACGGGAAGCTCACCGATCTGCTCGTCGGGCTCGCCGGGTACGACGTGGTCGTGGTCGACGACGGCAGCGGACCCGGCTACGCCACCGTGTTCGCCGCGGCCCGCGCGCTCGGTGCCGACGTGGTCACGCACGACCGCAACCGGGGCAAGGGTGCGGCGCTGAAGACCGGATTCGCGCACATCCGTACGTACCGTCCGGGGTGTGATGTGGTCTGCGCGGACAGCGACGGCCAGCATCGGCCGGGCGACATCGAGGCCGTCGCCGCACGGCTGGCGGCCGGCGACGCCGATCTGGTGCTCGGAGCCCGCCGGTTCACCGGCCGGGTCCCGGCGCGCAGCCGCGTCGGCAACGCCTGCACCCGCGCGGTGTTCCGGCTGGCCACCGGCCGCGGACTGGCGGACACCCAGACCGGCTTGCGTGGGTACGCGGCCCGCCACCTGCCCCGGCTGTGCGCGGTGGCCGGCGCGCGGTTCGAGTACGAGCAGCGGCTGCTGCTGCGGGCGGTCCGCGACCGCTGGACGATCGCCGAGGTCCCGATCGCGACCGTCTACCTGGCCGGCAACGCCTCGTCGCACTTCCGGCCGCTGCGCGACTCCGCCCGGGTGTACGGGCCGCTGCTCGCCTACGGCGCGTCGTCGCTGCTGGCGTTCGTGCTGGACGCCACGCTGTTCCTGGGACTCGCCACGCTCACCGGCGGCGTGGCGGTCCCGGCGGTCATCGCGCGGCTGGTCAGCGCGGTCCTCAACTTCACGCTGAACCGCCGCTGCGTGTTCGGTACCGCCGCCCCGCTCGGTCGGGCCGCACGCGACTACGCACTGCTGGCGGGCGCGATCCTGGTGGCCAACGTGACCCTTCTGACGGTGCTGGCCCCGGCCACCGGCTCCACGCTCATCGCCAAGCTCATCACCGAGGCGCTGCTGGTGACCGCCGGTTACCTGATGCAACGGCACGTCGTCTTCGCCGGTCGCGGTCCCGTCGCGCCGGCCGGGCCGTCGCCCGCGCCCGGCGCGCCGGCGGCGCCGGGGCACACCGCGCCCGCGGCGGGCGCATCGCCGACGGACTTGGACGACGCACCGTCCGGCCGGTGGCCGGCCGCGCCCCGGGCACGCCCGTGACCGGTGGGCGCATACCCGCCGGCGGGGCCCGCGTGATCCCTACGGGGGCGGGGACGGCCACCCGCCACGGCTGCCGACGAAGAAGCCGTTGCGGTCGACCACGACGGTGCTCGTCTGCGGCCAGGTGATGTGTATGTCGTAGGGGTCGGCCTGGCCCAGCGTGAAGATGTCGGCGAGAAGGCTCTTGTCCCGGTCCGAGCCGTACCCGAAGTTCGGGTCGATCCGGTCGTGCCAGGTGTACGAACCATTGATCGTCACGTCGAAGTCGCCGTCCGCGCGCGGTGTGACGACGCTGTCCCCGCTGAACTCGAAGCCGCCCACGCCGCGGTGGGTGCCGTGCAGAAATTGCGAGCCGACGACCGCCTCACCGTTGGCGAGTTCGGCGTGGAACCGCCGGTCGAACGTCCGGGTGTCGCCCAGGCCGCCCTGGTAGTCCTGCACCGCCCGCCGTGCCTCGTCCCGGGTCCACAGCTCGACCTGCTCGCGCAGCGGGACATCGTCCATCATGTAGCGATTCCATCGCGGGTCGTTGTCGATGTGCCAGTCCGGCCCGCCGCGCAGGTACCGCTCGAGAATGGCTCGTCCGGCCCAGTCCGAGTCGAAGTCGTCGCCGCGGTCCGGGTCGCCGCCCTCGGGCCGTCCTCGGCGCCGGTCGTCCTCGATCCGGCGACCGCCACGCTCGTCGGGTTCGCGCCGGTCGTCGCCACCGCCGGCCTCGCTGATGGCCCGCCGCACGGTGCGGATGCGACCGGAGAAGTACGTCCGTGCCCGCTCGGCCCGCCCTCGCGCGGTGGCGACCAGGCCGAGCAGGTGCGCCACGGTCTCGTGGTACGCCGGGAACGCGGACACGAACGCCGCCACCCGGTCCGGCCGGCCGATCAGATCGCCCTCGCCCATGCCGATGCGCACCGACGCTCGCATGGCGTCCCGGGCCTGGCCCTGCGCGGACGACAGCTCGCCGGCCAGCGTGCGGAACTCGCCGGACATCGCGGTGAGCCGGTCCGGCAAATCCCGCACGGTGCCGGTCGTGCGGCCCATCGCACCGCGGTACGCGTCGCCGGCCGGCCCGCGCCAGAACTCCGTGGTGCCGGTGGCGCCGTCACGCACGGTGTCCACCAGCCGCGTAGCCCTTCGCCCGGACGCGTCGAGGGTGTCGGCGGCACCGTTCAACTGGGCCGGGTCGCCGCCGATCGCCGCCTCGGCCGTCAGGTACCGGGCCATCAGGAGACACCCTCGGCGCCCACGGTGGCGTACTCGCCGCCGACCTCCACATCGCAGGCGGTGTAGTCGGCCGCGCAGGTCCGCACGCGTCCGCCGGTGGCGGTCAGCGCGGCCGCCACCGTCTCCAGGAGGGCGGCCGCGTCGGCCGGTCCGCCGCGCCCCTCGTCGTCGCTGTCCGCGCGGCCGGTATCGGCCGTCACCTGCCGCAGCGTCCCCGCGATCGCCGTGGCCTCCGCGGACCACGAATCCAGCGTCCCGCCGTGTGCCAGAAGATCGTCCGATCGGACGTGGTACCCGTCGCTTCCCGCCATCCCGTGCCTCCTCGACTGAATGCTCAGCCCCGATACGGCCCGAGTCCGCGGCCGGTTCACCCGTCCCGGCCCGCCTCGCCGACCGGCCGGGCTCGCATCTCACCGGCCGACGGCCCGGCTCGCGCGCCGGCGGCCGATGGCCCCGCTTGAGGCCGCTGGTGGGCTGGCGCCGCTGGCAGGCGTGCGTGCCGCCGGCCGACCGGCCGGCGGCACGCACGTCACCGGCCGACCGGCTCGGATACTGTGCCCGCCAGCCGGGTGCACGTCGTTGATCGCGCCGCGCGCCGGGCCCGCCGAACCCGGCCGTTCGCCGGAAAGGTGCGGATTCGACGGTCGGCGTCACCTCGGTGAAGGGCCGTGACCCGCCCATTGAATGGTTTAAAGAACCGTATCGATAGCCCCGATGCCGGACGCGGTCACGGATCGCTGAAACGATCCATTGTCATCGCCCCGAAACACTTGACGTGCGTCACACCATCGATGCAGACTGCGGAAAGCGCTTTCCCCCTTCGATGTGATTCGGCCGGAGGCACCCCGGTTTAGGGGGATTCGTGCCGTGTCTGTGACTCCGCATGTGTGAAGGGAGGGTCGTGTGAGTGCTCTCGGCGAGCTCCAACGGCTCGGCACCTCCAAGGGCGGCCCGCCGCGGAAGCGGGACAACAGGGCCGCCTTCCTGTTCCTGCTGCCCTGGTTCGCGGGACTTCTGCTCATCACCGCCGGTCCGATCGTGGCCTCGCTCGGGCTCAGCTTCACCGACTACAACCTGATCCAGCCGCCGGAGTTCAACGGCGTCGAGAACATCAGCCGCATGGTCGGCGACGAGCGCCTGCACCGGTCGCTCGGCGTCACCTTCATCTACGTCTTCGTCTCCGTGCCGCTGCAGCTGCTCGCGGCGCTCGGCCTGGCCATCCTGCTCGACCGGGGACTGCGCGGCCTGCCGTTCTACCGCTCGGCCTTCTACCTGCCGAGCCTGCTCGGCTCCAGCGTGGCGATCGCGGTGCTGTGGCGGCAGATCTTCGGCGCCGAAGGGCTGCTCAACCAGCTGCTCGCGCTGGTTGGCGTCACGGGCAAGGGCTGGATCTCCAGCCCGGACACCGCGCTGTCCACGCTGATCGTGCTGAACGTCTGGACGTTCGGCGCGCCCATGGTCATCTTCCTGGCCGGCCTGCGGCAGATCCCCACGATGTACTACGAGGCCGCGTCCGTGGACGGGGCCGGCAAGTGGACGCAGTTCCGGAAGATCACCGTGCCGCTGCTGTCGCCGATCATCTTCTTCAACCTGGTGCTGCAGATCATCCACGCGTTCCAGTCGTTCACCCAGGCGTTCGTCGTCTCGGGCGGCACCGGTGGCCCGTCGGACTCCACGCTGTTCTACACGCTCTACCTCTACGAGCGCGGCTTCAGCCGCTTCGACATGGGGTACGCCTCCGCCCTCGCCTGGCTGCTCCTGATCATCATCGCCGGGTTCACCGCGATCAACTTCTGGGCCGCCAAGCGATGGGTCTTCTACGATGACTGATCTCAGGGAACGCACCGTCCCGGTGGACACCACCGACGACCCGCCGCCGCCGCGGTTCGTGCTGCCGGGGTGGGTGAGGTCCACCCTCAAGCACGCCGCGCTGATCGTGTTCGCGCTGGTGATGCTGTACCCGGTGATCTGGATGGTGGTCAGCTCGCTGCGGCCGAACAACGAGATCTTCCGGTCGCCCGGCATCGTGCTGGACAGCCTGCAGGTCTCCAACTACGGCGACGGGTGGAACGCGCTCGCCGAGCCGTTCGGGCACTACATGCTGAACTCCGCGATCGTGGTGCTCGGCTGCATCATCGGCAACCTGGTCTCCTGCTCGATGGCGGCGTACGCGTTCGCCCGGCTGGAGTTCACCGGCAAGACGCTGTGGTTCGCGATCATGCTGATGACGATCATGCTGCCGATCCACGTGCTGATCGTGCCGCAGTACATCATGTTCTCGAACCTCGGCTGGGTGAACACGTTCCTGCCGCTGATCGTGCCGAAGCTGCTGGCCACGGACGCGTTCTTCGTGTTCCTGATGGTCCAGTTCATCCGCGGCCTGCCGCGCGAGCTGGACGAGGCGGCCCGCATCGACGGCGCCGGCCATCCGCGCATCTTCCTCCAGGTGATCCTGCCGCTGATGCTGCCGGCGCTGGCCACCACCACCATCTTCACGTTCATCTGGACGTGGAACGACTTCTTCTCGCAGCTGATCTACCTGACCGACCCGGAGATGTACACGGTGCCGGTCGCGCTGCGCTCGTTCGTGGACGCCACGGTCGCCACGTCGTGGGGCTCGATGTTCGCCATGAGCGTGGTCTCCCTCCTGCCGATCTTCCTCGCCTTCCTGATCGGCCAGCGGTACCTGATCAAGGGCATCGCCACCACCGGTATCAAGTAACCATCGAAAGGGCACATTCGATGAATAACGGCATATCCCGGCGTAACGTCCTGTCGCTCGCCGCGGGCGTCGGCGCCGCGAGCGCGCTCGCGGCCTGCGGCGGCGGGGGCGGCGACGCGTCCGGCGACATCTCCACCGAGCCGGTCACGCTGCGGTTCACCTGGTGGGGCTCGGACGCGCGGCACAAGCGCACCCAGCAGGCCATCGACCTGTTCCAGGCCAAGCACACGAACATCACGATCAAGGGTGAGTTCAAGGACTGGAACGGCTACTGGGACAGCCTCGCCACCACGGTCGCGGCCAACGACGCACCGGACATCATCCAGATGGACGAGCTCTACCTCGCGTCGTACGCGGAGCGCGGCGCGCTGCTCGACCTGGGCACCGCGGAGAAGCACCTGAAGACCGCGGACATCGAGGCCACCGCGCTGGACACCGGCAAGGTCGACGGCAAGCTGTACGCGATCCCGACCGGCCTCACCGCGTACTCCTTCATCGTCAACGACGATCTGCTCAAGCAGTTCAACGTGACGCTGCCGGACACCGCGGCCTGGTCCTGGGAGGATCTGCGCACGGTCGGCGACCAGGTCTCGAAGGCCAGCGGCGGCAAGGTCAACGGCGTGCAGCTGTGGGGCTTCGACACCGGCTCGGTCAACGTGTGGATTCGTCAGCAAGGCGCGTCGCTCTACTCCGAGGACGGCAAGGTGGCGGTGCCGGCACAGCTGCTCGCCGGCTACTGGCAGTACCTGCTGGACCTGGCGAAGTCCGGCATCGGGCCGTCGCCGTCGGTCACCATCGAGCGGGCCGGTGCCGCGCTGGACCAGTCCGGCATGGCCACCAACGCCACCGCGATCGGCACGTCGTGGAACACGCAGCTGACCTCGATCGGCGCGGCCAGCGGCCAGAATCTGCGGCTGGTCAACATCCCGGGGGAGAGCCAGGTCGGTACGCCGGGCGCCTACTACAAGCCGTCCATGTACTGGTCGATCTCCGCCCGGTCGGAGCACCCGGCCGAGGCCGCGCTCTTCGTCGACTTCCTGCTCAACACGCAGGAGGCGGCGGACGTGCTGCTCACCGACCGCGGCGTGCCCGGCAACAGGACGATCCGGGCCGCGCTCGCGCCGAAGCTGACCGCCACCGACAAGGCCGCGGCCGACTACCTGGACACGGTGAAGGTCGGCCCGGCGCCGCGCGTCACGCCGAACGGCGCCAGCGGCATCGAGCAGATCCTCAAGCGGCACACCGAGGAGGTGCTGTTCGAGCGCAAGACGCCGCAGGCGGCCGCGGAGTCGTTCATCAAGGAGCTGCAGACAGAGATCGACGCCGCCTGAGTCACCGCACAGCGGGCCGGCGCCGCGCGGCGCCGGCCCGTCTCACGAGGAGCGTGGAATGACCCAGACCCCCTACCGCGCGGCCATCGTCGGCACCGGCGCGATCGCCGCCGCCCACGCCCAGGCGCTGCGCGCGCACCCGAACCGGGCGACGCTCACCGCGGTCGTCGACCTCGACGCGGACCGGGCCGGCGCGTTCGCGGCCGCGTGGCAGGCGCCCACCGTCGCCCCGAGCCTCACCGAGCTGCTGGCGAGCCACGACGTCGACCTCGTACACCTGTGCACGCCGCCGTCCACCCACGCGCCGCTGGCGATCGAGTGCCTGCGCGCCGGCGCGAACGTGCTCGTGGAGAAGCCGCCCACCCTCTCACTGTCCGAACTGGACGACATCGCGCGCGTCTCCGAGGAGACCGGAAGGCACGTGGCCACCGTCTTCCAGCACCGCTTCGGCGCCGGTGCGGTCCGGCTGCGCGGGCTGGCCGTGGCCGGGCACCTCGGCCGGTCGCTGCTGGCCACCTGCGACACGCTGTGGTTCCGCGACGACGCCTACTTCGCCGCGCCGTGGCGCGGCCGGTGGGAGACCGAGGGCGGCGGCCCGACCATGGGGCACGGCATCCACCAGTTCGACCTGCTGCTGTCCGTCCTCGGCCCGTGGCAGCAGGTCACCGCGGTCGCCGGCCGGCAGGCCCGCCACCAGGTGCACACCGAGGACGTGTCGATGGCGCTGGTGACCTTCGCGGACGGCACGCTCGCCTCCGTGGTCAACTCCGTGGTCTCGCCCCGCCAGGTGTCCGCGCTGCGCTTCGACTTCGAGCGTGCCACGGTCGAGCTGTCGCACCTGTACGGCTACACCGACGACCACTGGTCCATCACCCCCGCGCCCGGCTGCGGCGACGTCAAGGGCCGCTGGTACGCGGACTGGAGCGCGACCGAGTCCGGCCATGCCGGGCAACTGACCGCCGTGCTGGACGCGCTCGACGCGGGCACCGCACCGCCGGTCACGCTCGCCGACACGCGCCGGACCATGGAGTTCGTCGCCGCGCTCTACCGGTCCGCGTTCACCGGCGCGCCGGTGCGCAGCGGCGACATCGGCCCGGACGATCCGTTCTTCCGCCGGATGAACGGCGTCGACGCCCCCTGGGAAGGAGTCCGTGCGGCATGACGCTCGAGGTCGATCACAAGCTCGACCGGGAGGTCACGGTCAGCGCCGGCGACCTGCCGATCGCCACCTACGTCTACCGGCCGGACACCGTGCGACTGGAGTCGCCGAAGCCGTACCTGCACCCGCTGCGCACGCTCGCCGGCGACCTGGTCACGCTGTTCCGCCCGCACGACCACGTGTGGCACAAGGGAATCGCCTGGTCGCTGCCGCACCTGGGGGAGCACAACTTCTGGGGCGGGCCGACCTATGTGCACGGCCAGTTCTACGTGCAGCGGGAGAACAACGGCAGCGCGCTGCACCGCCGGATGACCTCGCTGACCGCGGACGGCGACACGGCCGCGCTCACCCACGAACTCGACTGGCGCTCCCAGCAGGGCGACCCCGTGGTGGACGAGACGCGCGCCCTCACCTTCTCGCTGATCGACGGGTCGAGCTGGGCGCTGCGCTTCGAGACCCGGATGACCAACGTCTCCGGTGCCACGCTCCACATCGGATCGCCGACCACCAAGGGCCGGGAGAACGCGGGCTACGGCGGCCTGTTCTGGCGCGGGCCACGCAGCTTCACCAACGGCATCGCGCAATCCCCGGACGGCATCGGCGCGGACGACCTGCGCGGCACGCGCGCGGAATGGTTCGCCTACCGCGGCAAGCACGACGAGACCGGCCGCGCGTCCACGATCGTGATGGTCGACGACACCCGCAACCCGCGGCACCCGCCGCAGTGGTTCACCCGCAGCGAGCAGTTCGCCTGCCTCTGCCCGGCGCCGTTCTTCAGCGAGGAATTGCCGTTCGAGGCCGGCGGCACGCTCACGTTCCGCTACGCGGTGGTCATCGCGTCCGGCGACCACGGCGACGAGGGTACGCACAAGCTCGCCGACCGGGGTCGCACCCTGCTGGGGACGCCATGACGTTCCCCGGCGGCACCTCGGTCAGCCGACTCGCCGTCTACACCGGACTGTGCGTGGACGGTTTCGCCGGCGGCACACCGCACCTGCACACCGTCTCCACCGAGGCGTACGTGGTGACCGGCGGCACCGGCGCGCTGCAGACGCTGGACGCCTCCGGCTTCCGCGAGACGCCGCTGCGGGCCGGCTCGCTGGTCTGGTTCACGCCCGGCGTCATCCACCGCGCGATCAACCACGGCGACCTCGAGGTGCTGGTCGTCATGTCGAACGCGGGCCTGCCCGAGGCGGGCGACGCGGTGATGACGTTCCCGCCGGACGTGCTGGCCACGCCCGAGTCCTACCGCGCCGCCGCGGTGCTGACCGCCGAGACCGACGCCGCGGTCGCGTACCGCCGGGATCTCGCGGTCGAGGGTTTCCTGGCCCTCCGGACGGCCACGCTGAGCGGCGATCCGGCGCCGCTGCACGCCTTCTACGCCGCCGCCGCGCGGCTGGTGCGCGACCGGGTCCCGCGGTGGCGGGAGATCTGGGAGAGCACGGTCGCGGCCCAGGCCGGCCGGACCGCCGGCATGCTGGCCGCCCTCGAGGCCGGGGACGCCACCCACCTGCGCGAGGGCGGCGTGCTGGCCGCGCCGCCGAGCGAGACCGCCGGCTGGGGCATGTGCGGCCGGCTCCGCACCCACGACGTCCGCAATCCCGAGAACCCCGGAGGCGCTCGATGACCCGCCGCTACGCCATCGCCGGACTGGGGCATCGCGCCCAGATGTACGTGGACGCGCTGCTCGGCGACTGGAGCGACACCGGCACCATCGCCGCGTTCCTGGACACCAACCGCACCCGGATGGACTACCACAACTCGCGGCTGCCCTCGCCCGTACCCACGTATGGTCCCGAGGGTCTCGGCGAGATGCTCAGCGGCGCCGACGCGCTGATCGTGACCAGCGTGGACGCCACCCACGCGGACTACGTGGTCGCCGCGCTCGACGCCGGGCTGGACGTGGTCTGCGAGAAGCCGCTGACCGTGGACGAGGAGGGCTGCGCGCGCATCGCGGCCGCGGCCGAGCGGTCCCGCGGCAACCTGGTCGTCACGTTCAACTACCGCTACTCGCCGCGCAACTCCGCGGTGCGCGAGCTGATCGCCTCCGGCCGGATCGGCGACGTCACCGCCGTGCACTTCGAGTGGGCGCTGGACACCGCGCACGGCGCCGACTACTTCCGCCGCTGGCACCGCGACCGGTCCCGCTCCGGCGGCCTGCTCGTGCACAAGTCCACCCACCACTTCGACCTGATCAACTGGTGGATCGCCAGCCACCCGGAGCTGGTCTTCGCGCAGACCGCGCTGCGGTTCTACGGCGCCGCGGGCGCGGGCGCCGCGGCGGGCCGGCCGGCGCGGGCCAAGGGCGCGCCCGGGCTCGGCACCGACCCGTTCCTGCTGGACGCCGCCGCCGACCCGCGGCTCAAGGCGCTCTACCTGGACGCGGAGCACGAGGACGGCTACCTGCGCGACCAGGACGTGTTCGCGCCCGGCGTGAGCATCGACGACACCATGTCCGTGCTCATCCGGTACGCCGGCCGCGCGCTGGTCACCTACTCGCTCACCGCGTACAGCCCGTTCGAGGGCTACCGGGTCGCGTTCACCGGCACCCGCGGCCGGATCGAGCTGGAGGTCGGCGAGCGCGCCTGGACGCCGGTCAACGCGGCCATCGACCCGAGCGCCGGCCTGCACGCGGCCGACTCGTCCTGGGAGCGGCTGACCGTGCAGGAGCAGTGGGGCAAGCGCGAGGAGGTGCCGATCATCCGCGGTGAGGGCGGTCACGGCGGCGGCGATCGGCTGCTGCTCGACGACGTGTTCCGCGGGCCGTCCGGCGATCCGCTGGCACGTCAGGCCGGGTACCGCGACGGCATCCGCAGCGTGCTCACCGGCGTCGCGGCGAACAGGTCGGCCGCGTCCGGCGCGCCGATCACGCTCACCGACGAGGGGACGCGTCTAGCCTGAGCGCCGTGAACGGCGTACAACTCCTGCTCATCGCCGGCGCGGGGATCGCGATCGCCGCGGTCGCCCGGCGCAAGGGTCTCGAACCCGGCATGTTCATCGTGATCCTCGCGGCGGCGGCCTCGTTCGTCCCCGGCATGCCGCGACTGGAACTGGAGAGCGAGGTCATCCTCGCGATCGTGGTGCCACCGCTGCTCTACTCCGCGGCGCGCGGCGCCTCGTTCTCCGGCTTCCGCCGCCACCTGCGGCCGATCGTCTCGCTCGGCGTGATCCTGGTGGTGCTCACCGCGGGCGCGCTCGGGCTGATCGCCGGGTGGCTGCTGCCGTCGATCGGCGCCGCCGCGTTCGTGCTCGGCGCGGTCCTGGCGCCGCCGGACACGATCACCACGGTCTCGCACGGCGAGGAGATCGGCCTGCCGGAGCGCGCCACCTCCGTCCTCACCGGCGAGAGCCTGGTCAACGACGCGACCGCGCTCACGCTGTTCAGCATCGCGGTCGCGGCCGTGAACGGCGAGCATGCGACGTTCGCCGGCGGTGTGCAGGAGTTCGCGCGGTCCGCGTTCCTCGGCGTCGCGATCGGCGCGCTGCTGTCGGCCGCGACGCTGCTGATCCGCCGCTGGCTGCGCCACGCCACGCTGGAGACCGCGCTGGTGCTGCTGCTGCCGTTCACCGCGTTCCTGGCGGCGGAGGCGGCGCACGTGTCCGGCATCCTCGCGGTCGTCGCCGCGTCGTTCCTGGTCAGCGTGAACCTCTCGCTCGACCCGAACCACGAGTACCCGGGCGCGTACCGGGCCCGGGTGCGGGAGAACGAGGTCTGGCCGGTGCTGGACTTCCTGCTGGAGACGTTCGTCTTCGCCTACATCGGACTGCAACTGCGTTTCGTGCTGGAGGATCTGGCCGAGTCCGAGGAGCCGGGCCTGAGCCGGACGCTGCTGGCCGGCGGCGTGCTGCTGGTGGCCGCGATCGTGCTCCGGCTGGCCGGCGTGTACGGGCTGTTCGGCCGCTGGATGCTGCGGGCCCGGATGACGTCCCGGCGGCTGGAGCGGGACCCGGCGTACCGGGCCGCGTTCGAGCGCCGCTACTCCGGCCGCCGGGCGCGCCCGCTGGACCCGCCCACCCAGCGCGAGACGCTGCTGGTCGGCTGGACCGGCATGCGCGGCATCCTGACGCTCGCCGCCGCGGCCGCGATCCCGGAGACCACCGCGTCCGGCGCGCCGTTCCCGGGCCGGGACGCGATCCAGGCGATCGCGCTGATCGTCACGCTGGGCACGCTGGTCATCCAGGGCACCACGGTGGGCGCGCTGGCCCGCGCGCTCACCTTCGACCTGGCGGGGGAGCGGGCCGCGCGGGAGGCGGCGCGCGCCGCCGGCCGCGCGCTCCTGGCGGGTCGCGACTTCGATGACCAGCGCATGGCGGTACGGATCGCCATGCGCGACGGGACGCTGTCCGAGGAGGTGGCCCGGGAGCTGATCGACGAGATCGACCTGCGGCAGGCGGCCGGGTCGACCCCTATGTAGAGAAACTAGCGAGGGTCGGCTAGCGTGACGCCATGCCCACACCTGTGCGTGTCACCACGGCCGTGTCGACGGTGCTGGCCGCGTTCCTCGAAGACCCGGAGGCCGACCGGTACGGGTTGGACCTGATGCGGGCCAGCGGCCACCCGAGCGGCACGCTCTACCCCATCCTGCTGCGCCTGCAGAAGGCCGGCTGGGTCCAGACCCACTGGGAGGAGATCGACCCGGCCGTGGCCGGCCGCCCCGCGCGCCGCTACTACCGCCTCACCCCGGACGGCCTGATCCAGGCACGCACCGAGCTCGCCGCGCTCCAGGCCCAGCTCAGCCGCGCCCTCGGCGGCCAGACCAAGGCGCAGACGGCATGAGCGGACCTGCCAGCGAATCATCGGCTCAGCGCCGACCACGGCGGTACCGCGGCGGGCAGGGAGGTCCGGCATGAAGTCCCTCACCAGGTGGTGTCTGCGGCGGGCGGCGGCGCGCTGGCCGGAGGACGTGCGCGCGGAGATGGAGCGCGAGTGGCTGGCGGAGCTGGCCGCGCTGGAGGCCGAGCCGGGCACCGCGATGGCGCGGCTGCGCTACGCGGTGAGCCTGTTCGCCTCGCGTCCGGAGCGCGGCTGGGGCGAGTCGTTCCTGCCGCTCACGCCGGTGTTCGCGCTGCTGGTGACCGCGCTGGCCACGCTCGGCGTCGACCAGCTCGCCGACATGCTGGTGATGCTGACGCTGCGGCTGACCGGCCCGGAGTACCGTCTCGACTGGGAGTGGCCGATCGCGATCGCGCAGGCCGTGCTCACGCTGCTGTGGTGCGTGGCGGCCGGGCGCTGGGTCGGCCGCCGGTGGCCGATGCGCGGCGCCGCCCGGTTCGCCGCGCCGTTCGTGCTCGCGCCCGTACCGGCGCTGCCGTTCTTCTACGACACCGACCCGGTCTTCATGGCGGGCGTGGTGCTCGGCGTGCTGGTCTGGGCGGCCGCCGCCGGCGCGCTGCTGCTGGCCGCGGTCCGCACCCGCGGCGTGATCCGGGCGCTGCTGGTCGTGCTCGGCGCACCGCTGGCGGGCCTGCTGGCCGGCGTGACCGGGACGGTGCCGGTGGCGCTCACCACGGAGGCGGGATGGCGGTCGAGCGCGGCGTCGCTGCTGATCGGCACGCCGCCGGCGGAGTTCACCGTGATCATCGACCTGACCAGCCGGCCGTTCTCCTACCTGGGGCCGTGGGCGCTGCTCATGGCCGGGTTCACCGCGCTCGCGCTCGCCTACGGGCTCGCGCCGGCCGTGCCGCGCACGGCACGGGCCGCCCCGGCCGAGGAGGTGGACGCCGCGCACGGCACGCCCGTGATCGCGATCGGCGCCGGGTGCGCCGCCGTGGGCGTGGTCGCCTGGGCGTACACGCTGGCGATCCTCACGCCCGGGATGGCCGAGGTGGCGGCCGCCGCGCCGATCGTCATCGACGGTGAGCTGATGATGTGGACGTCCGAGCTGCGGATCACGTCGATCCTGCTGACCGCGCTCGGCCTGCTGATCGCCACCGCGGACCGGCGGTACCCGGCCGCGGCCGCACTGGTGGCCGGCGGCGGGCTGCTGGCGGCGAACGCCGCGCTGTACCGGATGCAATTGACCGGCGTGGCCGGGTTGCGGATCGCGCTGCTGCTGGGTGCCGTCGCGATCGTCGCGGGCTGGGCGGTCGCGGGCCGCGCCCGGAACTGGCCGGCCCGCCGGTACGTCGTCGTGGGCGTGTTCACCGCGGCCGTGGCGATGCCGATGGTGCTGTTGCAGGGCGCGTCCGGCATCAACCATCCGTACCTGCCGCTCGGCCTGAAGGTGACCACGGTCGGACTGGCGGTCGCCGGGGTGCTGCTCGCCGCGGTCCCGGCCGTGGTGTACGCCCGCCGCCGGGTACCGGTGCCGGCCGCGATCGCGCTGATCGGGCTGCCGGTCGTGGTGACCGTGGTGGCGGCCGCGATCCCGGCCGGCACCGAGGAGCACGCCACCGGCAGTGGCGCGGCCGGTGCCGCGCTGGGGCTGCCGCTGGCGGTCGTGACGATGGCGCTGATGCGCCGGCACCGGTCGCGCGCCCGCGGCCGGACCGCCGCGCTGTGGGCCGCGTTCACGGTGGCCGCGCTGCCCGCCGCCGTGGTGATCCTCGTTATCGGGACGCTGCTGTTCAGCTTCGTGCCGACCGCACTGTTCGCGATCGAGGGGGGCGGCTACTCGCACGACGGCCTCTCGTCCGTCCCCGGCGTGGCCGCGCTGATCCTGCCGATCGCGGTGGCGCTCGCCGTCCGGGTGGACGGCGAGTCGCCGGTCGTCGCCGGTCCGCGGTGGAGTCCGGAGGTCGCGGCCTGAGCTCCCGGGGCGCCGGTCGCCGGCGCCCCGGGTCGGTCAGGTGCGGACCGTGACCGTGCCGTTCTCGACGCCGACGAAGCCGGTCGGCCGGATCGTCATGATCACGCGCACGTCGGCGTCCGGGATCGGGTAGACGTTGCCGTACCGCTGCTGGAGCGATGCGTAGAACGACGCCTCCGCGTCGTCGTCCTCGATCTTCTCCACCACGCCGCGCACCTCGAGGAACCGGTACTCGTCCTGCGGGTCCAGGATCGACAGCGCGACCCGTGGCTCCCGCTCCAGGTTGCGGAACTTCTGCCGCGTCTTGGTGTGGGTCATCCGGATGACCTCGCCGTCCCAGGCGAACCACATGACGCTCGACTGCGGCGACCCGTCCGGCCGGATGGTGGCCAGGTGCGCGAAGACCGGGCGATCCAGCAGATCGGCGTGACTTTGGGGAACACTAGACATGGCGACGATCCTGCCACAGATTAGTTGCACGCGCATCATATCGGCGCACGCGGAGCGTTGGCCGGCGGTGGCAAACCGCCCGCGCCCACGCCGGACGTGGGACGATCGTGATCTGAGCGCCGAGGAAGGATCGTCACGGAACTGACACATCGCAGCCGGTGGTCCGTCAAAAGCTCCGGGCAGCCTGACGGAAGTGGAGTCGTGGCGACCGGGAGGCCGGACATGCAGCTGGGGCAGGCCGCCCTGATCGAGCTGACGATCGCCCACGAGTTGGTGCGCCAACGGCTCCCGGCGGTCCGGCTACTGATCGAGCAGGCCCTGGCCCGGCGTCCCGCCCGGCTCGTGCTCGATCTGGCCGAGTGCCCGACGATCGACGCCTCGGGGATAGAACTGCTGCTCAGTACGCATCGGCGACTCTGGCGCAGCGAAGGACGGCTGGCACTGCGCCGGCCCACGGCGCGGGTGCTGCGCCTGTTGGAGATCTCCCACGCGACCAAGGTGCTGGAGATCGACGCGAGCTGACGATGGGTGGTTTGCCATGACCGCGGTGCCCGGGCAGGTGGCCAACATGATCGACCTCATCTGCGACCGCTGCGGGAACGTGCTCAGCTGCCGCGCCGATCACCTGCGCGACCTCGAGGTGGTCTGGCCGCTGCTCACCGACCAGGGGTGGGCCGGCTCGCCGTTCGCCACCGGGCAGCACACCTGCCCGGGATGCGTGGTCGGCCAGCTGCGGGAGTCGCGGTCGGCGGCCGCCGCGGCCTGGCCGGTGCGCAAGCACATCCCGCGCAGCGTCGAGCTGCGCCACGATCCGCACGCCGCGATCGTCGAGGTGCGCGGCGACATCGACCGGCTGCTGGTCTCCACCATGCAGGCCGCGCTCGGCCGCGCGGCGGCGCTGCACCGCAACATCGCGCTCGACATGTCCGCGGTGCAACTGGTCGACCCGATCGGGCTCGGCGTGCTGGTCCGCGGGCACGTCCGCGCCCGCAAGCGCGGCGGTCACCTCTGCCTGGCCGCGCCCAGCCGGTTCGTGCTGACCGTGCTGCACACCATGCGCCTGGACGACGCGCTGCCCGTCTTCGACGACCTGCCGTCCGCGTTGACCTGGCTGGCCGCGCACCCGCCGGCGCCGCGCCAGGCGCCGGCCCAGCGCTCGTCCTGACGGCGGCGCTCGTCATGAAACCGTCACCTGTCCGGGAAGCCGTTGCCATGAACCACCCGAAAGATGATCATGCCGTCGGTCCCGCGGCTCGACTCATCCCCCCAGACGGGAGCCGTGGGGCCGGCGGGTGCCACCGCGGTGGGCACGCGGAGGTCCGGGCATGATGGGGGGCATGTCGGGCGTACTGGTGATCGAGGACGACGACCGCATCCGCCTGTCGCTGGTGATGGCGCTGGAGGACGAGGGGTACGACGCCAGGGGCGCCGCGACCGCGGAGGAGGGGCTGGCCGCGCAGCGCACGCGGGCGGCCGACACCGTGCTGGTCGACCTGATGCTGCCGGGCATCGACGGCTTCGAGTGCATTCGGCAGCTGCGGCGAGTGGACGACGTGCCGATCGTGGTGGTCAGCGCGCGCGACGACACGCACGACATCGTGGCGGCGCTGGAGGCGGGCGCGGACGACTACGTGGTCAAGCCGGTCGCGATCAAGGAGCTGTCCGCGCGGCTGCGCGCGCTGCGGCGGCGGGCCCGGCCGGTCGCGCTCGATCCCGTACCGGTGCTGACGTTCGGTGATCTTCAAATCGTGCCGGAGGCCGGGGAGGTGCGCGTCGGCGGCGCCACCGTGCCGGTCACCCGCACCGAGTTCCAGCTGCTCTGCGAGCTGTCCGAGCACGCCGGCCGGGTGCTGTCCCGGCAGCAGCTGCTGCAGCGGGTGTGGGGCTACGACGGCGGTGACGAGCGGCTGGTCGACGTGCACATCGGCCGGCTGCGCGCCAAGATCGAGAAGGACTCCGGCGCGCCGCGTCACCTGGTCACCGTGCGCGGGCTCGGATACAAACTCCTCGTGTCATGAGCGAGCCCGCGGCCGGGTCGCCGGCGGGGTCCGTCCGGCCGGGAAAGCCCGACGTGCCGGCGGAGCCGGGATGAGGTTTCTCGACCGGGCCGGGCTGCGGGCGCGGGTCACGACCGGGTTCGCGGCCGGCGCGCTCGTGCTGTCGCTGGTGATGGCGTTCGTCTCGTACCAGTTGGTGCGCCGATCGCTGATCACCGAGCGGGAGAACACGGCGGTCCGCGCGGCCTACTACGACGCGGCGATCGTGGAGGCGGGCGTGAACAACACCCCCACCCCCGACATCGGTACGGTCCTGCGCTCGCTCGACACCGGTGACAGCCGCCGCGCCGTCCTCCAGCTCGACGGCCAGTGGCACGCCCGCAGCGCCGACCTCGGCCTGACCGCCGCGATCCCCGCCGAGCTCCAGCGGCACGCGGCCACGGGCCGGGTCGGCGTGCAGCGGGTGCGCGCCGGCGGCGGCCCCGCGCTGGTCGTGGCCGTGCCGCTGCGCGGCGGCGCGGTCTTCTACGAGATCGACGCCATGGACGAGCTGGACCGCACGCTGCGGCTGCTGGCGCTGATCCTGACCGTGGTCGCGCTCGGCACGGCCGGCACCGGCGCGCTGATCGGCTGGAACGCCACCCGGTACGTGCTGCGCCCGCTCACCCGGGTGGCGAACGCGGCGCAGGAGATCACGGCCGGCCGGCACTTCGCCCGGCTGGACCCGGCCGCGGAGCCGGACCTGGCGCGGCTGACCACCTCGTTCAACCTGATGGTCGACCAGCTCTCCGCGCGGATGGAGCGGGACCGCCGGTTCGCCGCGGACGTCAGCCACGAGCTGCGCTCCCCGCTGCAGACGCTGGCCGCGGCCGCGAGCGTGCTGGACCGGCGGCGCGACTCGCTCGACGACCGTACCGCGCTGGCGGCCGGCCTGGTGGTCGCGGAGGTGGACCGGTTCCAGCGGCTGGTCGACGACCTGCTGGAGCTGGCCCGCACGGACCGGCCCGCGGACCGCCGCGAGGTGGACGTGGCGGAGCTGGCCCGGCAGGCCTGCCGCGACCACGGCTTCGACCCGGGCATCGTGACGGTGGTGGCGGGCCCGGTGATCTGGTCGGTGGACCGGCGGCGCATCCGGCAGCTGCTGGACAACCTGCTGGACAACGCGGCCGGGTACGGCGGCGGCGCCACCGAGGTGCGGCTCACGGCCGGGCCGGAGCGCTGCCGGATCGAGGTGGACGACGAGGGCCCCGGCGTCAGCCCGGAGGACAAGCCGCTGATCTGGGACCGGTTCGTCCGCGGCCGGGCGCAGAGCTCGTCGCGCGCGGACGGTGGCGGCACCGGGCTCGGCCTCGCGCTGGTCGCCCAGCACGCGGCCGCCCACCACGGCACCGCGGAGGTGCTGGACCGACCCGGCGGCGGTGCTCGCTTCCGGATCGACCTGCCGGAGTGCCTGTGAGACGCCTGGCGCTGGTGCTGCCGCTGCTGCTGGCCGGCTGCGGCATCCCGCTCGACGACGCCCCGCGCGAGCCGGACGACCCGCGGCCGTACCGGTCCGGCACGCCCACCGCGCCCGGCGTCGGCTCCGCGGTGGAGCGCCTCTGCCTGATCAAGGACAGCCGGATCGCCCGCATCCAGCGCCGGCTGCCGACCGGCCGCAACGCCGCGGAGCAGCTCGCCGACCTGTTCGCCGGGCCGAACGCGAAGGAGCAGGCGGACGGCTACACCAGTGCGCTCACCGGCTCGGCGATCACGCCGCGGCTGACGCTGGACGGCGCGGCCGCCACCGTCGAGATCGGCGACTGGACCGCGTACAACCGCAGCGACGAGGTGCTCGCCTTCGGCCAGGTGGTCTGCACGCTCACCAGCCGCCCGGAGATCGGCACGGTCACCTTCACCAGCGGCGGCGAGCCGATCAGCGTGCCACGCGCGGACCTGTCCCTCTCCGACGGCCCGCTCACGCTCGTCGACTACGACGAGCTGATCGACTAACCGGTCAGCCGCGGGAGGAGATCTGCTGGACGGCCCAGGAGTTGCCGTCCGGATCGCTGAAGAAGACGAAGCCGACGTTGTCCAGGGGGTCGGGCACCGGGCGCGGATTCTCGCCGACCGTCTGCACGCCGGTGCACTCCACGCCGCGTGCGACCAGCTCCGCGTGGGCCTTGCGGATGTCCGGGACGACGAGCTGCAGGCCCTTGAGCGAGCCGGGCGGCATCTCCGGCACCGGACCGTGACCGATCACGATGGAGCAGCCGGAGCCGGGCGGCGTGAGCTGGATCAGGCGGCCGGTCCCGAGGTCGGTGTCGTGGTCGACGTGGAAGCCGAGCCGGTCCGCGTAGAACTCCTTGGCCCGGTCCAGGTCGGACACGGGGACGATGACGACTTCGAGCGTCCAGTTCACGGGTGTTCTCCCAACAGGGTGTCGAGTCTGGCGTAGCCCTCGCCGAGGCCGCGCGCCATCGGATAGGCCAGGACCCGGTCCCGGCCCGCCGGCGTCGCGTACCGCAGCGTGGTGGTGAGCAGCGTTCCGGCGCCGTCGGCGCGGAACACATGGAAGATCAAGGTCTCGCCGGGGTACGACTGGTCGTCGAACCGCTCCGTGCAGCTCAGCCGGTGCGGCCGCTCGACCCCGGTGTAGACGCCGCGCTGCGTCATCCGCGCGCCGCGCGGGCCCTCGGAGACGAACCGCCACGCGCCGCCGGCGCGCAGGTCCACGTCGCACTCGACGAGCCGCCAGCCGCGTGCGCCGTACCACCGGACGAGCAGCTCCGGCCGGGTCCACGCGTCGAAGACCCGCGCGGGCGGGGCCGCGAACGCGCGCGTCGTCACGAGCTCCCGGTCGCCGCGCGCGACCACCTCCACGCCGGTCACGGCTCGTCCGTCAGTTCCCTCAGCAGCGCGTCGAGGCGCTGGTAGGACTCCTCCCAGTAATCGCGGTAGTTCTCCAGCCAGTCGACCGCCATCTTCAGCGGACGCGCCTCCAGCCGGCAGGGGGCGCGACGGGTGCCCGGGTCGCGCGAGACCAGTCCGGCGCGCTCCAGCACCCGCAGATGCTTGGAGATCGCCGGCTGGGTCATCACGAACGGCGCGGCCAGCTCCGTGACCGTGGCCTCGCCGGCGGCCAGCCGGGTGAGTATCGCGCGGCGCGTGGGATCGGCCAGCGCCGCGAACGTGGTGTCGAGCTCCGTCTCATTCATAACCGATTGGTAATCTAAGGGCGCGGCAACCGGTTGTCAATCGGGACTCCATTATCCCATGCCATCGATGCGTACCCGCCGGTGGTGGCGTGTTTCGGCAGCTCAGCGACGGGCTAACGTCTGCGGCCATGCAGACCGGGATTCGACTGTGGAGCGAGTCGCGCGGCGACGGCGCTCCGACACTTCTCATCATGGGCACGGCCACGCAGTCCATCGGCTGGCCGGAGCCGCTGGTGGACCGGCTGGTCGCGGGCGGGCGGCGGGTGATCCGCTACGACCACCGGGACACCGGGCTGTCCGAGTGCCGCGACTTCGCCACGCATCCCTACACGCTCGACGACCTCGCCCTCGACGCGCTCGCGGTGCTCGACGCGCACGGCGTCGAGGCGGCGCACCTGGCCGGCGCCTCGCTCGGCGGCGCGATCGGGCAGTGGCTGGCCGTGCACCGCCCCGAGCGGGTGCGGTCGCTGACCGCGATCATGACGTCGCCGATGGGGAACGACCCCGGCCCCACGTGGGCGCGCGCGTTCGCCGGGCAGCCGCCACTGCCGGGCGAACTGCCGCCGCCGGCCCCGGCCCTGCTGCGCCACCTGGCCACTGGCGGCGGATCGCCGCTCGACACCCAGCGGGCGCTGCACGGCGAGGAGCTGCCGTTCGACGAGGCGGCCGCCCGGTCCTTCGTGGAGCGCACGCTCGCCCGCGCCACCGACCCGGGCGCGGCCCGCAACCACGACCTGGCCGGCCGCCGGTGGACCGACGCGCGCCGGGCGCCGCTGGCCACCATCACCGCCCCCACGCTGGTCATCCACGGCAGCGCCGACCCGCTGTTCCCGCCCGCGCACGCCGAGGCGCTGGCCCCGCTGGTCCCCGGCGCGCGACTGACCATCGTGGACGGCATGGGTCACGGCCTCTTCGCCCCCGGCCTCCCCGAGCACGTCGCGGACCTGATCCTCACCAACCCGCTGTAGCGGGGCGGCGGTGAAGCGTGCGGTGCGGGACGGGTCAGGCGGCGCGGGCGAGGGTCAGGATGTCGCGGAGGACGGCCGCGGCGGACGGGATCGCGTCCGGCTCGTGGGTGGTGGCGGCGAGGCGGCCGGCGATGTCGGTGTGGACCACGATGCCCATCTCCTCCGGGTCCATCCGGGCGAGCGGGTGCGCGTCGGGCAGTTCGGCGGGGCCGACGGCGAGCCGCCACCCGTCCGCCTCCGGCACGGCGGTGGCGAGCGGGACGATGCGGTGGCCGTTCGCCCGGGCGCGGAGCAGCTCGTCGCGGGTGACGCCGGAGACGCCGCGGACGTCGACGTCGCCGAGCCGGGCGCGCGCGCCGAGCGTGGCGTTCGCGATCAGCACCAGCTTGCAGGCGGCGTCCCAGCCGTCGAGGTCCCAGGACGGGTCGGGCTCCGCGATGCCCAGCCGCTGGGCGCGCTCGACCGCGGTGGCCAGGTCGAGGCCGTCCTCGACGAGCCGGAGCACGTACGCGCTGGTGCCGTTCAGCGCGGCCTCGACCCGGAGGGCGCGCGCGGAGGTGAGCGTGGCGCGCAGCAGCGTCACGGTCGGCAGCGCCCCGCCGGTGCAGGCGCTGTAGGCGACGGCCGGGCCGGGGCCGGTCAACTCGTCCCAGGCGAGTACCAGCGGCGCCTTGGCGGCGAGCACCACGGGTATCCCGGCCGCGCGTGCCACCCGGACCGCGGCCAGCCCGGCGCCGCCGGTCTCCAGGTCGCCGGGGCCGGCCTCGACCAGCAGGTCGGCGCGGACGCCGGTGGCGAGCACGTCGCCGACCGTGGTGCCGGCCACGGTGACGCCGGGCAGGTCGACGGCCCGGCCGCCGGCGGCCTTGTGCGCCGCGAGCCGCGCCGGGTCGATGCCGCCGTCGTCGACGATCGCGCCGGACGAGTCGACCGCGGCCACCACGCGCAGGTCCACGCCGTGGTCCCGGTCCGCGATCAGGCGCAGCAGCGAGCCGCCGATCGCGCCGAGCCCGCTGACCACCAGCCGCACGGTGGCCGTCCCGCCGTCAAGATCGTTCATGCTGCGCACGATAGCGCCGCATGCGGCCACGAGGAAACCGGACGCGGAGCGGTAAACCGTACCCGTGCACGGCCTTTGCTTGGTTTTCAGTCTCATGGTGATAAAGCGGCATTTAGCCTGAATCCGTGTCCGAGCTGTCGCTGATCTTCCGCGTCGGCACGATGCTGTGCGCGTTGCCGCTCGGGGAGGTCGTGGAGCTCATGCGGCCGCTGCCGATCCAGCCGCTGGCCGGCAGCCCGCACTACGTGCGCGGCGTCAGCGTGGTGCGCGGCACGGCCGTACCGGTGCTGGACCTGGGGCGGCTGCTCGGCGACTTCGACACCGCGGCGGAACGGTTCATCAGCACCAAGGCCGGTGGCGTGCTGGCGATCGGCGCGGTGGTCGGCGTCCGGGACGTGCGCCCGGAGCCGGGACGGGAGACGCCGTCGATGGGCGGCGTGGTCGCGGCGGTCGGCGTGCTGGACGCGGAGCCGCTGATGTTCCTGGACCCGGACGGCGTGACCCGGACGGTGGCGGCGTATGCGGGCTGATCTGGACCGGCTGAGGAGCCTGCTGGCCGAGCGGCTCGGCATGACGTTCGACGCCAAGCGTGACGACCTGCTGGCCGAGGTGCTGCGAACGCGCGCGGAGCAGCACCGGATGAGCGAGCGCGACTACCTGGACCGGCTCACCGCCGACCCGGAGCGGGCGGAGCTGCGCGCGCTGGCCGAGGTCGTGACGATCAACGAGACGTACTTCTTCCGCAACATCGAGCAGTTCCACGCGCTGGCCGAGGTGGCTATCCCGGACCGGATGCGGGCCCGCGCGTCCGTCAAGGCGCTCCGGCTGCTCAGCGTCGGCTGCTCGTCCGGCGAGGAGCCGTACACGCTGGCCGCGGTCACGCTGGAACGGGTGCCGTCGGAGTGGCACGTCTCCATCGTCGGGCTCGACATCAACCGCGCGGTGCTGCGCCGCGCGGCCGCCGGCCGGTACGGAAGCTGGTCGCTGCGGGAGACGCCGGCCAGCATCCGGCAGCGCTGGTTCCACGCGCGCGACGGCGGCGTGGAGGTCGACCAGCGGCTGCGCGCCCGGGTGCAGTTCGTGGAGCACAACGTGGTCAACGACGACCCGGTGCTGTGGGCGCACCAGAGCTACGACGTGATCTTCTGCCGGAACATGCTGATGTACCTCACCGACGAGGTCCGGCGCGGCACGATCGCCCGGATCACCCGCGCGCTCGCGCCCGGCGGCTACCTCTTCCTCGGCCACACCGACTCGCTCGGCAGCCGCCCCGAGGGCCTGGAGGTCCGGCACACGCACGGCACGTTCTACTACCGCCGGACCGAGCAGGCCATGGCACCGGCGCCGGCCGTGCGCGAACCGCGGATCCCGCCCGCCACGCCGCCCACGGCCCCACCCCTGCGCGGGTACGAACGCGCGCTCTCCCTGCTCCGCGAGGAGCGGTTCCACGAGGCGCTGACCGCGGTCGAGTCGGTGCCCGCGCCGGAGTCGCGCCTGCCGCGCGTGCTGGTGCTCCGGGGCGCGCTGCTCGCGCACGCCGGCGACACCGGGCGGGCCGCGGCGCTGTGCGAGCGCCTGGTCGCGGAGGACGCGCTCAACGCGGACGCGCACTACGTGATCGGCGTCTGCCACGAGGGCGACGCGTCCCCGGCCGCCGCCGGCCGGCACCACCAGCTCGCCGCGTACCTGGACCCCGGCTTCGCCATGCCCCGCATGCGGCTCGGCATGCTGGCCAAGCAGGCCGGTGACCGGCAGACCGCGGCGCGAGAGCTGGACCGGGCCGTCACGCTGCTGCGCGGCGAGACGGACGATCGGATCCTGCTGTTCGGCGGCGGGTTCGGCCGGCAGTCACTGATCGCGCTCTGCCGCAGCGAGTTGCAGGCCGTGGGAGCGCGGTCATGACCTGGACCCCGCCGAGCGACACCTGGGGCACCTCGCTCACCGACGCGCCGGCCGCCGAGATGGCCGACCTCGCCGCCCGCAACCGCGCGATCGAGCGGGACGGCGCCTCCGTCACCGAGCGGGCCGGCGGGACCGCCCAGCGCGAGATGTGGGAACGGCTGGGCGAGCTGCGCGCCTCGTTCGACCGGTCGTTCGCCGACCCGCCGCGGGAGCAGGTCGCGCAGTTCCAGGATCTGCTCGCCATCGCGGTCGGCGGCCGCCGGTACGCGCTGCGCCTGGCCCAGTCCGCCGGCCTCTTCCCGAACCGCCGCGTCACGCCGCTGCCCGGCCCGATCTCCGCGCTGCTCGGCGTGGCCGGGTTCCGCGGCTCGATCGTGCCGGTCTACAGCCTCGCGGCCGTGCTCGGCCAGCCGCCGCAGCCGGACTCGCGGTGGCTGGTGCTGGCCGCCGGCGCGCCCCCGGTCGCGCTCGCGTTCGAGGCGCTCGACGGGCACCTGCGCATCCCGGCCGGCGATGTCATCGAGGAGCAGGTCGGGCACGGCCCGCGCGGCTGCCTGCGCGGCATCGTGCGGCGGCCGGAGGGCGCCCGGCCGATCGTCGACGTCGCCGCCGTCCGCGCCGCCATCCAAGCCCTGATGCAGAGTTGAGGAGGTTCCGGTGGGACGGGACTGGACGTTCGGTCAGAAACTCGGTGCCGGCTTCGCGGTCGCCATCGCGCTGACGCTGCTCACCGGCCTGGTGGGCATCGCCGCGCTGAAGACGGTCGTGGACGAGAAGGACCGGGTCATCACGCTCGGCATCAACGGCCTGGTGGAGGCGCAGGCGCTGCGCGCGTCCGCGGAGGCGAAGGCGAGCGCGTCCCGGGGCTACCTGCTGGTCGGCGACGAGACGTTCCTGACCGCGGCGAGCGACGCGCGGGCCGCGTTCACGGCGAGCATCGGCAAGCTGCGCGCGAGCGCGACCACGGACCGGGAGCGGACCACGCTGGACGCGGTGGTGGCCGCCGAGCAGGAGCACCAGACCGCGCTGGACGCGGTGATCGCGGCCCGGCAGGCGGGCGTGCCGATCACCGAGGTGACCGAGCGGTGGGAGGCCACGGTCCCGGACAAGCGGGAGGTGCTCGACCGCGACATCGCCTCGCTCAACAACCTGATGCGCGACGACGTGTCCGCCCGGCAGGACGAGGCGTCGGACCGCGCGAGCATCGCGATCTGGGTGGTCATCGTGATCGCGATCGGCGCCACGGTCTTCAGCACGGTGGCCGCGATCGTGCTCAACCGCGCGCTGAAGCGGCAGGTGGCCGGCGCGGTCGGCCACATCCAGAGCTCGTCGGCACAGTTGGAGGCCGCGGCCGCGCAGCAGGCGTCCGGCACCCGGGACCAGGCCACCGCGATGAACGAGATCACCACCACCATCGAGGAGCTGCTGATCACGTCGCGGCAGATCTCCGAGGGCGCGCAGCGGGTGGCGCAGATCGCGGAGGAGACCGCGACCGCGGCCGCGTCCGGCGACTCCACGATCGAGCAGGCCCAGTCGTCGATCACCGCGATCCGGCAGCAGGTCGACCTGATCGTGCAGCACATGCTGGAGCTGGGGCAGCGCTCGCAGCAGATCGGCGGCGTGGTCGACCTGGTGTCCGAGCTGGCCGAGCAGACGAACATCCTGGCGATCAACGCGACCATCGAGGCGTCCGGCGCGGGGGAGTGGGGACGGCGGTTCGCGGTCGTGGCGGACGAGATCCGCAAGCTGGCCGACCGTACCGCGGCATCGGCCAAGGAGATCCGGGCGCTGATCGACGACGTGCGCGGCGCGGTGAACACCACCGTGATGGCGACCGAGACCGGCGCGAAGGCGGTGGACGCCGGCACCCGGCAGTTCGGCGAGGTGACCGCGTCGTTCCAGCAGATCGTGTCGCTGGTCGGGAACACCACCGAGTCGGCGCGCGAGATCGAGCTGTCCACCAAACAGCAGACCACCGCGGTGGAACAGGTCAACGCCGCGGTGGCCGACACCGCGCGGGTGACCCGGGAGACGGAGACCAGCGCGTCGCAGACGCGGCAGACCGCGGCCCACCTGACCACGCTGTCGGGCTCGCTGCTCAAGATGGTGACGGCGGGTTCGGCGAAGTGACGGGCGGCAAGGACCCGCTGCGGTACTTCCGGGTCGAGGCCCGGGAGTTGGTCGACGCGCTCAGCCAGGGCGTGCTGGACCTGACGCAGCAGGGCGGCGCGGAGCCGGTGGCACGGCTGCTGCGGGCCGCGCACACGCTCAAGGGCGCGGCGCGCGTGGTCAGGCAGACCGAGATCGCGGACGACGCGCACGCGCTGGAGGAGATCCTCATCCCGTTCCGGGGCGGTGCGACGCCGGTCCCGCCGGCCGAGATCTCCCGGCTGCTCGCGCTCTCCGACGCGATGACCGCGCGGGTCCACGGGCTGGGCGGCGACGCGGCGGCGCCCGCACCGGCCCCGCCGCCGCGCACGTCGCCCGCGCGCACGTCGCCGCCACGCACGTCGCCGCCCCGGGCGGAGGCGCCGGAGCCGCGGGAGCCGCCGGCCGTCCCCCCGGAGGTCCCCGCCCTCGCCGAGGCGCCCGCGGCGGCGCAGCCGGTGCGCAGCGAGACGTCCGACGTGGACGAGCTGCTGGAGGCCGTGGACGAGGCGCACGCGCGGTTCGGGCCGATCCGCCGGCAGCTGGCCACCGTGCAGCGCGCGCACCGGGCCGCGGCCGCGCTCGCCGACCAGCTGCGGGTGGGCCGGACCGGCGCGGTCACCCACATCGACCCGGTCACCGGGCTCGGCCACGGCGGCGGCGAGCCGCGCTACACCGACCAGGCCGGCGCGATGGCGTCCCGGCTGACCGCGGAGCTGGGCGCGCTCGGCCGGCAGCTCACCGAGACCGTGGAACAGGTCGAACGCGAGCTGGACGACGTGCGCGGCCGGGCCGAGCGGCTGCGCCTGGTCCCGGTCGCCGCCGTGCTGACCACGCTGCACCGCGCCGTGCACGACGCCGCCACCGTCCACAACAGACGCGTGGTGTTCGAGGGCCACGGCGGTGAGCTGCGGCTCGATCCGCAGGTGCTGAGCCAGACCTCAGGAGCCCTGCAACACGTGGTACGCAACGCGGTCGCGCACGGCATCGAGCCGGAGCAGGAGCGGCTCGCGGCCGGTAAGCCCGCGGACGGGCACGTGACCGTCACCGTCACGCACCGCGGCAAGTTCGCGGCGTTCGAGTGCCGGGACGACGGGCGCGGCTTCGACCTGGCCGCGGTGCGGCGCACCGCGGAGGCGCAGGGGCTGCTGGCGCCGGACGAGCCCGCGGACGCGCGCACGCTGATGGGACTGCTGATGCGCGGCGGGATCAGCACGGCCGCGTCCGTCACCGGCGTGTCCGGCCGCGGCATCGGCCTGGACGCGGTCCGCGACGTGGCCGAGCAACTCGGCGGCGACGTCGGCATCGACACCACGCCCGGCGAGGGCACGCGCCTGGAACTGGTGGTGCCGCTGTCCCTGGTCTCGCTGCACGGGCTGACCGTGGAGGCGGGCGGATCGCTGGCCTCCGTGCCGCTGGACGCGGTGGAGACCTGCCTGCGGCTCACCGGCGAGGAGGTCGCGGCCGCGGCCGCCGCCGAGGTGATCACGCACGACGGGCGGGTGATCCCGTTCCTCCCGCTGGCCCGCGCGCTCGGCGGCACGCCACCGGCCGCGAAGACCGCGGCGGTCGCGGTGGTGGTCAAGGCCGGCGCGGACCTGGTGGCGATGTGCGTGGAGCGGCTGCTCGGCACGTCCGTGCTGATCGTGCGCCCGCTGCCGGAGCTGGCTCCGGCCGGGCCGGTGATCAGCGGGCTGTCCATGGACGCGGAGGGCAACCCGCGCCCGGTGCTGGACCCGCACGGCCTGGTCGCGGCGGGCGGCCGGGCCACCGCCCAGCACGCGGCCGAGCCGGTCGCGCTGCCGTCCGCCGCCGGTGCGCGGGGCCGGCCGATCCTGGTCGTCGACGACTCCCTCACCACCCGGATGCTGGAACAGTCCATCCTGGAGTCGGCCGGCTACCAGGTCGACCTGGCCGCGTCCGGCGAGGAGGGCCTGGAGCGGGCGAAGCACCGGTCGTACGCGCTGTTCCTGGTCGACGTGGACATGCCCGGCATCGACGGGTTCACGTTCGTCGAGCTGACCCGCGCCGACCCGGTGCTGCGCGAGACCCCGGCGATCCTGGTCACCTCCCGCTCCTCGCCGGAGGACCGGCGGCGCGGCTTCGACGTGGGCGCCAGCGCGTACGTGGTCAAGAGCGAGTTCGACCAGGAGGAACTGCTGGACTACATCAAGGGCCTGGTGGGCGCCGCGTGATCCGGGTGCTGGTGGTGGAGGACTCGGCGACCGTGCGCGCGGCGCTGCGCGAGGCGCTGACCCTCGACCCCGGCGTGCAGATCGTCGGCGAGGCGGTGAGCGGCACGGAAGCGGTGGAGAAGTGCCGCCGGCTGCGCCCCGACGTGATCACCATGGACGTGATGCTGCCCGGGATGAGCGGGCTGGAGGCCACCGAGCAGATCATGCAGAGTTGCCCGACGCCGATCCTGGTGGTGTCGTCCGCGGCCCGGCGGGAGGCGCTCGGCACCTACGACGTGCTGGCCGCGGGCGCGGTGGACGTGCTGGAGAAGCCGCGCGGGGACGATTCCGACCACACCTGGGGCGCGCGGCTGCGTACCGCCGTGAAGGTGGTCTCCCGGATCAGGGTGGTGACCCGGCGGCGGATGGCGGCGCCGGAGCCCACGCCCGTGACCGAGCCGGCGAACCGCGCCACGGGCACGCGGCTGGTGGTGATCGGCGCGTCCACCGGCGGGCCGGGTGCGATCACCCAGATCCTCAGCCGGCTGCCGGTCACCTTCCCGCTGCCGATCCTCTACGTGCAACACCTGTCCGCGAACGAGGCCTTCGCGACCGCGTTCACCGACTGGCTCGCCGGTCAGGTTCGCCGGCCGGTGTCGTACGCGGCCAGCGGCGTCCCGGTCTCGACCGGCGCCGGGCGGATCATCGTCGCGCCGCCCAACCGCCACCTGCTGGTCCGCGGCGGCACGCTGCACCTCAGCGACGCGCCGGAGCGCCACTCCTGCCGCCCGAGCGTCGACACGCTGTTCGAGAGCGTCGCGGAGGCGTACGGCCCGACCGCGGCCGGCGCGCTGCTCACCGGCATGGGCCGCGACGGCGCCGCCGGGCTGCTGGCCATGCGCCGGGCCGGCGCCCGCACGTACGCGCAGGACGAGGCGACCAGCGTGGTCTACGGCATGCCGCGCGAGGCCGTGCAACTCGGCGCCGCGGCCGAGTCGCTGCCGCCGGCCGAGATCGCGGAGCGACTGGCGGCGCTGGTATGACCGCTGCCCCCACCGTGCTGATCGTCGACGACAGCCTCACCGTACGGATGGACCTGCACGAGGTCTTCGAGGAGGCCGGCTTCCGCACCGTGCTGGCCGCGACCGGCGCGGAGGCGCGCGCGGCGTTCCACCGGGAGCGCTTCGACGTGATCCTCCTGGACGTGCTGCTGCCCGACGCGGACGGCGTCGACCTGCTGCGCGACGCCGGTGAGATCCCGCTCCAGGCCGGTGCCGTGCGCATCCTGCTCTCCAGCGAGGCCGAGGTGAAGGACCGGGTCCGCGGCCTCGCCACCGGCGCGGACGAGTACGTCGGCAAGCCCTACGACGGCCACCTCGTCGTCGCGCGCAGCCGGGAACTGCTGCGCAGCCGGGGATCGCCCTCCTCGCACGCGCGGACCGTGCTGGTCATCGACGACAGCGCCACGTTCCGCGCCGTGGTCACCGAGGCGCTGGAGGACGCCGGGTACGCCGTGCTGACCGCCGGCACCGGCGAGGAGGGCCTGCGCGTCGCCGCGGACCGCCGGCCCAGCGCGGTGATCGTCGACGGCATGCTCCCCGGCATCGACGGCGCCACCGTGATCCGCCGCATCCGCCTGGACGCGGCGCTGCGCAACCTGCCCTGCCTGCTGCTCACCGCCTCCGACGACTACGCCACCGAACTGCAGATCCTGGACGCGGGCGCGGACGCGTTCGTCCGCAAGCAGGACGACTTCGCGGTGCTGCTGGCCAAGCTCGCCGCCGTGCTCCGGCAGACCGCGGCCGCGCTGCCGATCGAGGCGCCGCGCGGCATGCACGGGCCGAAGAAGGTCCTCATGATCGGCGTCGACCCCGCCTACCTGGCCCAGGCACAGGCGGCGCTGCGCGAGGACGGCTACGAGGTGGTGCACGCGCGGCACGCGGACGACGCCATGGTCATGCTCGCCCACCAGCCGGCCGACTGCGTGGTGCTCGGGGCCGTGCCCGCGTTCGGCGCGACCGCGACGGAACAGGCCGTGGCCGAGGCGCGGCAGGCGTGCGAGCGGATCAAGGGCGTGCCCGGGCTGCGCGACATCCCGCTGATCATGGTGGGCCAGGAGGACGGGGAGGTGATGCTCAGCTCGCTGGCCTCCGGCGCGGACGACTACGTCCGTACCGTCGACGGTCCCGGCACGCTGCGCGCCCACGTCCGCGCCCACCTGCGCCGCAAGCACCTCCAGGACGAGTCCCGCCGGATCCGCGAGGAACTGCTCACCCGGGAGATCGTCGCGGCCGAGGAGCGCGCCGCCCGGGACGCCGCCGAGGCCCGCGCGCGCATGGTCGACGAACTGGAGTGGCGCAACCGCGAGCTGGAGGCGTTCAGCGGCAGCGTCTCCCACGACCTGCGCGCGCCGCTGCAGACCATCCTCGGCTTCACCGAGGAACTGCTCGACGACCCGGACACCTCCGACCGCGCCCGCCAGGACCTGACCCGCGTGCACGGCGCGGCCTGGCGGATGGCCGCGCTGGTCGAGTCGCTGCTGCTGCTCGCGCGCGCCAGCCGCGGCGACATCCGCCGCGACACCGTGGACGTCTCCACGGTCGCGGCCGAGGTGGTCGACGACTTCCGGCTCCGTTTCCCGGACCGTGCCGTGACCACCGTCATCGCCCCGGGCATGACCGCGTCCGGCGACGTGGAGCTGATCCGGGTGGTACTGGTCAACCTGTTCGGCAACGCCTGGAAGTTCACCAGCCGCACCCCGGACGCCCGCATCGAGATCGGCTGCGACGACGGCGTCTTCTACATCCGCGACAACGGCGCCGGCTTCCCCTCGGACAAGGCCGACCAGCTCTTCCGCCCGTTCGGCCGCCTGCACACCAATGACGACTTCCCCGGCACCGGCATCGGCCTCACCACGGTCTGGCGCATCATCGACCGCCACGGCGGCCACATCTGGGCGACCGGCAGCCCCGGCCAGGGCGCCTGCTTCAACTTCACGCTCCCGGCGGTGTAGTGCGTACGGGGTTGCACCTTCCGTAGCGGCATATGGTCAAGTGGACCTACGTCCCGATCGCCGGAGGGAAGGTCCCCGCTCATGTACGCGTCTTTCACGTCACCCCGCTATGTCAAGATCGGTGACGCGGCGGCCTTCGTCGGCAGCACGCCACGGGCGATCCGCCACTACCACGAGATCGGCCTGCTTCCGGAGCCCGAGCGGGGCGGTGACGGCCGCCGCCGCTACGGGTACGAGGACATGATCCGTCTGCTGTGGATCCGCAAGATGGCCGACGCCGGGATCGCCCTGGACGACATCCGCGACGCCTTCACCACCGGCACGGCCTCCGCCGGCACGGACGGCGAGGACGGCATCGCGGGCATCCTGGAGCGGTTGGAGGAGACACTCGCCGACCAGGAGGCGGAACTGCGGCGGCAACGGACCGCCGTGCAGCGGATGCGCACCGTAGGCAGCCGGATGGGCCTGCTCTCCGACTTCGTCACCCAGCGCCTCAGGAACCTGCCCGAAGGCTCCCTGCGCCAGGCGGACCTGGACGCCCTGCTGGTCACCGAGCGAATCCTCGGCCCGCTCGGCGCGGCCGTCCAGGCCGGCCGCTTCATCGTCCTGGCCACGCATCCCACGCTGCGGGAGGAGTCCGACCGCATCGATGCCGCCGAGGAGGCGCTGGACGACAGCGTCCCGGTCGATGATCCACGGGTGGCGCAGGTGGCCGCCGAGCGAAACGCCTTCGAGCGCACCCTGCACGCCGCCTTCGTGGAGTCCGGCCTGGACAAGGAGGAAGATGCCCTCTTCGACGCCTGGGACGTCCTGTACCCACCCACCGACGAGGCCTGCCCCGTCCCCGGCCGGCGGGGAATGAGCGTGCTCGAAGCCGCCGGCAAGATGCCCTACGACTTCTCCCCGGCCCGCCTGCGCTGCCTGGAACTGGTGCTGGAGCAGAGGATGTCCGACCTGGACTGACCTGCTCTAGCCGGCCGTGCCGGTGGACAGCCGGCCGGGGACGCGCGGGCGCGGCTCCGCGAGCACCAGCACGAGCGCCGCCAGCGCCACCGCGGCGCCGGCCAGGAACGCGACCCGCACGCCCGCGCCGGACAGCAGCACGCCGCCGAGCAGCGCGCCGCACGCGATGCCGACGTTGAACGCGCCCGAGTTCGCCGCGAAGCCGATCTCCGTGCGGCCCGGCGCGAACTGCAGCATGCGCGCCTGCGTGGCCATGAAGACCGGCGGGCCGGCCGCGCCCAGCAGCGCCAGCCCGCCGACCACCAGGAAACCCTCGCGCGGGTACGCGTAGAGCAGCGCCGACGCGACCGCCTGCCCGCCCAGCGCGGCGAGCAGCACGGCCCGCGGCCATCGGTCGAGCAGCTGCCCGGCCAGCGCGACCCCGGCCAGGCCGGCCGCGCCGTAGACGAACAGCAGCGCACCGACCAGCTCGCGCGCGAAGCCGGCCGCGCCGGTCAGGTACTCCGTCACGTACGTGTAACCGGTGAACAGGGCGGTCACGCTGAGCGTGGTGGTGGCCAGCGCGACCGCGAACCGCCGGCGGTCCGGCGTGGACCCGTACGCGGCGTGGCTGTCCTCCGGGCGGGAGGTCGGCAGCAGCGCCACGATCAGCACGGCCGCGGCCAGCGCCGCGATCCCGGCCACCGCGAACGGCACCCGCCAGCCGGTTCGCTGCCCGAGCCAGGTCCCGGCCGGCACGCCGAGCACGATGGCCAGCGTCGCGAACGTGGACAGCACGCCCATCACCCGGCCGCGCGCGGACGCGGGGAACAGCCCGGCCGCGGTCGTGGTCATCACGGCCCAGAACAGCGCCTGCGCCACCGCGATCGCGATCCGCGCGCCGAACAGCACCGGGTACGCGACCACGGTCACCGACACCAGGCTCGCCACGGCCACCGTGCCGAGCACGCCGGCCAGCACCCAGCGCCGGGGCCAGGCCCGGGTCCAGTGCGCGAGCGGCAGCGACACCACGGCCACGGCCACGCCGTACCCGGTCACCAGCAGCCCGACCGCGGGCAGCGACACCCCGAGATCCTCGGCCATCGGCTGCAACAGGCCGATCGGGAGACTCTCCGTGCAGTTGAAGATGAACGCGGACAGGGCGATCGCGACGAGCACGCCCGCCCGGCGCGCGAAGGAGATCGGCATCCGACGATCATCCCGGAATTCGTTAGGGTCGGAGCGTGACCCCGCTGACCGACGGTGACGCCTTCCTGGACGCGCTGGACGCGAACCGACTGCCGCCGCTGCGAGCCGGCCGGCACACCGGCGGTGACGGGTTCCGCGCCGCACTCGCCACCCGCGACCTGGGCCCGATGCGGCTGACCGAGCTGGTCACGCCGGAGGGGGAGTGTTTCCGGGACGCGCGGTCCGTCCGGGGCGAGGACGGCGGGATGTGGCAGATCGACGTGCTGACGCGCGGCCACGTACGGGTGGAGCAGGGTGGCGGCGACGCCGTACTGGGGCCGGCCGACCTGGTGCTGATCGATCCGGCGCGGCCCGTCCGGTTCGCCAGCACCGCCACCCGCAGCGTGACGCTGATGGTGCCGCGCCGGGCGCTGCGGCTCGCGCCCGGGGACGCGGCCCGGGTGGCCGGCGTGCGCATCCGCGGTGATCGCGGCCCGGGCGCGCTGGTGTCCGCGCTGGCCCGGGACATGACGCGGACGCTGGCCGGCGGGTTCCGCGCGGAGGACGAGGCGCGCTCGGCGGCCGCGGTGATCGAGCTGATCTCGGTGGCGTTGTCCGCCCAGCTCGGCGACGACCGCCCGGCACCGGACGACGACGTGCGCGCGCGGATCGCCGGTTACATCGAGGCACGGCTGGGCGACCGGGACCTCAGCCCCGCGAAGGTGGCGGCCGCCCACCACATGTCGGTGCGCCGCCTGCACCGGCTGTTCGAGGACGAGCCGCTGACCGTGGCCGCACTGATCCGCACGCGCCGCCTGGACCGCTGTCACGCGGAGTTGGCCGGCTCCGGCCGTACCGTGGCCGCCGTCGCCCTTCGCTGGGGGTTCGCCGACGCGGCGCACTTCAGCCGGCTGTTCAAGTCCACCTACGGCTACAACGCCGCGGCGCTGACGTCCAGCAACCGGGCACGGATGGTCAAGGCGCACGGCGCGGAGCGCGGTGAGGATGGTGACGCACACACAGAGAGGTGAATGTCATGGACCAATCCGTCGAGGCGATGAACGCCATCCCGGCCCGCATGTGCGAGGCCTGGGGCCGGGGCGACGCCGCCGGCTTCTACGCCGACTTCGCGGATGACGCCGAACTCGTCGAGTTCGAAGGCACGGTCATCAAGGGACGCGAGACCCTGATCGCGGCCCAGCAGCCCATCTTCGACACCGTGATGAAGGGCTCCCAGTTGGTACGCGGCGAGGTGCGCTTCGCCCGGATCATCGCGCCCGGCGCCGGCGTGGTGCACCACCGCGCCGGCATCCTGTTGCCCGGCGAGTCCGCACCGCTGCCCACCCGCTACGTGATGCAGCTGTTCGCCGTCGTCTGGCAGAACGAACGCTGGCAGGTCACGGCCCTCCAGAACGCGCGGGTGGTCTCGCTGGAGTCCGCCATGGCACTGGACTCCATGGCCGCCGCCGGATAGCCGCCGGCCGCCCTTTCGTCCCGGTCAGCGCACCTGGCCGGGACTCGGCCCGGCGGAACAGCGCCCAGCAGACGCCCAGCGCCGCCGCGAACAGCGGCAGCCACATCAGTCGGGCCGCCGCCCAGGCCGGCGTCTCCGGCGCGGTGTGCAGGCCGGGCAGCGGCCCGGCGGTCAGCAGTACGAGGCCGGTGACCGCGATCATCGCGGTCTGGTGCCAGAGGAACACGGTCATCGCGGACAGGTTAAGCAGCGCCACTGCGGCCCAGGCGCGCGCCGAGCGCCGCAGCAGACGGTCGAGCGGACCGTGCAGCAGCAGCGCCGCACCGCACTGGGCCAGGCCGAACGTGACCGCGGCCAGGGTGGGCGGGTTCAGATTGGACAGCTCGCCGGGCACGCCGACCATCGACGCCGGGTAGCCGGCCCAGCGCACCAGCGCCACCGTGGCGGCCGCACCGCCGACGAGCAGCACCCAGCCGTACCGCCGGGAGGGAAAGCGTGCGCCGAGCGTGAACGGGACCAGCCAGCCCGCCGCCAGGTTGATCCAGCCGAGCGCTGCGGGCCCGTCGAACCCGAACCGGATCACGTCCACCACCAGCACGGTCAGCAGCGGCCAGGCCGGGTGCAGGCGCACGGCCAGCGGCGTCAGCGCGGTCAGGCCCGCGAAGACCAGCAGGAACCACAGCGGCGACAGCACCAGCGTCAGCACGGTGCGCACGGTCGTCTCCCCGGCACCGGCCAGCACCAGCCCGACCGTGCCGGCCGCCCACACCGCCAGCAGCACCGGCACCGGCCGGAGCAGCCGGGCCAGCCGCCCGGCGAGCCACGCCCGGTACGGCACATCGCGCCCCCGGTGCCCGAGCGCCGCGACCCGGCCGCCGACCAGGAAGAACACGGCCAGCGTCTGCAGGAGCCAGGAGACCGCGACCAGCCCGCCGAGGTGCGCCAGCGGGCTCGCCAGGCCCACGCCGTCGCCGGTCACCACCATCGCGGTCACCAGCCAGTGCCCCAGCACCACCCCGAGGATCGCCACCGCCCGCAGCCCGTCCACCGCCCGGTCCCGCCCGGGCGGCGTCGCCGCCTCGATGCTTCGCACCAGCACGCCGTCCGCCATGCCGCGCACGCTAGGCCCGCCCTCACCCCACCCACGTCACCCCGCAGTGCTCATTCCGCCGTACCCCCACGGTGCTACCCGGTCGGCCGGTTGGCGGAATCCTTGCGGACGTCGGCGTCGCGGGTGCTGGTCCGGGGTGCGGGCGATGCGCGAGGCTGCGGGGCATGGGGAAGACGTACGAGGAGATCACGCCGCGGCTGTGGGAGTTCATCGAGGCGCAGCCGATGTTCTTCGCCGCGACCGCGCCGCTGGCCGGGGACGGCACCATCAACCTGTCGCCGAAGGGGTTACGCGGGTCGTGGGCCGTGATCGACCCGCACACGGTCGCCTACCTGGACTTCGCCGGGTCGAACGCGGAGACCGTCGCGCACCTGCGGGAGAACGGGCGGATCACGCTCATGTGGTGCGCGTTCGACGGGCCGCCGAACATCGTGCGGGTGCACGGCCGGGGTGAGCCGGTGTTCCGGGACGATCCCCGCTGGCCGGCGCTGCACGCGCGCTTCCCGGCCATCGACGACACCCGGCACGGCCTGCGGGCGATCATCCTGGTCCGCGCGACGCTGATCCGGGACACCTGCGGCTACGCGGTGCCGTTCATGACCTACGACGCCGACCGGGACCTGCACGCCCGCCGCTTCGCACGGGAGGACGACGAGTCGCTCAGCGCGTACTTCGCCGCGAAGGACCACGTCGCGACCAGCATCGACGGGCTGCCCGGCCTGCCGCTGCCGCTGCCGCCGATCACCGGCCGAACGCGCTGAACCAGGCTCCGGCGTCCGCGAGGCCGCGCTCGTTGTCCGCGCCGCCGGTCAGATCGTCGCCGGCGATCCGGCGGGCGAAGTAGTCGGCCTGCACCGCCCACCGGAACCGCAGCATGGTCCCCAGGGCCCGGTCGACCTCGGCCCGCGGCACGACGCGCTCCGCATGGTAGGACTCGATCAGGTCCCGGGCGTGCTCGGGGCCGCCCGCGTACATGACGGCCGACGCCAGGTCGTACAGCAGCGGGCCGGTCATGGCGACGCTCCAGTCGATCACGCCGCAGACGCCCCGGGCGCGGTCCACCCGGAACGCGTCCGGGTTCGGGTCGGTGTGCAGCAGCCCCCACGTCAACGTCTCCGGGCCGAGCCGGTCGTAGGCCTCGACGGCGGCGGACACGGCCGGCCGCACCCACGGGCGGAGGCCCAGGTGGTCGGCGCGCGGGTCGACCCAGTGGAACCGTTCGGCGTCGGGCATCGGCACGTCCCGCAGCGTCCGGTGCACCCGCCCGAGCGTCGTGCCGATCAGCCGCCGGTCGTCCGCCTCCTCGCCGTCGACCCAGGTGAGCAGCGCCAGCGGAATCCCGTCGACGTCGACGACCAGGTCCCCGTCGCGGGCCGGGACCGGCGCGCCGGCCGGTATCCCGGCGGCGTCGAGCGCGGTCGCGACCGTCAGCCCGCCGGCGAACGACCGCCGTGCGCCCGGTGCGACCGCCTTCGCCACCCAGCGCTCACCGCGATCGGCGACGAACCAGGTGGCGGAGTTGATACCGCCGTTGTGCACCTCGACCGTCGCCCCGGTCAGTCCCCACGCCTCCGCCAGACGGGTACGCAGCCGCACGTCGCCGATCATGACCGGCAGTAAACCACGACGTGACCGTGCGGTGGGCGGGCCACCCATGGCGGCCTGCGCCCGCCGCCGCGCCGGCGCCGTCCAGGATCAGTACCGGAAGTGGGAGACCAGGTTCTCCAGCCGGTGCGCCATGGTGCCGAGGTCGGTGACCGCGGACTGCGACTCGCCGACGCCGGACGTGGTCACCTCGGTGGCGGTGGCCAGGCCGGAGATGTTGGCCGCGATGCCGGCCGCGCCCTCGGCCGCCGCCGCGATGCTGCGGTTCATCTCCGTGGTGGTGGCGGTCTGCTCCTCGACCGCGCCCGCGATCGTGGTCTGGAACGAGCTGATCTGCGCGATCACGTGGCTGATCTCCTCGATCGCGGAGACGGCGCCCGCGGTGTCGTTCTGGATCGCCTCGACCTGGCGGGCGATGTCCTCGGTGGCGCGCGCGGTCTCCTGGGCCAGTTCCTTGACCTCGCCGGCGACCACGGCGAAGCCCTTGCCGGACTCGCCGGCCCGGGCGGCCTCGATGGTGGCGTTCAGCGCCAGCAGGTTCGTCTGTCCCGCGATCGCGGTGATCACCTTGACCACGTTGGCGATCTGCTCGGAGGACTCGCCGAGCTTGCCGACCTGCGCGGTGGTGGTCTCCGCGACCTGGACGGCCTGGCCGGCGAAGCGCGCGGCCTCGGTGGCGTTGTGCGCGATCTCGCGGATGGCGGTGCCCATCTCCTGGGTGCCGTTCGCGACCGCGTCCACGTTGCTGGACACGCGCGCGGCGGCCTCGGCGACGCCGTGTGCCTGGTCGGACGCGTCCGAGGCGGATTGGGACATGGTGGTCGAGGTGGTGGAGATCCGGTCGGCGGACGCGGCGACCGAGTGCGCGGCCTCGGTGACCGCGGCGACCACGGTACGGATGTCCTTCTGCGCCTCCTCGAGGGCCTGCGCCATCTGGCCGACCTCGTCGCGGGAGCGCACGTTCGCCGGCACGGTCAGGTCGCCGGCGGCCATCGCGGAGAGCGCGGCGCGGACCCGGGACAGCGGCGGCACCACGGACTGGACCACCAGGTACGCGAACGCGGCGAGCACCACGGCCGCGAGCACCACGGTGATCCACATGATGGTCAGCGCGCGGTTGCTGGCCGCGGCCCGGTCCGCGTCCGCCTGCTGGATGGTGGCGGCGAACAGTTGCCGCTCGTTGTCCAGCACCGCGCTGGTCAGGTAGTTGTCGACGTCGGTCTGCTCCCAGGACAGCCGCGCCTGCGCCTGCTCCGCGACCGCGCTGGCCACGAAGCGCGTGATGACCTGGGTGTAGTCGGTGTACACGCTCTTGATCCGGTCGACTGCGGACTTCAGCCCGGCCGGCAGCGCGATGCCGTCGAGCTGCCGCAGCAGCTCCTCGGTCTCGGCGACGGTCGCGGACAGCAGGTCGGTCTGCTCGGCCGGCCGGGCGCGGACGACCGACTGGAGGCCGTTGACCTTCAGCTCGCTGGCCAGCTGGTCCAGGCGCAGCACCAGGGCGCTGGCCGCGTTGACGTTCTCCAGGCGGTCGCTGGCCTCGTCGGCCTGCCGGTCACTGATGATGGTGACCGTCATGCAGGTGGCGAGCGCGATCAGTGACGCGGCGACGAGCAGCGCCAGCTTGGTGCGTACGGAGAGGTCGAAGAATCTGCTCACACGGACCCCACAGTCATCCCGAGATCTCGGCGGCGGTGTAGTAGCCGCCCTCGACCAGCACTCGCTGGTAGTTCGCCTTGGTCACGCTCACCGGCTGGAGCAGGAACGTGCGCACGTCCTTGACGCCGTTGTTGTACTGCGTGGTGTCGTTCACGACCGGCTCGCCGGCGTCGCCGACCAGCGAGTTGACCATCTGCACCGCGACCTTCGCGAGTTCGCGCGTGTCCTTGTAGACGGTCTGGCCCTGTTGCCCGGCCGCGATCAGCTTGACCGAGTCCAGCTCCGCGTCCTGGCCGGTCAGCACCGGCAGCGCGTTCTCGGCGTACCCGCTCTCGCGCAGCGCCTCGATGATGCCGCGGGAGATGCCGTCGTACGGCGAGAGCACCGCGTCGACCCGCCGGCCGCCGGTGTAGGTGGAGCCGAGCAGCCGCGCCATCCGCTCCTTCGCGACCTTGCCGTCCCACCGCTGGGTGGCCACGGCCTCGAAGCTCGTCTCACCGCTGACCACGTCGAGCGTGCCGTCGTTGATGTACGGCTGGAGCACGCTCATCGCGCCGTTGAAGAAGAACGTGGCGTTGTTGTCGTCGGCCGACCCCGCGAACAGCTCGATGTTGTACGGCCCGCCGCCGCGCGCCAGCCGCAGCGCGTCGACGATGTAGTCCGCCTGCAGAACACCGACCTTGAAGTTGTCGAAGGTGGCGTAGTAGTCGATGTCGTTCGTGCCGCGGATCAGCCGGTCGTAGGAGATCACCGGCACCTGCGCCGCCGCGGCCGCGGCGAGCACGTCCTTGAGCTTGGTCCCGTCGATCGCGCCGATCACCAGCGCCTTGGCGCCGTCGTCGAGCATCTGCTGGATCTGGGACACCTGAAGCGCGTTGTCGTCGTCCGCGTACTGCAACGACGTGCGGTACCCGAGCAGCGAGAACTGCGCGACCATGTTCTCGCCGTCGCCGATCCAGCGCTGCGACTCCTTCGTCGGCATGGCGATGCCGATCATGCCCCGGTCCGGCGCGCCCACCTCGGCCGTGTCGCCGCCACACCCGGTCAGTGCCACCGCGAGCGCGACGCTCGCCGCCCATCTGCGGATCATTGCCCTAGAACACCATCACCGGGGTAGGTAGGGCGGGCGAAAGCCAAAAATCCCTCGTTTCTCTCAAAACCTAATATCGGGGGTACGGGTGGGTCAGGTGCGGATGCCGGCGCCAGGCCGCGACGGTGGCGCCGAGGATGATGACCGCGTCGTACACGGCATGCGCGATCATGGCGGTGACCAGGCCGTACCCGAAGGTCAGATAGAACATGACCATGCCGATGTACCAGGAGTTGATCCACCCGAACACGCCCAGGTAGGCGTGCAGGTTACGGAACCGGCCGTTGACGGTCAGCAGCGCGGCGGCCAGCACCCAGGACGGCGCCGCGGTCAGGTGCGCCTCCATCAGGCCGAGCGTGGCGACGTTCGCCAGCGGGATCAGCAGCGTCTCGTAGAGCCGGCGGATCAGCCCGGCGGTGATCCAGTTGAGCGCGGTCAGGATGGGCACCGCGCTGACGAAGAACAGCCAGCGGAACAGCACCTCCTCGAAGAAGCCCGCGTTCAGGCTCAACCACATGCCGCGGCGGAGCACCGTGCCCGGCGGGTGCTCGGCCGGGCCCGCCGCCAGGGCGGCGACGAGCGCGGCCGCGACCGCCCAGGCGAACAGCGGCCACACCTGGAGCAGCCCGCCGGCCACATCCGGGCCGGCGCCGAGCACGCGATCCAGCGCCGGCCGCATGCGCTCGTCGGTGACCAGCCACAGCAGTCCGAAGACCGCCATGGCCGACGCGGTCACCCGGGCGAACCCGTACGTGATCACCGAGGGAGGGATGTGTATCGGATCCACGACTGTCAGTGCAGCAAACCGCATCAACGCGGCGGCAGCCGAAGACCGTGCACACCCCCGTCCACCGCCAGCACCGCGCCCGTGGTGGCGCTCGCGTGCGGACTCGCCAGGTACGCGATCGCGGCCGCCACCTCGTCCGCCGTGACCAGCCGCCCGGTCGGCTGCCGCGCCTCCAGCGCCGCCAGCGTGGCGTCCGGGTCGTCGGAGGCGGCCATCAGGCGCCGCACCCACGGCGTGTCCGCCGTGCCGGGATTGACGCAGTTGACGCGGATGCCCTCGCGTACGTGATCCGCGGCCATCGCCAGCGTCAGCGCCTGCACCGCGCCCTTGGTGGCGCTGTAGAGCGCGCGCTGCGGCAGGCCCACGTGCCCGGCGATCGAGCAGGTGTTCACGATCGCGGCGCTGGCCGACTCGCGCAGGTGCGGGAGCGCGGCGCGGGTGACCCGGACGATGCCGGTCACGTTCACGTCGAACACGCGCGCCCACTCCGCGTCGTCGTTGTCCTCGACCGTGCCGACCGCGCCCACGCCCGCGTTGTTGATCAGGATGTCCAGCCCGCCCAGCCGGTCCGCCGCCGCGTCCACCGCCGCGCGGACCGCCGCGTCGTCCGTCACGTCCGCGGTGAACCCGGCCAGCGACTCCGGCAGCCCCTCCGGCGCGCGGTCCAGCACGGCGACGTGCGCGCCGCGCGCGGCCAGCCAGCGCGCGGTGGCCAGCCCGATGCCCGACGCGCCGCCGGTGACCAGCGCGGACAGCCCCGAGAACTCGTCCATGTCAGGCCGCCCGGAAGGTCTGGCGCTGGGTGCCGAGCGCGTCGATCTCCAGCTCCACCACGTCGCCGGGACGCAGATAGGGCTTCGGATCCGGCTGCCCGAGCGCGACGCCGGCCGGCGTACCCGTGTTGATCACATCGCCCGGGTGCAGCGTCATGAACCGGGACAGGTAGCGGACGATCTCGTACACGCCGAAGACCATGTCCTTGGTGCTCCCGGTCTGCCGGGCCTCGCCGTTGACGCGCAGGCGCAGGCCGAGGCGCTGCGGGTCGGGGACCTCGTCCGCGGTGACCAGCCACGGGCCGAGCGGGTTGAACGTGGCGCAGTTCTTGCCCTTGTCCCACTGGCCGCCGTGCTCCAGCTGGAACGCGCGCTCGGAGACGTCGTGCGCGATCGCGTAACCCGCGATGTGGTCCCGGGCCTGCGCGGCGTCGTCGAGGTAGGCGGCGGTCCGGCCGATCACCACGGCCAGCTCGACCTCCCAGTCGGTCTTCTCGCTGCCGCGCGGGATCAGCACGTCGTCGTACGGCCCGACGACCGTGTCCGGCGCCTTCATGAACACCACCGGCTCGGACGGCGTCGGCGCGCCGGTCTCCGCGGCGTGATCGTGGTAGTTCAGCCCGATGCACACGATCTTGCCGATGCCGCCGACCGGCGGGCCGATCCGCAGGCCCTCCGGGTCGAGCACCGGCAGGCCGGGAGGGAGCTCACCGAGGCCGCCGGCGGACAGGAAAGCCGGGCCGACGTCGGGGATCACGCCGGAGAGATCGCGTAACCGGCCCTCGTCGTCCAGCATCGCCGGCCGCTCCGCACCGGCCGGCCCCACCCGCAACAACCGCACGCCCACCACCACCCGACACTCGTGAATAGAGATCGGTAGATAGCTAAACGCGGCGGGCGGTGCGAGCACAAGTACCGCCCGCCGGCGGGCGTGTCAGTACTTGCGGGCCAGCGACATGTACTTGACCTTGTTGCCGTCCATCTCGAAGATCAGTTGCCACTCGCGGCCGGCCGGCATCTTGTAGTTGCCGTCGGAGCCCTTGGCGAGGCCGCGGTTCTCGTACGCGGTCTCCAGCTCGGCGCGGGACGAGCCGCGCTTGATGCCCTCCGCCGTGGCCGCGTCCTTCGGCGCCGCGATCGTGTCCAGGTAGCCGTGGCGGAACGACGCGCCGCCGGCCTCCAGGAACGCGACCATGCGCTCCAGCGTCCGCTTGGTGGAGTCCGCGTAGAGCTTCGCCGCGTCGGCCGAGTCCTTCGCCGACTCGGCGGCCGGGTCGTCCGCCTTGGCGACCGCGTCCTCCAGCTCCTCGTCCGCGGCCATCCGGCTCGGATCCGGCTCCGGGCCGCCGACGAACGAGTACACGTTCCGGTTCAGCACCGTGGAGATCGGCGCGGCCTGCAGGTCGCCGGTGGCGAGCGCGTCCTCCTCCTTCATCCCCACGGTGAGGTGGCCGAAGCCCTCCGGCCCGAACGGCAGGGGGTCGCCGGTCGCCACCGGCTGCGGGGCGGGCGACCCCGAACCGCTCGCCGACGGCTCGGTGGACGTGGCCGCGCAGGCGGTGGCCAGCACGCCGGCCGCCGCGAAGCTGAGCACGCCGAGCATCATGCGGCGCCGGCTGACAGAGGTGTCCCCGTTGAACATGCTGCGCAGCGTAAGCGCGGCGCGCAATCGTCCACAGCGGACCACGATGGGTGAACCCGCAGCTCAGAGCCGGTTGTGGCGGCCTGCTAACGTCCTGGTCTTCACGAACTCGTCACCCGATCGTGATCTTGCTTGGAAACTACTCTCAGGTATGGGCTCTAACCGTGTGCGCGGGGTGTTCTCGGCAATTACGGGGAGTCACGCTGCGGAGGTCGTCCTCGGGCCGGCAAATCTGTGTGACCAGCCCGAAGATCGCCGGGCTGGACGACGCGGCGCGACGGTGTGGTGACCGGCGACGGTGATCGCGGGGCTCGGCGACCACCGGGGAACCGGCTCCGATGCGGCGGCGGAGCCGCCGCGAGGTTTGCCCGCGGGAGCATGCGGGACGGGCCGCGCCGGGAGCGGGAGAATCGGCTGAAGCGTCCGGCGCGAGCCGGGAGACCCGCGCCGGACGGATTGGGTGGTCACGCGTCGGCGAGCGCCGGTGCCGGGGTGTCGGTGGTGAGCCGGGGCTCGCGGTGCGGGCGGACCACCGGGACCAGCAGGGACAGCGCGATGGCGGTCGCGGCGAGCGCCGCCATCAGCCAGAACGCGTTGGTGTAGCCGGACTCGTAGGGCAGGCCGTTCGGCTGCAGGTGGCCGGTGACGATGGACGAGACGACGGCGGTGCCGATGGACGCGCCGATCGTGCGGATGTTGGTGTTCATGCCGCTGGCGGTGCCGGTCTGCGACGCCGGGACCGCGTGCACGATCAGGTTGATCATCGCGGCGAACGAGACGCCGAGGCCGAGGCCGAAGACCGCGCCCGCGGTGGCGACCTGCCACGGGGCGTCGTGCGCGACCGCGATGGTGGCGCAGGCCAGCGCGACCAGGGCGGCGCCGATGACGAGCTGGGCCTTGCCGGACAGGCGCGTGCTGAGCGGGCCGCTGAGCGAGCCGGCCGCGGCCATCGCGACCAGCATCGGCAGCATGAGCAGGCCGGTGGTGGTGAGGCTGGCGCCGAAGCCGTAACCGGCCGCGGCCGGGGTCTGGATGAGCTGCGGCAGGAACGCGTAGCAGCCGAACATGCCGGCGCCGAACAGCAGCGCGACCAGATTGGTGGTCCAGACGGCCGGCCGGCGCATCATCCGCATGTCGATCAGCGGGTTCACGGACCGGTACTCGAAGACGATCCAGGTGGCGAGCAGCACGGCGGCGGCGATGAACAGCCCGATGACCCGCGGCGAGTCCCAGCCCCAGGCGTTCGCCTTGGAGAGCGGCAGCAGCAGCGCGATCAGCCACGAGGACATCAGCGCGGCGGCGATCCAGTTGATCCTGCCGGGGGTGCGGACGGGGGATTCCGGCACGACGCGGAGCGCGAACGCGGCGACCGTGAGCGCGGCGACCAGTGGCAGCCAGAACAGCCAGCGCCAGTCGAGCGCGCCGACGACCGGGCCGGCCAGCACGATGCCGACGCCGCCGCCGGCCGCGATGACCGCGGACATGCCGCCGACCGCGGACGCGACGCGCGCGGGCGGGAACTCGTCTCGGATGATGCCGAACGCCAGCGGGAAGACCGCGCCGCCGAGGCCCTGGAGCACCCGGCCGGCGATGAGCACGGTGATGGTGGGGGCGAGCGCCGCGACCAGGCAGCCGACCGCGAGCACGATCAGGGCGGCGACCAGGACGCGGCGCTTGCCGATCATGTCGCCGACCCGGCCGAGCATCGGGGTGGCGACCGCGGCGGCGAGCAGCCAGGAGGTGAAGACCCAGGTGGCGGTGCCGGCGTCGGTGTGCAGGTCGCGCTGGATGGTCGGCAGGACCGGCGTGATCAGCGACTGCATGAGTGAGACGGTGCCCGCGGCGGACGCGAGGATCGCGAACACGCGGGTGGTGCTGGTGGATGCCATGGGGCGGCGGCCCTTCAAGGGGAAGAGGAGTGGTGCCTGTTAAAGTGGAGGCACCCCTCCACCATAACGGAGGGTTGCCTCCGGTTCAACCGTGGGAGAGTGACGTGATGGAGCGGACTGCCGTCCTGCGGCGACCGCAGCGGGCCGACGCCCGGCGCAACTACGACGCGCTGCTGGCCGCGGCGCGCGAGGTCTTCGCGGAGAAGGGGACCGAGGCGTCGCTGGAGGAGATCGCGCGCCGGGCCGGCGTCGGCATCGGCACGCTGTATCGCAACTTCCCGGCCCGCCAGGACCTGTTCGAGGCCGTGTACGTCGGCGAGATCGAGCAGCTCTGCGACGTGGCGGACGAGGTCGGCGAGCTGCCGCCGTGGGACGCGCTGGAGACGTGGCTGCGCCGGTTCGTCGGGTTCGCCGCGACCAAGCGCGCGATCAAGGAGGCGCTGAACACGGAGTCGGCCATGTTCCTGAGCTGCCGCGCGGACATGTACGCGGCGGGCCGCCCGCTGTTCGCCCGCGCGCAGGAGGCCGGCGCGGTGCGCCCGGACACCAGCTTCGACGACGTGCTGCGCATGGTCAGCGGCATCACGGCCGGCGCGTACACCGACGACGCGCAGCGTGACCGGGTACTGGCCATGGCGCTGGACGGAGTGCGACCGCACAATCGGTAGGCATGTACGTCGATGCGCATGTGCACTTCTGGAATCCGGAGACGCTGCGCTATCCCTGGCTGGCGGGGACCGCGCTGGACCGCGCGTACCGGCCGGCCGACCTCGCGGCCGAACTGGGTGAGCTGCCCGGGCTGGTGATGGTGCAGGCCGACTGCGCGCCCGGGCAGGCGCGGGCCGAGGTGGAGTGGGTGCGCGCCGCCGCGGAGGCGTACCCGCGCATCCTGGGCATGGTCGCCTACGCGCCGCTGGAGATCGGGCCCGGTGCGGACGGGCTGATCGACGAGTACGCCACCGACCCGTTCGTGGTCGGCGTGCGCCGCAACATCCAGGACGAGGGGCCCGGGTTCGCCGCGACGGGTCATTTCCGGTACGGCGTGCGCGCGCTCGGCGAGGCCGGCCTGACGTTCGACGCGTGCGTCCGGCACCACCAGCTCGGCGAGCTGCTCACGCTGGCGCGCGCGTGCCCCGGCACCACGATCGTGCTGGACCACCTGGGCAAGCCGCCGGTCGCCACCGGCGAGGGCCGCCGGGCGTGGCGGGACGCGCTGGCCGGGCTGGCCGGGCTGCCGCACGTGCGCTGCAAGCTCTCCGGGCTGGTCACCGAGGCGGCGTACGACACCTGGACGCCCGATCAGGTGCGCCCGTACCTGGAGACCGCGCTGGAGCTGTTCGGGCCGGGGCGCTGCCTGTTCGGCAGCGACTGGCCGGTGTTGACCCTCGCCTCCGACTATCGGCAGTGGTACGGCATGGTCCGCGCGCTGATCCCGCCGGTGGATCGGGACGCGGTGCTGTCCGGGAATGCGCGCGAGATATACGGGCTTCCGCCCATTCCGTGACCATTGTCGGGTTCGCTGTCGGATGACCGATTCCGGTTCTTCCGATCTGTCTGATCAACCGCTCAGTCGGCCCGTTCGTGGTGTTAAATCAACGTTGAGCTGGGGCTGACTGAGAGTGTCAAAGGAGGCTACTTCTCGTAGTCGCTACCAACTCGGAGTGCGTAGCGCAACCATCCGTTCCGTTCCGCTCCGAGTCGTTCGGGCGATCTTCGCCTTGCCTGGTCAGGCAGAACTCGGATCGCGTTTTCGATTCAGACTGGATCCATGCAAAGCTTCACCGGTCGCTCATGATCCCACCACCTTCCGTATTCGCCGCACGGCGAGTCGGATCGCCGCAACAACCGGAGGAACAGTGGCAAACATCGATGCCGCGCTCAAGGACGCGATGTCCATCGACGGTGCCATCGCTGTCGCGCTCGTCGACTACACCAGCGGTCTGACGCTGGGCGTGATGGGTGGCGGCCCGGGCATGGACGTGACGATCGCCGCGGCCGGCAACACGGACGTGGTCCGCGCGAAGCTGCGCACGCTGGAGATGCTCGGCCTGCCGGACGGCATCGAGGACATCCTCATCACGCTGGACACCCAGTACCACCTGATCCGGCTGCTCCAGCCGCGCCGTCAGGGCGAGGCGCTGTTCATGTACCTGGCGCTCAGCAAGAACCGCGCCAACCTCGGCATGGCCCGCCACCAGCTCAAGCGCATCGAGGCCGAGCTCGAGGTCTGAGCCGTACCGGAGGGGGAACGCAGTGGCAGAACGAAGCCTGTCCCAGATCGTCACCGACACGGTACGGGACTTCCGGCACCAGGTGCCCGAGTGCATCGCCTCCGGCTGGGTCGACATGTCGACCGGCATGCTCCTGGTCGCGGACACGCTCGACGACCACCCGCCGGAGATCCTGGACCTCCTCGCGGCGGCGACGTTCGACCTGTTCCAGGGCCGCAACGTCACGATGATCGAGGACGTCTGGAAGACGCAGCGCGGCGTGCGGTCCGACCGTCACTACTTCCAGGAAATCCTGATCAACAGCGACAACCTGGTGCACCTGTTCATGCGCAGCGCGTCGAACCAGGACCTGGTCGCGGTGGTGGTCTGCCGCCGCCAGGTGAACATCGGCATGCTCTTCGCCCAGGCCCGCATGGTGATGAAGCAGGTGGACACCGGCTTCGTCCCCGTCTGACCCGGTCCCGGCCGGCCGCGACGGCCGGCCGGCACGGGCGACTCTCTTTCACCACCCCGGGGTGCGCGGCGGTACGCGGGCCTCGGTCATCGACTGTGCGCTCGGCCGCACGCGGGGGACTGACGTGCCGGTCACGGCGAGGACACAGTGTTCAACGGACGCGGGACGGCGATGGCGATGACGGGGGAGGCCGGCGACCGCCCGATACGCGCGCTCGCCGAGGCGCTGCGGATACCGGGCGCGCGGCGGGTGGCGCTGGTCGCGGAGGGCGCGAGCGCGCCGACCTGGACGTCCACGCCCGGCGGCCCCGAAGAGCCGACCGACGGTACGGCCACGGTCGCGGTCGTCATGGTCCAGGCCGCCCGGGAACTGCTTCGCCTCACGGCCGGCGGCGACGTCGACGACCTGCTGCTGACCAGCGGTGAGTTCTTCCACGTGCTGCGCCTGGTGGAGCGGCCGGGGCGGGGCGCGGAGGTCGTGCACCTGACGTTGCGGCGGTCCGGCGCGAACCTGGCGATGGCCCGCCACGAGTTCCGCCGCGCGGCGGCGGTCTACCGCGACGGACCGCCGGCGATCGGCGCGACGCCGGTTCACCCGGTGCCGCCGGCCGCCGAGGTGATCTCTCCGTTCGAGGACGCGGTTCCGCCGCCCGCTCCGGCCGGGACCGAGTCGGGGGCCGGATTCGCCGCCGGTCACCGGGAGCCGGATGCGGCCTCGCCGGGTGACGTGCCGGACGGTGTCGGCTTCCCGGCCGGTGAGCCGCCGCCGTACGTCCCGCGGCCGTACGTCCCGCCGCCGGACGGGGCCGTGGAGATCGCGCCGGACATGGCCTGGCCTGGGGAGATGATGCCCACGTCCGACCCCATTGGTGCGCTTTCCGGGGCTACCCTCGATTCTGCCGACACGCTGCTGCCGCGCCGCACCGCCCGGGAGTCGCCGGAGCCCGACCCGGGACCGGAGCCGCCGGTGCGGCTCGCGGACGGAGAGACGCCGTCGCTGCTCAGTCTCCTGAACCGGCCGTTCACCGACGACTCGCCGACCCTGGGCCGGATCATGGCCGCCCTGCGCAACCTGTGACCACGCAGCCCCCCGAACGACGCCCACCTGCCGCCCGGAGAGAGACCGTGACGACCATGACCGCACCACACGATCCGTACCACGCCGCCCGGACCGAGCTCGCCTCGCTGCGCACCCAGGTGAGCGGCGTGCGGGGCAGCATCATCTCCGGCGTGGACGGGCTGCTGGTGCTGCACGACCTGCTGACCCAGGCCGAGCCGCACGACCTTGCCGCGCTGGCCGCCGCCGCGTACGGCATCGGCCGCACCTGCGGCGCCGCGCTCAACCAGGGCGGCTTCAGCGAGTGCACGGTGCGCAGCCAGGGTGGCTACTTCGCCGTCTACGCGATCGGCGAGATGGCGCTGCTGGCCGTGCTCGGCGACGACGGCCTGAACGTGGCGCGCCTGCACATCGAGGCCCGCGCCGCCGCCGCGCGCCTGGCCACCCAGCTGAACGCGCAGGCCATGCAGCAGAACCTGCTCTGATCGGTGGCCATGCGCTTGTGCGCACAAAGTAACTGACTCTTGACGTACCGTGTCTGGCGCTATTGCATCGAGATGGCTCTGTGCGATGAGGCCGGGTCATCGGGAGGTGCGTCGTGGTCAACCTGATTCTGGGGAATTGTCCAGCATCGTGGGGAGTGCGGTGGGCCGGCGCGGGACCGCGCCCGCCGTGGCGGCGATTCCTGGACGAGCTGGCCGGGGCCGGGTACGGCTGGCTCGAACTCGGCCCGTACGGCTACCTGCCGACCGACCCGTCCCGCCTCAACGACGAGCTGGCCCGCCGTGGCCTGCGCGTCTGCGCCGGCACCGTGCACGGCTGCGGCGGACTGCACCGGGCCGGCGAGTTCGGTGACATGCTGGCCCGCACCCGGCGCGCGGCCGAACTGGCCGCCGGGACCGGCGCGCGTGACCTGGTGTTCGTGCCGGTCCCCGGCTACCGGGACGAGTTCACAGGCGCCTGGGCCGAGTCGGACAAGCTCGACGACGACGGCTGGAAGGTGCTGGTCCGGACCGCGAACGAGCTCGGCAAGCACGCGCTGGGGGAGTACGGGCTGACGCTGTCGGTCCAGCCGCACGCGGACACCCACCTGGAGACCGTCGCACAGATCGGGCGGTTCCTGGCCGAGACCGACCCCGCGTACGTGTCGCTCTGCCTGGACACCGGCCACGTCGCCTACGCGGGCGGCGATCCGGCCGCGCTGATCGCGGAGCACCCGGACCGCGTCGGGCTGGTGCACGTCAAGCAGATCGATCCGCGGCTGGCGATCCGCGCGCAGCGGGAGTCGCTGGCGTACGGCCAGGCGGTCGCGCTGGGCGCGTGCTGCGAGCCGCCGCACGGCCTGCCCGCGCTGCCGCCGGTGCTGGACGCGATGCGCGAGCGCGGCCAGGACGCGTTCGTGGTGGTGGCCCACGAGCCGCCGCCCGGCACCGAGGACGCGGCCGCGGTTGCCGCCCGCACCCGCGACTATCTGCTGGCCTGTCAGAACCAGTAGTGCATGGAGGTGAACTGGCCGCGCTCCGGCACCTTGATCCGCTCGCGGATGCCGGTGCCGGTCACCACCAGGGTGACCGTCGTCCCGGCGGTCGTCGCGTCCAGCCGGGCCGGCCGGCCGTCCGCGGCCAGCGTCAGGTCCAGCACGGTGCCCGGCGCGCCCGGCGCCAGGCCGGCGCGGCCCAGCGCGTACGCCAGGGCCGGGCCGGGCGTCCAGCCGGTGAGCCGGTACCGCGTGCCGCCGTCCAGCGTGCGCGCGGTGACCGCGACGCGCGCGCCGGTCAGGTCGCACCACAGGTAGGGGTCGACGTCCGGCAGCGGCCGGGGCGCGCCGCCGCGCCAGTAGTAGGTGAGCCGGTCGCTCCCGCTCAGCGCGCCCCACTCGTACCCGTGGAAGGTCTTGGTCATCGAGTCCAGGTAGCGGACGCCGCCCGCGTCGACGACGCTGAGCGCGTCGATGATCCGGCCGTCGTCGCTGACGGTGCCGTCCACCGACCAGATCGCGCCGGTGCCGCCGAGCGTGCGCAGCACCCCGGTCCAGCGCACGGTCTGATCAGGGATGCGCACGTCGAACGTGGCCCGGTACGACCCGGTGCGCAGCAGCTCCGCACTCGCCCGGATGTCCGCGAGCACCTGGGCGACCGTCGGCCCGGGCGGACGCGGCGCGGCGCACCCGGCGAGCAGCAGCAGCCCGCACGCCCACGGCAGAAGCACTCGTCGCACACCCCGAGCGTAGACCGGCGCGCCCGTCACCCACAGGTGCGATTGTCCGCTTTTTATCGCCTCTGACCTGCCGAAACGTCGCGCGGTGCCGCACACTCGACCCGTGGCGACCTCCCGCACGGGCGTGCTCTTCCTGATCAGTATCGGCCTCTGGGCCTGCGTGGGCTGTGCGTCGCACGGCCCGGCCGACACGAGCGGGGCCGAGCCGCCCGCGCCTGCCCACTGCGCGCCGCTCTCCGGCGACCCGCTGCCGTCGATGTGCGCCCCGGCCGGTCATCCGCCCGCGGGCGGGTCCAGGCGCGCCGCCGAACCGGCCGCTCAGCCCCCGGAGCCCGGCCGAGCGGGCCGGCCCGACCGGCACCGTCCGTCGTCGGCGGGCACGCGGGACGCGCCGCAATCGTCCGGTGCGGCGGACCGGGTCACCCGCGACACCGTGCCGGTCACGGCCGAGGACGACGCCGAGCCGGTGTCGCCGGAGCTGATGCCGGAGGCGCCGTTCTCCGGCTGGGGCGTGGCCGAACCGCCGCTCCCGGCGCCGGGCGACGACGCGCCCCCGGTCGTCCTGGAGCACGCGCCGGCGGATCCGGGCACGCCCGCGGAGCGCACGGGGACGCCGGGGGAGACCGACCTGGATGCCTGAACCCGTGGTGCCCGTGGTGCCGGTGGTGCCCGCGCAGCCCGCCGGCCCGGACGCGCCGGAGCGACCCGGCCCGGTGGCGGAGACCGGCGAGAGCGTCCGGGCCGGCGCGCTGTGGGGCAGCGCGATGTGGCGGGTGGCCGGCACGGTCGCCACCCAGACCGCGCTGATCAGCGCGGTCCTCTACTACTTCGGCACGATCCGGCTGCGGGCCACGTTCGACTACTTCGGCGTGGACGCGTCCGCGCTCGGCTTCTCCGTCGCGGACTACCTGATCCACAGCGTGAACGCGGCGTTCCAGCCGCTGATCGCGGTGGGCCTGGCCGCGCTGCCCGCGCTCACGCTGCACCGTCGGATCGTCGTGCCGGTGCTGCGCGGCACCGCCACGCCCCGGCGTACCCGCTGGATCCGCCGCGGCGCCCGGGTGTGCCGTACCGCCGGAATGGCCGGATGCGCGCTCTCCGCCGCCGGGCTGCTGGACCGTGGCCGGATCGGCCAGCCGCTCGGCATCGCGCTGCCGCTGATCCTGGCCGGGTCGGTCGGCCTGCTGGCCTACGGTCACGCACTGCACGGCCGGCCCGCGCAGCCCGAGGAGGCCGCGATCCCGGCCCGCCTGCGCAGCCTGACCCTGGCCGTGCTCGCCGTCACCGCGCTGCTCTGGGCCACCGGCCTCTACGCGCAGCGGATCGGCCGCGACTACGCCCGCTACCTGGCCGCGAACCTCGACGGCCGCCCGCGGGTCGTGCTCTACGCCGCCGAGCGCCTCGCCATCGCCGGCGACGGGATCGAGTCCCAGGACCTCGGCCCGCTGGCCGGCCGCTACCGCATCCGCTACTGGAACCTTCGCCTGCTCGCCCAGCGCGACGACGTCCTCCTCCTGCTCCCGGCCTCCTGGCGCCCCGGCGCCGGCCCGGTCTACGTGGTCCCGGCCGCGGACACCCGCCTGGACCTCACGCTCCCGCCCCGACCCGCGAGGTGACGCACCTCGCAACACTTGCCTCTGACGTCAACGTGAGGTCCTAGCGTTGCCGTCATGCAGATCAACGGCTCAACAGCACTCGTGACCGGCGCCAACCGCGGTCTCGGCAAGGCCTTCGCCGAGGCTCTCCTGGCCCGCGGCGCCACCACCGTGTACGCCACCGCCCGCCGCCCCGACCTCATCGACGTCCCGGGCGCCGTACCGCTCCGGCTGGACATCACCGACCCGGCGTCCATCGAGGCCGCCGCGGCCGAGGTCGGCGACCTGAACATCCTGATCAACAACGCCGGCATCTCCACGAACGCGCCGCTGCTCGGCCCGTCCACCGAGAACATCCACCGCGAGTTCGACACCAACTTCTGGGGCACGCTCGCCGTCACCCGCGCGTTCGCCCCCCGGCTGGCCGGCGGCGCCATCCTCAACGTCATCTCCGCGCTGAGCTGGTACACCTTCGCGCCCGCCAGCAACGGCTACGCCGCCTCCAAGGCCGCGGAGTGGTCCCTCACCAACGGCGTCCGGATGGAGCTGGCCGACCAGAAGACCCAGGTCACCGCGCTGGCCCTGGCCATCGCGGACACCGACATGATGGCCGCCTACGACATCCCCAAACTCCCGCCGCACGAGGTCGTCGCCATGGCCCTGGACGGCCTGGAGGCGGGCGCGCTCGAGGTGATCGCCGACGCCCCGACCGCCAACGTCAAGGCCTCCCTCTCCCGCGACCCCGCCCTGTTCTACGCCGACATCCAGGCCGCCCTGTTCGGCTGACCCTCCCGGCGCCCGCACCCGTCCGCCCCTCGACCCGATGAAACCCTCTTCATTTCCCGCTTCCGGCGGGCCGGGTTCCGCACGCTCCCGCGGGCACCGGTCGGCCGTGGCCGGCCTCCCTGTCCGATCCGTGGCCGCAAGACCCCGTTCGAGCGTCGTTCGTGGAGGGTCAGCGGACGAGTTCGCGCCCGCCGGCGAGGGAGAGGGTCTGGCCGTTGATGTGGCCGTTGGCGGCGGAGGCCAGGTATGTGATGGCGGTGGCGACGTCCTCGGGCGCACAGATGCGGCCGGTCGGGGTCTTGACGGACTCCGACCGGACCGCCTCCGGGCCGAGGAACGGGGCGGACAGCGCGCGTGCGGTGAGCGTGAAGCCGGGGCGCACCACGTTGGTGAGGATGCCGTGGCGCGCCTCCCGGACCGCGAGCACGCGCGCGGCCGCCTCCAGCGCGCCCTTGGCCGTCACGTACGCGATCGGGCCGGCCATGGGCTGCTCCACCACGTCGGTCGAGACGGCGACGATGCGGCCCCAGGCGGCCGCGCGCATGGCCGGCAGCGCCGCGTCGATCAGCGCGGCCGGGCCGACCGTGTTGACCGCCAGCGCCGTGCGGAGGCCGCCGATCTCGTCCGCGTCGAAGGACGGCCACTGCACGGCGTTCGCGACCAGCACGGTCACCGGCCCGAGCGCCGCGGCGACCTCCTCCAGCACGCCGCGCGCGCCGTCGGGGTCGCCGTGGTCGAGCCGCACCGGGTGGGCGCGTCCGCCCGCGCGCGTGATCGTGTCGACCACGTCCGTGATCGCGTCGTGGTCGGTGCGCCAGGACACCGCGACGGCGGCTCCCTCCGCGGCCAGTTGCAGTGCGGTGGCGCGGCCGATGGCGCCGGACGCGCCGGTGACGAGCGCGACCCTGCCGGACAGACCCGTTTCCATCTCAACTCCATAGTCGGCTATAGGTTAGCCGACTATGAATCAGGGGGCGGCGGTACGTCAACCCGTAAACTGCCGGGGTGGAACTCGCGGACGTACTGGCCACCAACAAGGCTCTGGTCAAGGTCGCCAAGCTGTACCGGAGTGCGCAGGCCGACGTCCTGAGCCGTCTCGCGCTGCACCCGGGCCAGGACGTCCTGCTGTGGATGCTGGGCCAGGAGCCCGGCGGGATGACGGTCTCCGAGATCGCGGCCCGGCTCGGCGTGGAGCAGCCGACCGTGACGCGCAGCCTCAGCCGGCTGGAGAGCGGCGGCTGGTTCGTCCGCCGGCCGGTGCCGGGCGACCGGCGCGCCACCCGGATCGAGCTGACCGGCAAGGGGCGGGCCGGCATCGCGGAGATCGAGGCGGCCTGGCGCACGCTGGCCGAGACCGCCACGGCCGGCATGGCTGCGGATCAGCGGGCCGTGCTGGTCGACCTGCTGGAGAAGGTCCGGGCGAACCTGTTGACGCTGACCGCTGAGCCGGAGTGACCGGTCACGGCGCGACCGCGCGCGCCACGCTGTCCCGCAGCAGCGTGCGGCGCCGGTCGTGGTCGCCGGCCGGCTCGTCGCTGGTAACCACGTAGATTCGATTCCGGGGCCTCCCAGCGGACTCCGAGGTCATTTGTAGACTCCCGGACTCGTGAGAACCGCACCCCACGCGCGCCGCGCGCTCGCCCTCGCCACCCTGATGCTCGCCGCCGCCTGCCAGAGCCCGGAGGCGGAGCAGCCGGCCGCCGCCCCGAACGCCTCCACCGCACCCACCTCGGCCGCCGCGCCCGCCCCGGCCGGAGCCCCGGAGGCGGCCCGGGTCGGCGCCGCGGACAGCGGCTGCGCGATGCCGGTGTCGTTCGGCATCGCCGAGTCGTGGAAGCCGAAGGCGGTGGACACCTCCGCGGCCGACCCGGAGCTGGCCGAGATCTTCAACCGCGGCACGATGTCGCCGATCTGCGAGATCGACGCCAAGCCCGCCGGCCAGCTCGGCTTCATCCGCGTCTACAGCGGACCGGCCGGCGACCTGCGCACCGCGCTCACCGCGTTCATCGGCGAGGAGGCGCAGACGCCGGCGTTCACCGACGTGCAGGTCGGCGGCAAGCCCGGCCTCGAGGTGGTCTACCAGGCCAAGAGCCAGCTCGACGACTCGCTGGAGCCGGAGCGCGCGTTCGCGCTGGCCGCCGGCGCGGGCGTGCTCGCGGTGTCGCTGGATGCGTTCGACCCGGAGGAGCACCAGGCGATGCTGCCCGCCTACGAGCTGGCGAAGACCAGCCTGACCGTCAACGGCTGAGCCCACCGGCGCGCGCGGGGGTAGGGCTGGCCCCCGCGCACGCCCTCGGGCCCGCCGGATGGGACGGCACCCACCGGCACCCTAGCGTCTGTCGCATGACGATGGTCGATGAGAAGGCCGGCGCGCGGATCGCCGACGTCGACGCGCTGCGCGGCGCGGCACTCGGGCTGATCCTGCTGGTGAACATCGCGTTCTTCGCGTCCGGGTACCCGTTCCACCTGGTGCACGACCCGGCGCACGGCACGCTGGACCGGCTGGTGAGCGGCGCGGTGGAACTGCTGTTCGCGATGAAGGCGTACCTGCTGTTCGCGTTCCTGTTCGGCTACAGCTTCACGCTCCAACTCGACTCCGCCGCGCGGCGCGGCACCGACTTCCGGGCCGCGTTCCTGCGCCGGCTCGCGGGCCTGTTCGTGCTCGGCGCGCTGCACGCGGTGCTGCTGTTCCAGGGGGACATCCTCACCACGTACGCGCTGATGGGCCTGATCCTGTTCGGGGTCCGGGACATCCGGCCGCGCACCGCGTTGATCGCGGCCGGGACGATCGTCGGTGTGATCGCGTTCGGCGTCGCGCTCGCCGCGGTCCAGGGCGTCACGCTGGTGCCGGACCACGCCGCCGCGGTCCAGGCCGGCGCGCGATCGACCGAGGCCCTCCGGGGCGGGTACGCCGAGGTGGTGCGCGAGCACCTGCGGGCACTGCCGTCGATGGCGGGCAGCCTCGTCGTGCAGGGCCCGCTCGCACTCGCCGCGTTCCTGGCCGGCCTCGCCGCCGGGAAGCACCGCCTGCTGGCGCACCTCGACCCGTACCGTCCGATGCTGTTGAGGGCGGAGATCGTCGGCTATCCGATCGGCCTGGCCGGCGCCATCGTGTTCGTCACCGGCGGCACCGCGAACCTGACCAGCCTGCTGGTCAGCATCGTCACCGCGCCGCTGCTGGCCGCCGCCTACGCCGCCACGCTGCTGCGGCTGATCCACCGGCACCGCCCGCTCGGCGCCGCGCTCGCCCCGGCCGGCCGGATGGCGCTGACCAACTACCTCGGCCAGTCGCTGCTCTGCGTGCTCATCTTCACGGGCGCGGGCCTCGGCCTGGCCGGGCACACGCCACCCGCGCCGGTGCTGCTCATCGCCGTGGCGATCTTCGCGGGCCAGGCCGCCGCCAGCGCGTGGTGGCTGCGCCGGTTCCGGTACGGACCCGCGGAGTGGCTGCTGCGCCGCTGGACCCACGGCGTCGTTAAGCTCAAGATCGACACGTAGGACCAGTTCAAGGAGCCCGTCGCATGGCCCGCGCGCGCCTCACCCTCGACCCCGCGTTCACCATCGGCGCCGTGCGGCGGCGGCTGTTCGGCGGCTTCGTCGAGCACCTCGGCCGGCACATCTACGACGGAATCCACGAGCCCGGCCACCCCACCGCGGGCCCCGACGGGTTCCGCCGCGACGTGGTCGAGCTGGTCAAGCAGCTGGGCGTCTCCGCCATCCGCTACCCCGGCGGCAACTTCGTCTCCGGCTACCAGTGGGAGGACGGCGTCGGCCCGGCCGCGGACCGCCCCCGCCGGCTCGACCTCGCCTGGCACTCCACCGAGACCAACCAGGTCGGGCTGCACGAGTTCCAGACCTGGCTGGACCTGGTCGGCTCGGAACTCATGCTGGCCGTCAACCTCGGCACCCGCGGCGTGCCCGAGGCGCTCGCGCTCCTCGAGTACGCGAACGTCCCCACCGGCACCGCACGCGCCGCACAGCGCGCCGCCAACGGCCGGGCCGAGCCGTTCGGCGTACGCATGTGGTGCCTCGGCAACGAGATGGACGGCCCCTGGCAGCTCGGCCGCCGCGACGCCGAGGACTACGGCAAACTCGCCGCGATGACCGCGAACGCGATGCGCCAGCTCGACCGCGACCTCGAACTCGTGGTCTGCGGCTCCTCGTCCCGCGGCATGCCCACGTTCGGCACGTGGGAGCGCGTGGTGCTGGAGCACGCCTACGACGAGGTCGACTACATCTCCTGCCACGCCTACTACGAACCCCGCGACGGCGACTACGCCAGCTTCCTCGCCTCCGGCGTCGACATGGACGCGTTCATCGACGCGGTCGTGGCCACCGCCGACCACGTGCGCGCCGTCAAACGCGCCGACAAGCGCATCGACATCTCCTTCGACGAGTGGAACGTCTGGTACGCCTCCCGCTGGAACGCCGTCGAGGACACGTTCCCGGCCGACCACTGGCCGATCGCCCCCCGCCTGCTGGAGGACGTCTACTCCGTCGCCGACGCCGTCACGGTCGGCGGCCTGCTCATCTCCCTGCTCAACCACGCCGACCGGGTCACGTCGGCCAGCCTCGCCCAGCTGGTCAACGTCATCGGCCCCATCATGACCGAACCCGGCGGCCCCGCCTGGCGCCAGACCACCTTCTTCCCGTTCTCCCTGACCTCCCGCCTCGCACGCGGCTCGGCCCTGCGGGTGCAGCTGGACGCGGACACCGTACCCACCCCCGCCCACGGCGACGTCCCGGTCATCGCGGCCGCCGCGACATTCGACGAGGCCGGCTCACTGGCGGTCTTCCTGCAGAACCGCCACCTGACCGAACCGACGACGGTGACCATCTCCGTGCGCGGCCTCGCAGTGACCGCGGTGCGCGCGGAGGGCATCTGGGACGACGACATGCACGCGGCGAACACCCTGGCGAACCCGGAGCGGGTGGGCACGCGGGCCAACCCGTCGGCCACCGTGGAGGACGGGACGGTGACGATCACGCTGCCGCCGGTGTCGTGGACGGCGGTTTCGTTCTCTTAAGGCCTCTGTGCTTTCCCGCTTCCGGCGTGGCCGGGGTCCGCATGCTCCCGCGGGCACCGGTCCAATGCCACTTAGCTTATTTTGATCTTGGTGGTCTGGTGGGTGGTGTGGCTGGTTTGTCTGCTTCGATGTGGTGGTGTCGGGTGTGGATGTGCGGCCGGATCAGGTGTCGGTCGGGGTGCTGGTCACGGCGGTGCCGCGGGACGTGGTGGATGCCGCGGTCGCGGAGTGTGGGGTGCAGGCGAGGCGGTCGGATGGGAAGTTGCCGCCGCATGTGACGGCGTATCTGACGATGGGTTTGTGGCTGTTCCCGGATGATGATTATGCCGAGGTCGCGGTGAAGGTGACCGGGGCGTTGGATCGGTTCGGGTGCTGGGACGCGGGGTGGTCGCCGCCGACGGCCGGTGGGATCAGTCAGGCCCGTAAGCGGCTGGGCCGGGATGTGCTGGCGGAGGTGTTCGAGCGGGTCGCCCGGCCGGTCGCGTCCGCGGTCACGTCAGGTGCGTGGTTGCGGGACTGGCGGGTCCTTGCCATCGACGGGTTCGACGTGGACGTGCCGGACACGACGGAGAACGCGGCCGAGTTCGGGTATTCCCGGACCGGTGGTGGCCCGTCGGCGTTCCCGAAGGCCCGGGTCGTGGCGTTGACTGAGTGCGGGACGCACGCGTTTTTGGCGGCGGAGGTCGGCGCGTATGCGGTCGGGGAACAGACCCTGGCCATGCCGTTGTATGCACGGCTGCGCCGCGGGGAACTACTGACCGCGGACCGGTCGTTTTACTCGTTCGCGGCGTGGGACCGGGCGCAGGCGACCGGCGCGGACCTGCTCTGGCGGATCCAGGCCGGGATCCGGCTGCCGGTGATCGAGGTTTTGGCCGACGGCACCTATCTGACCGTGTTGATGGACAAGACGATCCGTGGTGGCCGCCGGGACCGGATCCTGGCCGCCGCGGCCGACCGGACCCTGGACACCTGCGACGACGCGATCAACGACCGTGGCCTGCCCGCCGCCCACCTCGCCCGAGTCGTCGCATACGACGTACCCGACCGTAGTGGTAACGGCACCAGCGAACTGATCACCCTGGCCACCACCATCATCGACCCCGCCCAGGCCGGCCCGGACGAACTCGCCGAGGCATACCACCTGCGCTGGGAACACGAAACCGCCAACGACCAGCTCAAAACCCACCTCCGCGGGCCCGGCCGGATCCTGCGCTCGAAACTGCCCGACCTCGTCCACCAGGAAATCTGGGCCTGGCTACTAATCCAGCACGCCATGACCGTGCTGATCACCCGCGCCGCCGACGCTGCCGCGATCGACCCCGACCGGATCAGCTTCACCCGCGCACTACGCCTCGCGCGCCGCTCAGCCACCGGCTCAGCGGCCATTTCCCCCTGAAGACTGGACCACCCGACTACCCCGCATCTGGGCCCAGATCACCCGCACACTCAACCCCGCCCGCCGCCACCGCACCTGCCCCCGCGCCGTCAAACGCTGCCGCCGCAACATGTACCGACCCAAACAACGCCACGAACCCGCCTCCACCCGCCACCCCAGCCCCGCCACGTACCGCTTCCACCCACCACCAAGATCAAAATAAGCTAAGTGGCATTGGGCACCGGTCGTCGCTGGCGCTCCTCCCTGCCGGTCCCGCCGCCGGCCCGCCAAATCCAAACCCAGTCCCCGCCCCGCCGTCGCTTTCCCGCGCCCCCTGCCGCGTCGTCGCTGGCTGCGTCGCTCTGTCGCGTCGCTTTGTCGGGTTGTCGCCGGTCGTGCCGCTCTGCCGCGTCGCCCTGCCACGCTGTCGCCGACTGGTTCGCCCCGCTCTGCCACGCCGTCGTCCGGCGGTGCCGTCCTCCCGCCGCACCGCCGGACGCCGTGCTTTCGCCCTGCAGTGCCTCCGCGCCGTCGCCTACCGGGCCACCGTGTTAACGGGCCATCGCGCACATCGGTCTCGGGCACTCCGTGTCCGAAATTTCGTCATAAAGCCGATGCGGATCGACCATGCTTTCCACGCTGGTCGGACGATTCGCCGCGATGCCAGGCGGTTGCGGTCCTCAGGCCTGTGCGAGGGGCACGGTGGGCGCTCCGCGCCCGAAATTTCGCCATATCGCGGACGCGAGTTGATCGTCCACTGTGGCGATGTGAGGCTCAGGCACGTTATTCCGCTCGAATAACGTGCCTGAGCCTCACAAAGTGGGCCACCGGCCTGTGGACCGCGGAAAGACTGCGACGCCGAAGTCGTACCGGGCGAATCTTGACCGGCAGGCCCGGCCAGGCCTTCACGTCGCCGCGGTTCTCGTGCTTTCGGGCTTCGCAATTCGGCGGCTGAGGAATCCGGCGCCCGTGCCCGGCGCCCGTGCCCGGCGCGCGGTGCCCGTGCCCGGCGCGCGGTGCCCGTGCCCGGCACGCGGTGCCCGTGCCCGGCGCCGGGTGCCAGTGGCCGATGCCGGTGCCCGGCCCGTCGCCGGGCTGGTACTTGGTGCCCGGGCCGGGGCCAGCGGCTAGTGCCGCCGCCCTCGGCGCCCGGTGCCTACGAAGGGGGAGGGGGCGGTGCTGTGCTGGAGCGTTCCACCAGGCGGGTCGGAACCAGCGTCGTGCCCGGGGTGGTGCCCTCGTTGCGGATCTGGCGGAGGACCATCTGGACGCACCGGCGGCCCATCTCCGCGAAGTCCTGGTGGACCGTGGTCAGTGGCGGGAGGAAGTTGCGTGATTCCGGGATGTCGTCGAAGCCGACCACGCTGATCCGTCCCGGGACCGCCAGCCCGCGCTCGTGGAAGGCGCGCAGCAATCCCAGCGCCATCTGGTCGTTGGAGGCGAAGACCGCGGTGCATGACGGGTCGGCGGCGAGTTGGAGGCCGGCCGCGTAGCCGGAGTCGGCGGACCAGTCGCCGGTGAGTGCGGGTGGGACGGGGCGGCCGGCGTCGGTGAGGACGGAGCGCCAGGCGGCGGCGCGGCGTTCGCTGGCGAAGGAGGAGGCGGGGCCGGTGACGTGGTGGACCGTGTGGTGGCCGAGGGAGAGGAGGTGGCGGACGGCGGCGCGGGCGCCGTCGGCCTGGTCGGTGTCGACCACGGTGTACGTGTCGCCGGCGTCGGAGTCGACCACGACGACCTGGACGCCCGGGGGGAGCGTGATGCGGGTGGTGTCGAGGAGGTGGACCTCCATGATGACGATGGCGCCGTCGACCGCGAGTTCGCCGAGGCGGGTGAAGGCGCCGAGCACGCCGTCCTGGGTGGGGGCCGCGACCGGGATGATGGTGATGGCGTAGCCCTCGCGCGCGGCGTGGTCGGCGATCGCCTCGACGGTGCGGCTGTTGCCGGTGGTGGCGAGCGTGAACAGGATGACGCCGATGGTGCGGAACTCGCCGCGTTTCAGCGCGCGGGCCGCGCTGTTCGGGCGGTAGCCGAGTTCCTTCATGGCGGCCAGCACCTGGGCGCGGGTCGACTCGATGACGCCGGGGTGCCCGGTGGAGACGCGCGAGACGGTCTGGGCCGAGACGCCCGCCAGGCGGGCCACGTCGGCCATCGAGACACCTCGTTTGCGCCGCCGGGGCGTGGTGCTCTCAGGATTCTCCGAGGTGAACAACCTTCACGCCTTCTCTTGACGCGCCGTAGACGTGGTGAAACTATCACCGCACGATGTTTACGTAAACATTGCACTCCCGTGACGCTCGTTATCGGATCGAAACCTCTGACCCCCGGTGAGCCACCCACGACTGAGCTGTATGTTTGCGCAAACATAGCAGTGTTGCTAGGGGGTACATGGGATGACTACGGCGCAAGCGGCGCTTCCGAGGCCGCGCCGTCGGCGATCGTGGACCGGGTGGCAGTTCGTGGGGCCGTTCATGGCGGTCTTCGCGCTGGTCTTCCTCGCTCCGATCGCATACTCGATCTACATCAGCCTGTTCAAGACCCGGCTCATCGGCGGCACCTCGTTCGTCGGCCTGGAGAACTATCAGCAGGCGCTGACCGACCCCAACTTCTGGGACGGCCTGGCCCGGGTCGCGATCTTCCTGGTCGTCCAGGTGCCCATCATGCTCGGCATCGCGCTGCTGGCCGCGCTGGCGATCGACAGCGGCCGGTTGCACGCGGCCGGCTTCTTCCGCATCACGATCTTCCTGCCGTACGCGGTGCCAGCCGTGGTCGCCGCGATCATGTGGGGCTTCATGTACGGCAACCAGTTCGGCCTGGTCGGCAACATCAACGAGGCGTTCGGGATCTCCATCCCCGCCCCGTTGGGCCCGGACTGGATCCTCGCCAGCATCGGCAACATCGTGACCTGGGAATTCGTCGGCTACAACATGCTGATCTTCTACTCCGCGCTGCGGGTCATCCCCTCCTCGCTCTACGAGGCCGCGGAGATCGACGGGGCCGGCCAGTTCCGGATCATCCGCTCGATCAAGCTGCCGGCCATCCGGGGCGCGCTGGTCATCGCCACCATCTTCTCCATCATCGGCAGCTTCCAGCTGTTCACCGAGCCGTCGATCCTGCAGAAGCTGGCGCCGAACGCGATCACCACGTTCTTCACGCCGAACTACTACGCGTACTCGCTGTCCTTCAACGGCCAGCAGTACAACTACTCGGCGACCATCGCGATCATCATGGGCCTGGTCACCATGCTCGTCGCCTACGTGATCCAGCTGCGCGGCATGCGGAAGGAGAGCTGAGCGATGACGACGCTTCAGCAGGCGCCGCCCACCCAGCCGGCCGTGAAGAGGGTCAAGAGGTACACCACCACGCCGCGCAAGAGCATCACGCTCACGCTCGCCACCGGCGTCATTCTGCTCTACAGCGTCGTGCCGCTGTTCTGGCTGATCGTGAACGCGACCAAGAGCCGCGAGGGGCTGACCGACTCGTTCGGCCTGTGGTTCGCGGACGGCGAGTTCCTGCTGTTCCAGAACATCGCGCAGACCCTGACGTACAACGATGGGATCTTCGTTCGCTGGTTCGTCAACACCCTGCTGTACGTGGTGGTGGGGGCCGGTGGCGCGACGTTCCTGGCCGTCCTCGGCGGCTACGGCCTGGCGAAGTTCCGGTTCCCGGGCCGGGGCGCGGTGTTCGCGGTCGTGATCGGCGCGGTCGCGGTGCCCGGCACGGCGCTCGCGGTGCCGACGTTCCTCATGTTCAGCGAGATGGGCTTGACCGACACCCCCTGGGCGATCATCATTCCCTCACTGATCTCCCCGTTCGGCCTGTACCTGATGTGGACGTTCGCGAACGAGGCGATCCCGACCGAGCTGCTGGAGGCGGCGCGCGTCGACGGGTCCGGCGAGTTCCGCACGTTCTTCCAGGTCGGGCTCCCGCTGCTGGCCCCCGGCATCGTCACGGTCCTGCTGTTCACCACGGTCGCGACCTGGAACAACTACTTCCTTCCGCTGATCATGCTGAAGGACCCCGACTGGTACCCGCTGACGCTCGGCCTGAACGCGTGGAACGCGCAGGCGACCACGAACGGCGGCGAGGTCATCTTCCACCTCGTGATCACCGGTTCGCTGTTGATGATCATCCCGCTGATCGCCGCGTTCCTGCTGCTCCAGCGGTACTGGCAGTCGGGTCTGGCGGCCGGCAGCGTCAAAGAATGAGCTTTTCGGGCACCCACAACATTCTCCGGAAGGAACACCTCGAATGATGTACACCTCTCGGCGCAACCTGCTGCGCCTGGCCGGCGCCGTCGGCGTGGCCTCCGTGCTGGCGGCCTGCGGTGGCGGCGACGACTCCGGCACCGGTGGCGAGACCGTCTCCGCGGACGACGTCACCAAGGCGCTGGAGGAGGGCGGCGAACTGCTCGTCTGGTCGTGGGACACCACGATCGCGCCGACCGCACAGGCGTTCATGACCAAGTACCCCAAGGTCAAGATCAACGTCGTCAACGCGGGTACGAACCAGGACCAGTACGTGGCGCTGCAGAACGCGCTCTCGGCCGGTAAGGGCGTGCCGGACCTGGCGCACATCGAGTACTACGCGCTCTCGCAGTTCTCGCTGGCGAAGAACGTGGCGGATCTGTCCGGCTTCGGCGCCTCCGCGTACAAGGACAAGTTCGCGCCCGGCCCGTGGAACGCGGTCTCCGCCAACGGCGGCGTCTTCGGCCTGCCGCTCGACTCCGGCCCGATGGTGCTGTACTACAACAAGGAGGTCTTCGACAAGCACGGCGTCGCCGTGCCGACCACCTGGGACGAGTACTACGAGGCCGCGAAGAAGCTGCACGCGGCGGACCCGAAGGTCTACATCGCCTCGGACAGCGGCGACGCCGGCACCACCACGTCGATGATCTGGCAGGCCGGTGGCAAGCCGTACACGGTCAACGGCACCGACATCACCATCAACTTCGCCGACGCGGGCGCGCAGAAGTACACCGCGCTGTGGCAGAAGATGATCGACGAGAAGCTGCTGTCCAGCATCTCCGGCTGGACCGACGAGTGGTTCCAGGCGCTGGGCAACGGCACGCTGGCCACGCTCGTGGTCGGCGCCTGGATGCCGAGCAACCTGGTCTCCGGCTCGCCGAACGCGTCCGGCAAGTGGCGCGTCGCGCCGATGCCGCAGTGGGAGAAGGGCGGCACCGCCACCGCCGAGAACGGCGGCTCCGCGATGTCCGTGATGGAGGCGTCCACCCGCAAGGCGCTCGCCTACGGGTTCCTGGACTACCTGACCGCCGGTGAGGGCGTGAAGACCCGCATCGACAACGGCGCGTTCCCGGCCACCACCGCGGACCTGAACTCGCCGGAGTTCCAGGCCAAGGAGTTCGAGTACTTCGGCGGCCAGAAGATCAACGAGATCTTCGCGCAGTCCTCCGCGAACGTGGTGCCCGGCTGGTCGTACCTGCCGTACCAGGTCTACGCGAACTCGATCTTCAAGGACACCGCGGGCCAGGCGTACATCTCCTCGACCAAGCTGGCCGACGGCCTCAAGGCCTGGCAGGACGCGTCCGTCAAGTACGGCAACGAGCAGGGCTTCACCGTCAAGTAGGGCCGCTCCGTGCCACCCGCGCCGGGTCCTCCACGGGCCCGGCGCGGCCATGAACCACACCCACCACAAGGGAGCAACACACGTGGAACACCGGTGGCTGCGCTGGCCCTCCGCCGAGGCCGGGCCGCGGATGGCGTTCGGCGCCGACTACAACCCCGACCAGTGGCCGCGCGAGGTCTGGGATGAGGACGTCGCCGCCATGCGGGAGGCGGGCGTCAACATCGTCTCGCTGGCGATCTTCTCCTGGGCGCGCATCCAGCCGAACGCGGGCACGTACGACTGGGCCTGGCTCGACGACGCGATGGACCTGCTGCACGCCAACGGCATCGCGGTCGACCTGGCCACCGCGACCGCGTCCCCGCCGCCGTGGCTGACCACGTCGCACCCGGAGATCCTGCCGGTGGACAACGCCGGCAACACGGTCTGGCCGGGCGCCCGCCAGCACTGGCGTCCCACCTCGCCGATCTTCCGGGAGTACGCGCTCACGCTGGTCCGCGAGCTGGCCACCCGGTACGCGAACCACCCGGCGCTGACCGCCTGGCACGTCAGCAACGAGCTGGGCTGCCACAACGTGTACGACTTCTCGGACGACGCGGCGCGCGCGTTCCGCACCTGGCTCAAGGCCCGGTACGGCACGATCGAGGCGCTCAACGACGCCTGGGCCACCGCGTTCTGGTCGCAGCGGTACAGCGCCTGGGGCCAGATCCTGCCGCCGCGCCAGGCCGCCAGCTACCCGAACCCGACGCAGCAGCTGGACTTCAAGCGCTTCAGCTCGGACGCGCTCAAGGAGTACCTGGTCGCCGAGCGGGAGATCCTCCGCGAGCTCACCCCGGACGTACCGGTCACCACCAACTTCATGGTGATGGGCGAGACCAAGGGCATGAACTACGCGGACTGGGCCTCCGAGGTCGACTTCGTCTCCAACGACCACTACTTCTGGCCCGGGCCGCAGGGCCTGGACGAGCTGTCCTTCTCCGCGAACCTGACCGGCCACCTCGCGGCCGGCCGGCCGTGGTTCCTGATGGAGCACTCCACGAGCGCGGTCAACTGGCAGCCGATCAACCTCGCCAAGCGCCCCGGCGAGCTGGGCCGCGACTCGCTGATCCACGTGGCGCACGGCGCGGACGCGGTCTGCTTCTTCCAGTGGCGCCAGTCCAGGGGCGGCGCGGAGAAGTACCACTCCGCGATGCTGCCGCACGCCGGCACGGACAGCGCGGTCTTCCGCGCGGTCGCGCGGCTGGGCGAGGACCTCAGGACCATTCAACCCGTCGCGGGTACGGACCAGGCGCCGTCGCGCGCCGCCATCCTGTTCGACTGGGACTCCTGGTGGGCCAGCGAGCTGGACTCGCACCCGACCGAGAAGCTGCGCTACCGGGCGGAGGCGCTGGACTGGTACACCGCGTTCCTGGCCAACGGCGTGCCGGTCGACGTGGTGCCGGTCGCGGCCGACCTGACCGGGTACGACCTGGTGATCGCGCCGATCCTGCACGTGGTGCCGGGCGAGCTGGCGCGGCGCCTGGAGGCGTACGTCGCGGGCGGCGGCCACCTGGTCACCACCTACTTCTCCGGCATCGTGGACGAGAACGACCACGTGTGGCTGGGCGGATACCCGGGTGCGCTGCGCGAGCTGCTGGGCATCCGGATCGAGGAGTTCGGCCCGCTGCTCGAGGGTGACAGCGTCGCGCTGGACAACGGCACGGACGGCACGCTGTGGACCGACCGGATCGACGTGGTCGCGCCGGACGTGGACGTGCTGGCCTGGTACAAGACCGGCGAGCACGCGGGCCGCGCGGCGATCACCCGGCGTACCGTCTCGGCCGGCTCCTCCGACGGCGAGCCCGGCGCGGGCGACCCGGCCGGCACCGCCACCTACGTCTCCACCCGCCTCGGGCCGGAGGGACTGACCTCGCTGCTGGCCGAGCTGCTGCGGTCGGCCGGCATCGCCAGCCCGCTGCCGGAGGAGGCCCGCGGCCAGGTGGAGCTGGCCATCCGTACCGGTGCGGGCGAGGACTTCTGGTTCCTGATCAACCGCACCGACGTGCCGGTCGAGCTGCCCGGCCTCGACGGCGAGCCGCTGCTCGGCACCGTCACGCCGCTGGCGCCGCGCGCGGTCGCGATCCTGCGCCGCACCCGCTAGACCCCGTGTGGGCGGGACCGGTCCCAGCCCGGACCCGCCCGCGCGGTCGGCCCTCGGCCCGGCCCGCGGCCGGCGAGTGAAGGCTTTCCCTTAGCTTTGTCTTAAGCGGGGCGCACCGGCTTGTGAGAGCGCTCTCTCCGGTCCTAGAGTTCCGACCGGAACACCCGCGCGGGGATGTCTGTCCGCCGCGCGACGCCCACACCATATACGGCCCGGAGGCCTCCCACCATGCAGAGCGACCCCTCGGCTCCGCTGTCCGGCGCATCGCCGGATAAATCTGGAAAAAAGAGCAAGAAGCGGATGTTCCTGCTGGCGATCCCGGTGGTCGCGGCGCTCGCCGGCAGCGGCGTGCTCGTCGCCACCGCGAACGCGGGCAGCAACCAGACGCCGATCCCCGGCGTCCTCGAGGCCGAGTCGTACGCGGCCCACCAGGGCGCGCAGACCGAGGGCACCAGCGACACCGGCGGCGGCCGCAACGTCGGCTGGCTCAGCAACGGCGACTGGATGCGCTACGACAACGTGGACCTCGGCGCGGCGGCCGGCGGCCCGCTGACCATCGAGGCGCGCGTGGCCTCGGCGAACTCCGAGGGCGGCTCGGTCGAGGTGCGTGCCGGGAGCCCGACCGGTGAGCTGCTCGCCGCGTTCCCGATCAGCAAGACCGGCAACTGGCAGAGCTGGGTCACCGGCAAGGCGGTCAGCAAGACCACGCTCGGCGGTACGCAGACCGTGGTGGTGAACCTGGTCAGCAAGAGCCGCAGCGACTTCGTGAACCTCAACTGGCTGCGCTTCACCCGGGCCGGCGGCGGCACCGGCGCGCCGGGCACCACCGCGCCGGCGAGCCCGGCCGCGACCGCGACCACCGGCGCGCCGGCGAGCCCGAGCGCGACCGCGTCCGCGAGCGTGTCGCCCACGCCGACCGGCACCGCGCCGCAGACCGGCGCCGGCTGGGTCGTGATGGACCAGGCCAAGTGGGCGCAGGAACTGGCCGCGTTCCGCGCGATCACGCCGAAGACGCCGGCCGAGCGGATGGTGCCGGAGTTCCACGCCTCCTGCAAGATCAGCCACACCAGGCCGGACGACCCGATCGTCGCGCCGAACCTGCCGGGCGCGTCGCACGACCACACGTTCTGGGGCAACAAGACCACCAGCGCGGCCTCGACCGCGGAGTCGCTGTTCGCCGCGAAGGCCACCACCTGCGAGCCGTCCACCCAGGACTTCTCCGCCTACTGGGTGCCGACGCTGCTCAAGGACGGCAAGCCGGTCATGCCGAAGGAGGTCACGGTCTACTACGGCTCGCGCCTGAAGGACTACGCCGCGACCGTGCCGTTCCCGTCCGGCTTCCGGATGATCGCCGGTGACGCGAAGCAGCAGACCAGCAAGGGGCAGAACAACCAGTTCTGGTGCGCGGGCGTGGGCGGCGAGACCGGCCGGACCAAGGACGGCGAGTGGCCGGTCTGCGCGCCGACCGCGGAGCTGATCCGCCAGCTCACCTTCCCGGACTGCTGGGACGGCGTGCACCTGGACAGCCCGGACCACAAGTCGCACGTGGGCCCGGCCGACGCGCAGGGCAGGTGCTCCGGCAAGTACCCGGTGGCGATCCCGTCGATCTCGTTCATGCTGCCGTACCCGCTGAACACGGACACCGAGGGCATCACGCTCTCGTCCGGCACCGGCTACTCCATGCACGGCGACTTCTTCAACGCCTGGGTGCCGCAGGCGCTCGCCGAGCGCGTCCGCAACTGCATCAACCAGCACGCGAAGTGCAACGCGCAGGGCAACTTCTGATCCACCGATGCTGACCGGGCTCCCGTAGGGGGAGCCCGGTCACGCCGCTATCCGCTTCCTGGTGAGGCGCTTGACGAGCAGGTTGAGCAGCAGCGCCGGGCCGGCCACCACGGCGGCGAGCAGCAGGAAGCCGCCGGGCAGCTCCAGCAGGCCGGTCAGCCGGCTGCCGAGCAGCGCGCCGGCGCCGATCAGCACCGCGGCCCGCACCGCCGCGCCGGCCGTCACCCAGGCCGCGAACCGCTGGTACGGGATTCGGGCGATGCCGGCCGCCACGAACGCGGGGACGGCCAGCACGTCCAGCACCTTCGCGGTGATCACCAGTCGGGGCAGGTCGCGGGTGAAGCCGGCCGCGCGGCGCGACGTGACGCCGATGCGGGCCAGCAGCGCGGCCACCCGCGGGTGCCGCGACGAACGCCCGGCCAGGTAGAGCAGGCTGTCACCGGCCACGTCCGCGAGCACGACGATCACCCAGACCGGCAGGAAGCGCGCGACGCCGGCGCCGACCAGCGAGCCGGCGCTCACGGTCGCCGCCGGCCCCTCGATCAGCACGAGCGGGCCGAGCCAGGTGTACGGGTTCATGCGTCAACTCTCGGTGATGGGACGGGTCCCGGTCGTCCGCCGGGAGAGCCACGCTGCCCGTAGGGGTCGGCATGCACCGGCAGGGGGACGACCAGGGGTGACCGGGGTCGGTAACGTCGCGGACGTGAACGGGGTGCCGAGGCAGTGGTGGCTGGTGGTCGGCTCGCTGGCCGGCATGCTGCTGGTCGGCACCGCCACCGTGATGACCGACGAGTACGGCGTGCCGCTGCTGATCGCCTGGGCCGCCGCCACCGCGCAGGCCGCCGCGCTGGCGCTGAGCCTGCGGCGGCCGCGGATCGCCACGGTGGTGCAGCTCGCGGCCGTGGCGGTGTTCGCGCTCGCGCAGGAGGGCGCGCACGGCATCTGGCCGTTCCAGCCGCCGGTGATGCTCACGCTGGTCGCGCACGTGGGGCTGGTCGGGCTGCGCTGGCCGTGGCGCGAGGCGGTGGTGATCTGGTGGGCCAGCGGGCTCTTCGGCATCCTGCTGTCGATGGTCGACCCGCGCGGCCGGACGATCGAGGTGGCCGACACCGCGCTGATCACCTACGCGACGAACTCGGTGATGGTGCTGTTCGGCACGATCGCCTGGCGGCAGCGGCTGGCCGTGCGCCGGGAGCTGGCCCAGGCCCGCCGGGACGTGGCGCTGGAGCAGTCGCAGCGGGCGTTGGTCGAGGAGCGCAACCGGATCGCGCGTGAGCTGCACGACGTGGTCGCGCACGGCATGTCCGTGATCCACATGCAGGCGACGTCCGCGGCGTACCGCATCCCGGACATCGACCCGGAGTCGCGGGAGGAGTTCGGGCGGATCGCGGCCGGCACCCGCACCACGCTGCGCGAGATGCGCGCGCTGCTGGCGCTGCTGCGCGACGAGGGCGCGGACGGCGAACTGCGGCCGATGCCGGACCTGCGCAGCCTCGGCGACCTGGCCGAGTCCGCGCGCCGTGGCGGCGTGCCGGTCTCGCTGGACGTGGACGCGGAGCCGCGCGACGACACGGTGGGCCGCGCGGCGTACCGGATCGTGCAGGAGTCGCTGAGCAACGTGATCCGGCACGCGCCGGGCGCCGCCACCCACGTGCGCGTCGCGGTGGAGGGGGAGGAACTGGTGGTCGAGGTGGTCAACGGGCCGCCCGCCACGCTGCCGCGCCTGATGGAGGAGCCGGCCCGGGCCCGGCACGGCCTGGTCGGCATGCACGAGCGCGCCCGGCTGGCCGGCGGCGTGGTGCGCACCGGCGCCCGTCCCGACGGCGGATACCGCGTGGTCGCCCGCCTGCCCCTGACGGCCGAGCCGGTCGCGTCCACCGCCGACGACGGCCACGTCTGATCCCCAGGGCGTCCCGGTGGCCCGTCGTCCGTGAGTGCGTCCGGATTCCGCGGCGGACCGGTGGTCAGGCCCGTCCGCACCCGGAGCCGCCGGGATTCCCACAGCGGGACCGGCAGGGAGGCCGCCCGCGGCCGACCGGTGCCCGCGGGAGCATGCGGAGCGTGACCACGCCGGGAGTGGGAAGAGCAAGATTTTGATCTTTGGTTTTGTGGCGCGCATGCGCTAGGAAGATCGGATGGGCTTCGACTACCTGCTCTTTCCCGGCCGGCACCACCTGCTGACGCGCTTCCAGGCGGAGTTCCTGACGCGGGTCGCCGGGGACGCGACCGTGGTGTGGGCGGTGACGTCGGCGAACCATGAGAACACGAAGCGTAACCCGATTCCGTATCACCGGCGGGAGGCCGCGATCGAGCGGCTGAGCGCGGCCGAGGGGCTGCGGTCGCTGGTGGTGCCGGTCTTCGACACCGCGCCGACGGACCGGTTCGCGGCCGTGACGGTCAAGAACGTCGAGGTCGCCACCGGGCTGGCGCTGACGCCGGGGAACGCGGTGGTCGCCTGTTCGACGCCGGCGGTGGCGGCGCTGTACGCGGGGCTCGGGTTCACGGTGCTGCCGGTGGAGGACGATCCGGCGCTGCCGGAGCCGCCGGAGCGGCCGTGGGACGTGCTGATGCGGCTGGCGGCCGGCGACGAGCGGTGGCGGGAGCTGGCGCATCCGGCGTCGGTGGACGTGTTCGGGCGGTACCGGCTGGCCGAGGCGGTACGCGCGGTGGTCAACGACCCGGTGGTGGGCGACGAGGGCGGGCTGACCGCCACCCGCGACTACCGGACGTACGTGGAGGCGTTCGCGGCGGGCGCGGACCGCAAGTGGCGGCTGGTCCGCGAGCACGTGCGGCCGGGGCGGATCGTGGACATCGGGTGCGGCGCGGGCGCGGTGCTGGAGATGGCGGACGCCGAGCCGGCGCTGCGGGAGAGCGATCTGATCGGCGTGGAGGTGGCGCGCCACCTGTACGAGGAGTGCGTGCACAAGAAGGCGCAGGGCGCGTTCCGGAACCCGAACGTGTTCTTCTACCGGCGCAACGTGCTGGGCGGTGCGGTGTTCGCGCCACGCTCGATCGACACCACCATGACGTTCGCGCTGACGCACGAGATCTGGTCGTACGGCGCACGGATGGAGTCGCTGCGGCGGTTCGTGGCCGCCATCTACGAGCACACCGTGCCGGGCGGCGTGTGGATCAACAGCGACGTGTGCGGGCCGGACGGGCGGGACCAGCTGGTCCACCTGCGGCTGTCCACGTCGGACGGTGCGAATCCGGCGTCGCCGGTGGCGGAGTTGTCCGGGGACGTCGCGGCGTACGTCGGCGGGCTGTCGACGCGGGCCCGGCTCGACCAGTTCGCGGTGGACTTCCGGTTCCCGTTCGGCTATCGGCCGGTGTCGGACGACGTGGTGGAGCTGACGCTCGGCGACGCGATGGACTTCCTCACCCGGAAGGACTACACGGACAACTGGCTCTCCGAGACGCAGGAGCAGTTCTGCGGCCTGGAGATGGCGGACTGGAAGGGCCTGCTGACCGACGTCGGGTTCGAGGTGGACGCGGCCTCGCACACCACGCGCAACGACTGGATCGTGGAGAACCGCCTGGCCCCGGTCGCGTCGCTGCACCGGCCGGACGGCACGCCGCTGGACTGGCCGGTCACGCACGCGCTGCTGATCGCGCGGCGCCCGCTGAACACCTGATCGAGGACGGTGGCGGTCGCGATACCGTCCATCGTGTTCAGTGGGCCGCGCATCGATTGACGTCGTGCTAGGTTCGGCGGCATGAGGCGTCTGCTCACCGCCGTTGCCGTTGCCGCCGTCGTGCTGCCGGCGCCCGCCGCGGCGTCCGCCGCCGGGTCCGGGCCCTCGTGGTCGCTGACGCCGTCCGGCAGCGAGGCCCGGCTGCGCGGCCTGTCCGTGGTGTCGCCGCGGGTGGTGTGGGCCTCCGGCAGTTCCGGGACGGTGCTGCGGACCGTCGACGGCGGCCGGCACTGGTCCCCGGCCGGACCACCCGGCACGGAGACGCTGCAGTTCCGCGACATCGAGGCGTTCGACGCGCACCACGCGGTCGCGCTGTCCATCGGCACCGGTGCGGACTCGCGCGTCTACCGTACGGCCGACGGCGGGCGCACCTGGACCGAGACGTTCCGCAACCCCGACCCGGCCGCCTTCTACGACTGCTTGGCGTTCACCGACTCCCGGCACGGGCTGGCGCTGTCCGACCCGGTGGACGGCGCGTTCCGCGTCCTGTCCACGTCGGACGGCGGGCGGAGCTGGTCGGTGCTGTCGCCGGCGCGGATGCCGGCCGCGCTGCCGGGCGAGTTCGCGTTCGCGGCCAGCGGCACCTGCCTGGTCGCCGGCACCGGCGGGCGGTACTGGTTCGCGACCGGCGGCGGCTCGGCCGCGCGGGTCTTCTCCTCGAAGGACCACGGCCGGAGCTGGCGGGTGGCCACCACGCCGGTGCCGTCCGGGCCGTCCGCGGGCATCTACTCGCTGGCGTTCCGGGACGCGGCGCACGGCGTCGCGGTCGGCGGCGACTACGCGGTCCCGTCCGAGGCGCCGCGCGGCGCGGCCGTGTTCCGCGACGGCCGGTGGACGGCGGCCGCGGTGCCGCCGGGGGAGTACCGGTCGGGCGCGGCGTGGGTCCCGGGCCGGGGAGCAGGTGTGCTGGCGGTCGGCCCGACCGGCAGCTCGATCAGCCGCGACGGCGGCCGCACGTGGACGGAGTTCGACGGCGGCAGTTTCGACGCGGTCGACTGCGTGGCGGGGCGCCACGGGCCGGTGTGCTGGGCGTCGGGCGAGGCGGGGCGGCTCGCGGTGCTGTCCTGAGCCCGCTACCGCTCGGGTGCCGGCGGGCTGGTGACGCTGCAGGAGCTGGCGCCGGTCACGGTGACGGGGATGTGCGGGGCCAGCGTGGACGCGCCGGACCAGCGGCGGCAGCGGGCGCAGGTGCGGACCGAGGCGGGGGCCCGCCGGCCCGCCGGGCGGGACAGGCCCGCCACCGAACAACCGCACGTCATCGTCGTACCCCCTGGATCGTCCCCGCTCAGTGTTACCGAGCGTGATGTTCATCCGGTAGCTCATCGGGTGCTCACCCGGTTTTGCCGTACCCCCGGTCCAGCGTCCCCGGTGAATGACGAGTCACCGCCGCCGGAGGTTGCCGAACCATGACCACGCTCACCGACCGGCCCAGGACGGCGCTGCTCGTCGTCGACGTGCAGCGTGACGTGGTGGCCACCGCCGCGCCCGGGCGGCCGGCACCGACGTGGTCCGGGCGCAGCACCACGACGCGGAGCTGCCCGAGGGCAGCGACGGCCGGCGGATCGTGCCGGAGCTGCCGCCGCGCGACGACGAGCCGGTGGTGCACCAGAGCTGGGGCGACGCGTTCGAGGAGACCGAGCTGCTCCCCACGATCGGCAACCATCCGCCGTGCATCATGCCTACAGTGAGGGCGGGCTCTCATGTTGATCAGAGGGATGAGCTGCATGGACACCGCCACCGTGGTCATCGCGCGGACCGACCTGCCGCACCTGCACCTGCCGCCTCGGTCGATCTTCGACGGTGAGTACGCGAACGAGACCGCGGAGGTGTCCTGCCTGCCGCTGTGGCGCGGCGACTCCCACGCGACGCTCACGCTGCCGGTCACCGAGTCGGAGGCGCAGATCCTGCGGCGCAGCTACGCGCTGGAGCGGTTCCGGCGGCGGGTGGTCGTACCGTCGATGCTGGTGATCGGCATCAGCGCGGCGGCGTGGATCGCGTACTCGCTGATCGCGCACCCGGGCCGGACGGATCTGGCCGGGCCGATCGCGCTGTTCGTGGTGGTGTTCCTGATGCTGGTCAACCTGGTGATCGGTGAGTACCTGGTCCCGAAGCAGTATCCGCGGATCGTGCGCGGGGACCGCATCCGCATCGCGTCGATGCCGAACGAGGTGATCCGCGAGTGGGAGCACCTCAACCCGGGAGTGACGCTCCGCGAGCGGCTGTGAGGTCGCCGATCAGCCGCCCGAGCCGGTCCGCGCCCGTCACGTGGGCGAGGTGACCCTGGCCGGCCAGCACGTGCACGGCCGCGCCGGGCAGCAGCCGGGCGACCGCGGCGAACGCGGTGCCGTACGGTTCGGTGTCGGTGTTCTCCGCGCCGATGATCAGATCGATCGGTACGGCGATCCCGGCCCAGCGGCCCGGGTCGGGCGTGAACGCGTTCAGCGCCACCGTCTCGCCGGCGACCGGTGCCGCCCACGCCCGCAGCGGCGCCCACGCCGGCGAGTCGCGCAGCGCCGCCAGCCGCTCGGGCGGGGTGCGCGAGATGTCCCGGCTGACCACCTGGACCGCGCGGTCGAGGTCGCCGGCCTCGGTCGCGGCGCGCAGCGCGGGGATGGCGTGGGCGGCGAACGGGGCGATCACCGGCTCGTACGCGAGGAGTTGCCGGACGGCCGCGGTCCGGGTGGCCGCCTCGATCGCGATCAGGCCGCCGTAGCTCCAGCCGAACAGCCGCACCGGCGCGCCCAGGTGCCGCAGCCAGGCGAGCAGGTCCCGCACCTCGGTCTCGACGGAGTAGTCCTCGCCGAGATCGCCGCTCGGTGCGCGGCCCCGGCGGTTGAGGATCAGGATCGGCTCCGGGCCGGCGATCGCGGCGGCGACGTGCCGCCAGCCCCGCGCGTCCGTCATCACGCCCGGCACGATCACCAGCGGGGTCCCGGTGCCGGGCCGCCACAGCGCGTGCAGCCGGGTGCCGTCCCGGTCGAGATCGATGGGCTCCACGACGATCACCCTACGGCCGCCGGGTCCGGCGGAGCTGTGGCCGCGGTTACGGTGTGGTCTGATCGGGTGATGCTGCAATTGCGTGCCGTCACCGCCGGCGACCTGCCGATGATGCGCCGGTTCGCGGTCGAGCCCGGCCTGATCGGGCCGGACTGGTCCGGCTTCCGGGACGCGGGCGCGATCGACCGGCGGTTCGCCGCCGACGGCTACCTCGGCGGCACGCCCGACTCGCGGCTGATCGTCGACGTCGACGGTGAGGCCGCCGGGGTCGTCAGCTTCCGCGCGTGCCGGTTCGGCGGCGCGCCGAACTGGGAGATCGGCATCGTGCTGCTGCCGGAGTGGCGGGGCCGGGGGTTCGGCTGGCGCGCGCAGGTGCTGCTCTGCGACTACCTGTTCCGGCACACGCCCGCGATGCGGATCTCCGCCGGCACGCAGGCGGACAACGTGCCGGAGCAGCGGGCACTGCTGAAGGCCGGCTTCCAGCTCGAGGGCACCATGCGTGCCATCGAGTTCGCCGACGGCGGGTGGCGGGACGGCATGCTCTACAGCCGCCTCCGCACCGACCCGGCACCGGCGCTGGACTGACGGTGGCCGCCCCGGTGTGCGATGGTGACCCGATGCGGTTGCGCATCGAGGGCACCGGCCTGCCGGGCCGCGTCGCCGACACGAATCCGGCCGGTCCGCCGTACCGGGACGTGCATGTGGGCGTGCAGCGCCGCGCCGACGTGATCGAGCTGATCCCGGGGGACGCCGCCTCGGCGGTGTGGGACCTGGACCTCGTCACGAAGCCGCTGCCGGACGGGTCAGGTCTCGACTTCGGCGGGCCGTTCGTCCACGGCCGGCGCGGCGCCCGCTTCGTCTACCTCTGCTGGGTCAGCGGCGGCGCGCACCCGTTCCGCCGCGCGAAACTCCACCCGGCGGACGCGGGCGAGGCGCTGATCGCGGACGCCGCCACCGGCCACGGAGTCCTCGTCGCCCGCCTCGGCCTCACCGACGCCAAGGGCGGCCCGATCTGCGCGACGGTCCGGCCGCCGGTCGTCACCTGGACACTCGACCGATCGTGAGTGTCCCGCGCGGCAGCTAAGCCGTCAGGCCGAGGGCCTTCATGCCCGGGGCGCAGGCGGCCTCCAGCGCCGCCCGGTCCTCGTCCGGGAGGGTGGCGGCGAGGCCGATGGTGGACGTGTCCAGGTGGGTGCGGGAGCGGGACAGCCAGTCGCCGTCGACGGGGAGGTTGAGGGTGGCGGCGAGGTGGATGAGCGTGGCCTCGGGGGAGTGGACGAGGTCCTCGTAGCGCAGGCCGCTGGTTCGGGCGGCGGGCAGCATCTCGAGGAGGGCGACGCCGTCGACGATGTCGGTGGACCACCTGGCGCCGAGTGCCGGAAGGGCGGCGCGGCGGCGGCGGGTGGCGACGGCGCAGTCGGGGCCGTCGCGGTACAGGTGCACGAGCCGGGCCTCGGGGAACGCGGTGTGCAGGGCGGGGAGCCGGTGCAGCGCGGCGGTGGCGACGATCGTGGTGCGGCCTGAGCGGGCGGCCAGGCGGGTGAGCAGCCCGCGGTAGAGGCGCGCGATCGGCGGGGGTGGGCCGGCGCGGACGACCGGCGGCAGGTCGCCGACGCTGAGGATGTCGGGGTGGTCGCGGAGGACGCGGGACAGGACCGTGGAGCCGCAGCGGCCGCTGCCGACGACGAGCGTCAGGTTCATGCGTACCTTCCGCAGGGGTTTGATCCGTGGCGGGTCCGGCTTCGTATGACGGGGTGCGGGACCGCGGCGGCCGGATCACGATCATCATCCGGCGGTACGCGGAACCGTGCGGCCCCGGTCGCCTGTTTTGGCACGTCGCTGAAAGGAAAGCCTTGTCCGCTGGACACCATGTTGCCCGCCTGCTGGTCCTCGCGCTCGCCGGAGCGGGGCTCGCGGCGTGCGCCGCCACGCCTCAGGACCGTACCGGCGAGGTGATCTCGATCGATCCGAAGGTCTGCGTCAACGCCACCACCGGCGCGGACTACTGCTTCGAGCAGAACCCGGTGGAGCGGAAGGTGCCGGGGCTCCAGGTCGGGGACTGCGTGGAGTTCGCGCACACGCCGCCGAAGAAGCCGGGCGGCCTGTTCCACCTGGAGCGGATGAACCGGTGCGGCGAGGCACCCGACGAGGAGGAAGCGGTGGACGAGGGCGCGGCGGAGGACGAGGAGGCCGCGGAGAACCAATAGCCTGGAGTCCATGAGCGACTTCGACGAGGCGCATGCGGCGATCGAGGCGGCGCTGGCCGCCGGCGCCCGCTACGCGGACGCGCGGGTGATGCATCGACGGTACGAGTCGATGCACGCCCGCAACGGTGAAATCGAGGAGCTGGCGCAGCGGGAGGACGCCGGCCTCGGCGTGCGCGCGCTGGTCGGCGACTCCTGGGGCTTCTACGCCATATCCGATCTGTCCGATATAGCGGCGCGGAAGGCGGGCCGGACCGCGGCCGAGATCGCCGAGGCCTCCGCGACCGTGCCCGGCCGTCCCGTCGAGTTCACCCCGGCGGCGGCCAGCATCGACTCCTGGGCCAGCGGCTGCGACGTGGACCCGCTGTCGGTGCCGCTCTCCGACAAGGGTGACCTGCTCTCCGACGCCACCAAGACCGCGCACGCGGCCGGCGCCGACCTCGCCGAGGGCGTCTACCAGATCTGGGACACCCGCAAGTGGTTCGTCTCCTCCGAGGGCCACCGCATCGACCAGCACATCCGCGAGTGCGGCGGCGGGATCTGGGCGACCGCGATCGGCGACGGCGAGACGCAGCGCCGGTCCTACCCCTCGCATCGCGGCCAGTACGGCACCCGCGGCTGGGAGCTGGTGACCGAGCTCGACCTGGCCGCGCACGCGGAACGGGTGGCGGACGAGGCCCGCGCGCTGCTGTCCGCGCCGCTCTGCCCGTCCGGCGAGACCACGCTGATCCTCGGCGGCGAGCAGCTCGCGCTGCAGATCCACGAGTCGATCGGGCACGCGATCGAGCTGGACCGGATTCTCGGCTGGGAGGCCGCGTTCGCCGGCACCAGTTGGCTCGACCTGGCCAAGCTGGGCGAGCTGCGGTACGGCTCCGACCTGCTCAACGTGGTGATCGACCCGACCATCCCGGGCGCGCTCGGCTCGTTCGGCTACGACGACGAGGGCTCGCCCGCGGTCCCGCGCGACGCGGTCCGCGACGGCATCTGGGTGGGCGTGCTGGCCGGGCGCGACTCCGCGAGCGTGGCCGGGCTGCCGTACGGCGGCAGCGTGCGCGCGGACGGCTGGCAGTCGCTGCCCATGGTGCGGATGACGAACGTGGGCCTGGAGCCCGGCCCGCACACGCTCGACGAGATCATCGCGGCCACCGACGACGGGATTCTGATGGAGACGAACCGGTCCTGGTCGATCGACGACAAGCGGCTCAACTTCCAGTTCGGCACGGAGGTCGGTTACGAGGTGAAGAAGGGCAGGCTGGGCCGGTTGCTGCGCAATCCCACGTACACCGGGATCGGCCCGGTGTTCTGGGGCTCGATGGACATGCTCTCCTCCGAGATCATCGCCTACGGCACGCCGAACTGCGGCAAGGGCCAGCCCGGGCAGATCGGGCACACCGGGCACCCGGCCGCGCCGGCCCGATTCCAGAACGTGCGCGTGGGGGTGCGCGGATGACCGCCGCCGACGCCGTCGCCGCGCGCGTCGCCGAGGCGCTGCCCGGCGCGGAGGCCGAGGTGTTCGTGCAGCACGTCGCGCGCGGCCTGACCCGGTTCGCGAACTCGGCGATCCACCAGAACATCACGACCGAGACCACGGAGGTACGCCTGCGCGTGCACCGCGACGGCCGTACCGTGGCGCTGTCCGGCCCGGACCCGGAGGCGCTGATCGCCCGGGCCGGCGCCGCGCTGGCCGCGGCACCGGCGGACCGCACCTGGCCCGGCCTGACACCCCCGGCCGCCGCGCGCGAGCGCGGCAACCTGGACGAGGAGACCGCGGCGGCCACGCCCGCGGACCGGGCCGCGCGCGTGCGCGACTTCGTGCGCGCGGCCGACGGCCTGGAGGCGGCCGGGTACGTGTCCACCACCACGCACCGCGCCGCGTTCGCCAACACGCTCGGGCACGTCGCGGAGGGGCACACCACGGAGGCCGCGCTGGACGGCATCGCGCGCACCGAGACCTCGGACGGCGTGTCCCGGCTCGCCTCGGTGCGGCTGGCCGACCTGGACGGCGCCGTGCTCGGCGCGCGCGCCGCCGCGAAGGCCCGCGCGTCCGACCGCCCGGAGGCGCTGCTGCCCGGCCGGTACGAGGTGGTGCTGGAACCGACCGCGGTCGCGGACGTGCTCAACTGCCTGGCGATCTTCGGCTTCAACGGCCGGACGTTCGCCGAGGGCATGTCGTTCGCCCGGCTCGGCGCGGACCAGCTCGACCCCGCGATCACGCTGCTCGACGACCCGGTGGCGCCGGGCGGCACCGGCCTGCCGTTCGACGGCGAGGGCACGATCCGCGGCACCGTGCCACTGGTGGAGAAGGGCGTGATCCGCACGATCCTGCACGACCGGCAGACCGCGGCGCTGACCGGCGGCCTCTCCACCGGCCACCACAGCGACTCGGGCTTCGGCGTGCTGGCGAGCTGCCTGCACCTGCTGCCGTCCGGTGCCGGGCCGGCCGACGAGGTGGACGGGCCGGAGGCGGACTCGCACGTGGCCGCGCTGGTCCGCGACGTCGAACGCGGGCTGCTGGTCACCGACAACTGGTACACCCGGGTGCTCGACCCGAAGACGCTGGTCATGACTGGACTGACCCGCAACGGGCTGTGGCTGATCGAGGACGGGCGGGTGGTGCGCCCGGTGCAGAACCTGCGCTTCACCCAGTCGTACCCGCTGGCGCTCGCGCCCGGCGCGGTGCTCGGCGTGGGCGCGTCCGCGGTCGGCCAGCCCGCGAACCGGCTGGACACCGGCTTCCGCGCCCCGGCGCTGCGGCTGGCGTCGTGGAACTACACCGGCAACGCGGCCGGGTGATCACTCCTTGAGGTCCAGGCCGGTCAGTGGCGTGCCCCGATAGGCCGCCAGCCGCTCGGCCTGCTCCTCGACCGCGGCCCGCGCGGCCGGCGACACCGGCGCCCACAGGTCCACCTCCAGGCGGAACCGTTTGCCCTGCTTGCGGGGTCGCCAGGTGCCGAGCGGGTCGCCGTCGAGCAGCACCACGCCGGGGCGGCCGAGCACCGGCCAGACCGCCTTGGCCCGCGCCGGGTCGCCGATCAGCAGGTCGCGGTCCTTGGCCTGGACGAACAGGTCGTACGGGCCGAGCAGCCGAGTCACCTCGGCCGGCCCGGCGGCCAGCGCGTCCACGTCCCCGGTCAGGATCGAGCAGGCCCGGCCGGCCACGGTCACCTCGGTGACGTCGGCCGGCCAGCGCGCGGTCACGGCCTTGACCGGCGCGTCCAGGAACGCGGCCACCTGCTTGGGCGTGGCCGGCCCGAGCAGCCGCAGGTACGCCCGGATGACGTCGAATCGCGGCGGCACGCTCGCCGCCGGGCCGGTGAACCCCGGGATGCGCCGCAGCACCGGCGGTGACGTGCCCGGCTCCAGCTCCAGGCCGGCGCGCACGGCGGCCAGCCGGAACGGCATCTCCCAGGCGTGCGTCACGCCGCACGGCTTGCAGGCACGCAGGTGCGGCGGGTCCAGCACCGCGGACAGCCGGCCGGACACCTCGCCCTTCACGGTCGGTGCGGACACGATCTCACGCAGGTGGCCGGCGACCACGTCGAGCGCCTCCAGGTTGCCGATCCCGGCCTGGCGCAGCGGCTTCGCCGCGTCGTAGATGCGCTTGCCCGCGTCCTCGTCGGAGAACGGCGCCACCGCGGCCGCCACCGCCGGCAGGTCCGCGCGCCGGTAGAGGTGCGGCCCGCCGCGCAGCGTCCACAGCATGCTCAGCGCGTCGTCCGGCACCGCGGCGGTGTCGAGTCCGCGCGTCTCCAGCGCCCAGTGGGCACCGTCCGGCCCGGTGTCCTGCGCGCCGTAGTCCAGCAGCGCCGTGTCCTGCACCCTGCCGGTGCCGGGCGCCCGGTCGAGCTGCTGCGCCCGGATCCGGAACCCGAGCACCTGCTCGCGCGTGACCTCCACAGTGCTCGATCCTTCCTCTATGTTCACGGTATGAAGAAAGCGCGTCTCGCCACCGCCCTGCTGTTCCTGCTCTACGGCACGCTGATCGGCGTCTGGACCGCGCGCATCCCCGCCGTGAAGGAGCACCTCGGCCTCTCCGACGGCCTGCTCAGCCTGGCACTGCTCGCGCTCGCCGCGGGGGCGATCACGGGCATGCAGCTGGTCGGCACGCTGGTCGACCGGTTCGGCACCCGCCGCGTGCTCACCCCGGTCGCGCTGGCCGACGGCTTCCTGCTGATCCCGGTCGCGCTCGCGCCGAACCTGGCCACGCTCGCGCTGGCGCTCTTCGCCTTCGGCGTGGTGCACGGCACGCTGAACGTGGCCATGAACGCGCGCGGCGTGGAGATCGAGCGTGCCTGGGGCTCACCCATCATGTCCTCCTTCCACGCCGCCTACAGCATCGGCGGCTTCCTGGGCGCGGCGGCGGGCGGCGCGTTCGCCGCGGCCGGGGCCGGGCCGGTCGTCACGTTCGCCTCCGTGGCGGTGGTCATGGCCGCGGTCACGGCCTGGGCGGTCGCGCAGTCGTTCGAGGCCACCCGGGAACACCCTGCCACAGAGGTACGACAGAACCCGGGCCCGCTGCGCGGCGTACTGCTGCTGGGCGGCCTGGCCTTCTGCGCGCTGATCGGCGAGGGCGCCGCCGCGGACTGGAGCACCGTCTACGTCCGCGACAGCCTCGGCGGTTCCGCGGCGCTCGCGGCCGGCGCCTACGCCGCGTTCTTCGCCGCGATGACCGCCGGCCGGCTCGCCGGCGACCCGCTCACCGCCCGGTTCGGCCCGGTCGCGGTGGTCCGCGCCGGTGGCCTGCTGGCCGCGGGCGGCCTCGGCGCCGCGCTGCTCGTCCACCACCCGATCGCCGGCGTGATCGGCTTCGGCTGCCTCGGCGCCGGCCTGTCCACCATCGCGCCACAGGTCTTCTCCGCCGCCGGCGCCCGCAACCCCGACCGCCCGGCCCGCGCCATCGCGCGCGCCGCCAGCATCGGCTGGCTCGGCTTCTTCGCCGGCCCGGTCCTCATCGGCGGCGGCGCCGCCCTCACCGGCCTGCCGGTCGCGCTCGCCATCCCGGTCGTGCTGGCCGCCGTCATCGTGGTCGCCGCGCGCGCGGTCGACGTCCGGTCGTCCGGCGTGCCGGTCGCGGCGGCCGGGCGGTGACCGACGATCTGGGCAGCTCCGCTTCACCCGCCTCCGGCGTGGTCGCGATCCGGGTGCTCGGAGCGGGCACCGGCCGGGCCGTGGCCGGCCCCCGCCGGGTCCGCGGCCGGCCTCCCCGCCGGTTCCGCGGGCGCCCATTGTCTGGCGGCCGTGCGCCGCATAGGGTCCCAGAGGGAATCGATTTCCATCGCTGGAGGTCCTCGTGCACGTGCTGCTGACCGCCGCTCTCGTCGTTGCCATGGTGCCGGGGGCGCCGGTGGATCGGGTGGGTTTGGAGTGGACGGTGGCGGCGCCGGGCGGGGAGGTGACGGCGCGCGTGGGGCTGGATCAGGGGCGGCTCGCGTTCGGCGTCGACTCGGTGCTGCCGGCCGCGCCGATCGGCATCCGCACCGCGGAGGCGGACCTGAGCGACGGGCTCACCTTCGTCTCCCGCAGCAGCCGCACGCTGCGCGAGCGGTACACGATGACCACCGGCAAACGGCTCGAGCGGGACACCACGCTGCGCGAGTCGACGTTCTCGTTCACCGGTGCGGGCGGGGCGCGGCTGGACCTGGTGGTGCGGGTCTCCGCGGAGGGCGCGGCCTACCGGTACGTGCTGCCGGATGACGGGCCGGTCACGGTCATCGGCGAGACCTCGTCGTACGTGATCCCGCCGGACGCCGACGCCTGGCTGCTGCCGTACACGCCGAACTACGAGGAGCCCTGGAGCCGGACCACGGCCGGTGCGGCGCCGGTGGCCGACTACGGTTTTCCCGCGCTGTTCCGGATCGGCGGCACCTACGCCATGCTCGCGGAGTCCGACGTGGACGGGCGGTACGCGGGCGGCCGGCTCACCCACGCGGGCGGCGGCGGCTATGCGGTCGAGCTCGCCGACGCGACGGTCACCGCGGACGGTCCGCTGAGCACGCCGTGGCGCGTCACCATCGTGGGCGACCTGGCCACCGTCACGGAGAGCACGCTCGTCGACGACCTGGCGCCGGCCTCGAAGATCAAGGACACCTCGTGGGTACGGCCGGGGCTCGTCGCGTGGTCCTGGCTGTCCGAGCGGGGCAGCCCGGCCGACCCGGTGCGCCAGCGGCAGTACGTCGACTTCGCCGCGCGCAACCGCTGGCCGTACGTGCTGATCGACGAGGGGTGGAACGCGTCCTGGGTGCCGGAACTGGTCCGCTACGCGCGGGCCCGCGGCGTCGACATCCTGCTGTGGCTGCACTGGACCGCGCTGGACACGCCGCAGGAGCGCGACACCGTGCTGCCGCGGCTGAAGTCCTGGGGCGTGGCCGGCGTGAAGATCGACTTCATGGACTCGGACAGCCAGGCGCGGTTCCGCTGGTACGACGAGATCCTGCCCGCCACGGCCGAGCTCAAGCTGATGGTCAACTTCCACGGCGCCACCACCCCGCGCGGCCTGCAGCGCACCTGGCCGCACGTGCTCACCCAGGAGGCGGTGCGCGGCGCCGAACAGTCCCGCACCCGCGCGGCCACCAACACGATCTTCCCGTTCACCCGGAACGTCACCGGCGGCATGGACTACACGCCGGTCACCTGGGTGGTGTCCGACCGCGACACCACCGACGCGCACGAGGTGGCGCTCGCCGTGGTCTACGAGTCCGGCTGGCAGCACCTGGCGGACCGGTTCGAGACGTACGAGTCGCATCCGGAGGCGCTGCGCACGCTCAACCAGATCCCGGTGGTGTGGGACGAGACGCGGCTGCTGTCCGGCGAGCCGGGACGGTCCGCGGTCCTGGCGCGCCGCTCCGGTGACCGCTGGTGGGCGGCCGGCATCAGCGCCGAGCCGGCCGGGGACACCGCGATCGACCTCGGCTTCCTGCCCGGCGGGCGGTGGCTGGCCGAGACGCTGCGGGACGGCGGCCACGGCCTGGTCCGGGAGAGCCGGATCGTCCGCCGCGGCGACACGCTGACCGTGCCGCTGGCCGCGAACGGCGGATTCGTCACGGCGCTGTGCCCGTACACCGGGTCGGCCACCTGCGACCGCCCGATCGAGCCGGTGCCGGCCACGGTCCTGACCGTGACGCCGCCGTCCACCGAGACGCGGCCGGGCGCGTCCGTCGACGTCCGCGCCACGTTCACGCTGCCGGCCGGCGGGCCGATCACCGAGGTGCGGCTGGCGCCCGCGTCCGGCGGCGACCCGGTGACCGCGGCCCGTCTGCGCGGCGGCGAGTCACTGTCCGGATCGTGGCGCCTGACCGTGCCCGACGACGTGATCGGCACGGTGGAGCTGCCGATCGTGGCGACCTACCGCTGGCGCGGCCGGACCGTACACGTCGAGCAGGCCGTCCGCGTCTTCGTGCCCCCACCCGCGCCCACCGGCGACGCGTGGGTGAGCGACCTGCCGTTCCTCGCCGAGTCCAACGGCTACGGCCCGGTGGAACGCGACCGCTCCAACGGCGAGCAGTCCGCCGGCGACGGCAACCCGCTCACGCTGCGCGGCACCGTCCACGCGAAGGGCCTCGGCATGCACGCGCCCGCCGAGGTGACGGTCTGGCTCGGCGGCGCCTGCACGTCGTTCGCCGCGCTCGTCGGCATCGACGACGAGGTCACCACCCCCGGGTCCGCCACCTTCGAGGTGCTCGGCGACGGCCGCTCACTCGCCGGCACCGGCGTGCTGCGCAGCGGCGACCCGGCCCAGCCCGTCACCGCCGACGTCACCGGCGTCCGCCGCCTCACCCTCCGCGTCACCGACGCCGGCGACGGCAAGAACTTCGACCACGCCGACTGGGCCGCGGCCCGGCTCTCCTGCGCCTGACGCGGGTGCTCATCGCGGGCGTTTCTCTCGAGATCGCCGGATGTCACGGTCGGTGTGCGCGGCCAAAGATACGTAGAGCACGTCATGAGTGCCTCGAGACGTGCTTCACGTATCACTCGCCAATGGAGGACCTGGGGAACCGGCTTCGCGTGCGAATCCGGTAGAGCGCGAAGCGGCGGTCCACTGAGGGACGGGTGCGCCCGGCGGGGCGGGGGATCGCGGCGGGACCGTCGGGTTGGTCGGGCGTGGATGTCCCGGCGCCGGAGGTCTCGCCCGTCGCCCCGGCGGGACGGCCGGTCGGGGCCGGGTGCGGGACCGGCAGGGAGGCCGGCCACGGCCGAGCGGTGCCCGCGGGAGCATGCGGACCGCGACCGTGCCGGAAGCGGGAAAATAGTGGTCTCGACGTTGATCCTGGGCACTGTGGGGAAGTCGGCGGAGGCAATGAGGCCCATCGGGGACGGGTGGGCCGTAACGTGAGCGATGGGGACTTCGGGGGAAAGGGAGAGCCATGAGCGAGCTTGCGAGTGAACCATGGGCTCAGTGCCTCCCGTCGCGGGACCGCAGCGTGAAGGGGAATCCGGCATGAGTGAGCAACATCGGGTTGTCGTCGTGGGCGCCGGGTTCGGCGGACTCTTCGCCACGAAGGCGCTCAAACGCGCGGACGTGCACGTGACCTTGATCAACGGGACCACGCATCACCTGTTCCAGCCGCTGCTCTATCAGGTGGCGACCGGGATTCTGTCGGAGGGGGAGATCGCGCCGCCGGTGCGGGAGATCCTGCGGCGGCAGGAGAACGTGGAGGTGCTGCTCGGGTGGGCCACGGAGGTGGACGTCGAGCGGCGGACGGTGACGGCGAACGCGCCGACCGGGATCGAGTACCAGGTGCCCTACGACTCGCTGATCGTGGCGGCGGGAGCGTCGCAGTCGTACTTCGGGAACGACCAGTTCGCGGAGAACGCGCCGGGCATGAAGAGCATCGACGACGCGCTGGAACTGCGCGGGCGGATCTTCGGCGCGTTCGAGATGGCGGAGATCGAGAACGATCCGGAGGCGATCGACCGCTGGCTGACGTTCGTGGTGGTCGGCGCGGGCCCGACCGGCGTGGAGATGGCCGGGCAGATCGCGGAGCTGGCGCACCGGACGCTGCCGGGGCAGTACCGGCGGATCGATCCGAAGCGGGCGCGGGTGATACTGGTCGACGCGGTGGACGCGGTGCTGCCGAGCTTCGGTGATCACCTGTCGACGCAGGCGCTGCGCCAGCTTCACAGGATCGGCGTGGAGGTCGAGCTGGGCACGAAGGTGGTCGGCGTCGACGAGGGCGGCATCGACGTGGAGACGTCGCGCGGCCGGCAGCGGATCGAGGCGGCCACGAAGATCTGGGCGGCCGGGGTGTCGGCGCCGCCGCTGGCCCGCAAGATCGCGGCGGCGGCCGGCGCGGAGACGGACCGGGCCGGGCGGATTCTGGTCAACCCGGATTGCACGGTGCCGGGTCACCCGGAGATCTTCGCGGTGGGCGACATGATGTCGCTGGACCGGCTGCCGGGCGTCGCGCAGGTGGCGATCCAGAGCGGACGGTACGCGGCCGAGACGATCAAGCGGCGGTTGGCGGGCAAGCCGGCGCCGGAGCCGTTCAAGTACCACGACAAGGGCAGCATGGCCACGATCTCCCGGTTCTCGGCCGTGGCCAGCACCGGCGGGATGAAGTTCACCGGCGTGATCGGCTGGTTCATGTGGCTGGCCGTGCACCTGCTCTACCTGGTCGGCTTCAAGAACCGGGTCTCCACGATCGGGCACTGGTTCGTGTCGTTCGTCGGCACCGGCCGCTCGGAGCGGGTGACGACCACGCAGCAGGTGGTGGCGCGCGGCGCGATCCGGCGGCTGGGCCTGCTGGACACGACCGTGCCGGCGCACGACGGCGTGCCGGCGCCGGTCTCGGTGTCCAAGCTCGGGTCCCCGGTGCCGAGGCCCTGACGGGGTACGGTGGGCGGGCCGCGCGGCCCGCCCACTACCGTGGGGTGCATGGCGGACGATCTTCACGTCTCCGACCGGCTGATCATCCCGGCCGCGGAGCTGAGCTGGCGGTTCTCCCGCGCGGGCGGTCCCGGCGGGCAGGGCGTGAACACCACGGACAGCCGGGTGGAGCTGAGCTGGTCGCCGGCCGCCTCCTCGGTGCTGCCGCCGATGCTGCGCGAGCGCGCGCTGGAGCGGCTCGGCAACCGGCTGGTCGACGGCGCGGTGACGATCGTGGCGTCGGAGTTCCGCTCACAGCTGCGCAACCGGGAGGCGGCCCGGGCCCGGCTGGCGGCGCTGATCGCGCGGGCGGTCGCGGCGCCGCCCCGGCAGCGGCGCGCGACCAAGCCGACGAAGGGCTCGGTGGAGCGCCGGATCATGGAGAAGAAGCAGCGCGGGGCGATCAAGCGCGGGCGGCGCGGGGATCACGACTGACCCCCGCGCCGCCCGCGTCACGCGGTGCCGCTCAGCTCGTGGAGCAGGAGGTGACCTGCGGCCGGGCGGAGCTGTTGCCGTTCATCATGGTGGTGAAGCCGAACGTGCCGCCGCTGCCGTTGGAGCGCATGGTCAGCACGGTGCCGCTGCTGTTCAGGCTGGCGGTGCCGCTCCAGGTCGTGGTGATCCGCTGCGGTGAGCTGACCGAGACGACCACCGACCAGGTGCTCGCGCCGGTGACCGTGACCGAGGTGTTGTAGCGGTCGCCCCACACCTGACCGGCGCTGGCCGTGGCGGTGCAGTTGCCACCGACCGGCGGCGGCGTGGTCGGGCTGCCGGTCGGCTGCGCGGTGCCGCTGTTGAGCGCGGCGAGCACCGCGTCGTACGCCGGCTTCTTCTGGCCGCTGCCGGTGAACAGCAGCGGGCTCTCGCCGGAGCGCCACGAGTCGGAGTCACGGATGCCCCAGACCGTGATGCCCTTGCAGCGCGCGACCGCGAGGCAGTCGTTGGTGACGTTGCGGTACGCGTCCGCCGGCGCGTTGCGGATGTCCAGCTCGGTGATGTGCACGTCGACGCCGAGCGCGGCGAAGCTGGACAGCGTGGTGCGGTAGTTGCTCGGGTAGTTCGACCCGCCGGTGAAGTGCGACTGGAGCCCGACGCAGTCGATCGGCACGCCGCGCTGCTTGAAGTCCTGCACCATGCGGTACACGGCCTGCGTCTTGGCGTCGTTCCAGTTGTCGATGTTGTAGTCGTTGTAGCAGAGCTGCGCGTTCGGGTCGGCGGCGTCCGCGGCCCGGAACGCGACCTCGATCCAGTCGTTGCCGGTGCGCTGCAGGTTGGAGTCGCGCCGGGCGCCGCTGGAGCCGTCCGCGAACGCCTCGTTGACCACGTCCCACCAGGCGACCTGCCCGCGGAAGTGGGTGGCGACCTGGGTGATGTGGTTGGTCATGGCGTTGCGCAGCGCGGTGCCGGACATGCTCTGCATCCACGGTGGCTGCTGCGCGTGCCAGGCCAGCGTGTGGCCGCGCACCTGCATGCCGTTGGCCCGCGCGTGCGAGACGATCCGGTCCGCGGCGCCGTAGCTGAACTGGTTCTGCTGTGGCTCGGTCGCGTCGATCTTCATCTCGTTCTCGGGCGTGACCTGGTTGAACTCGCGGTTCAGGATGGTCGTGTACGCCGAGTCGCTCAGCCGGTTCGCCGCGACGGCGGTGCCGAAGTAACGGCCCTTCTCGGCCGCGGACGCGCCGAGCGTGGTGCCGGCCTGCGCCGCGGTCGTCACGCCGACCGCCATGCTGGCGGCGAGCACGCCGACGGCGCCGAGCAGGAGCATGCGCCGAGGTGTCGTGACAGACACGTCGTCCTTCCCTTCTCCGCCGGGCGAGACGGGGAGAGCGCCGGCGGCACCGTCAGGTTACGAAACTTTTCCGTAATATCCAAGACCTTGGATGTGTTGCCGCGCATGCCGGTGCACGGTGGGTGCGGAGACCAGGTCAGGAGAGGCGGAATTTACCGATGATCGCCCGAAAGTTTCGACGTGGGGTGCGTCAGTGCACCGGGCGGCCGTCGGCCTCGGCGTCGGGATTCCCGGGCGTGGGCGACGGCGCGGGCAGCGCGGTGGCGTAGACGACGATGTTGTCGACGTAGGTCTGCGAGACCGGGTCGTACCCGCCGCCGCAGGTGACCAGGCGCAGCGTGGGCGCGTCGGTCGGGCCGTAGACGCGCGCGGTCGGGAACCGCGACTTCGGATAGCGCTGCAGGCTGGTGACGGTGAAGACCGCGGTGCTGCCGTCGCGGCGGGTCACCCGGATCTCGGCGCCGCGGGTGAGCTCGGTGAGCCGGTAGAACACGCCGCGGCCGGTCTCCACGGAGTCGACGTGGCCGAGCAGGACCGCGGGGCCGGGCTCGCCGGGCGTGACGGAGTGCCGGTACCACCCGGCGGGCGCGCTGCCGGTGAGGGGCGGCACCTCGACCGTGCCGTCGGCCCTCAGGCCGAGGGAGATCAGCGACGAGTGCACGCCGATGGACGGGATGTCCAGCGACGCCGGCGGGCTGTGCGGCAGGACCGTCCACCGTGGAGCGCCGCCGAGCCGCGCGGCGGCCGGGCCGGTCGCGGGCGGCGCGGGGACGGCCGGGCCGGCGGACGAGGTCGGGGCCGGGATGACGGCCTCCGCGGGCTCCTCGGGGAACCCGGTGGCGTGCGCGCGGGCGGCCTCGGCGTCCGCGGCGGCGGCCTGCTGGCGGGCGCCGTGCACGGTCAGCACCGTGCCGGCCAGCGCGAGCACGGCCGCGACCACCGCGATGCGGGGGCGCAGCCGTGCTCGTGCGTCGTCGATCATGCGGTCAGAGACGCCGCCGCCGGACCGCGGCGACCGCGGCGACGCTGGCGGCCGCCAGCAGCGCCAGGCCGGCCAGGAGCGTGCCGTTCATGCCGCCGCCGGTGCCGACGCCGGTGTCCGGGCCGCCGCTCGGGTACGGCGGACGGGTGGTGCCGCCGCCCGGGCCCGGACTGGTCGGCTCCGCGGTCGGGCCGCCGGTCGGGCCGCCCGTGGGCCCGCCGGTGGGACCGCCGGTCGGCGTGCCGGTGCCGGTCGGGTACCCCGTCGGCTCGCCCGTGCCGCCGCCTCCGGTGGGCGTGACCGTGGGATTCGCCGACGTGGTCGGGTAGCCGCCGGGCACGGTCGACGTCGGGGTGGGGCTGCCGCCGGTCGGCGGCGCGGACGTCGTGCCGGTGGTGACGCTGGTGCCCGGGCTCGGCGAGCCGGGCGGGTAGGCCGCCGGGTCCTCCTCGCCGCCACGGCAGAACGCCAGCAGCAGGAGCAGCAGCAGGAGCAGCAGGACCACGCCGGCCACGGTGATCCAGGTGGCCCGGCGACGCCCACCGCCACCGGCACCACCCGCGCCGTACGGGGACGGCGGCGGGTCGGTCGGCGGGGGCGGGTTCGACGGCGGAGGAGTCTGCGGTGGTCTGTAGTCGGACATGGCCGATGCCTCTTCGCAAAGTCGGCGGTGAGGGACGAGTCGCTTGTGGAACCGCGCAATGGTGCCAGCAGCCGGTGACGAATGGTGTCGAGGAACCGACACATCGGACACAGGATTCACCGAAAACCAGTTCAGAGTGTACGGCCTCACATCAGCGCCCGCTCTGCCGAAGGGTTCGGGGTGGGCGAGGAGCGCGAGCGGCTGCGGGTGGCGACGCTGCACGAGTACGGCCTGCTCGACGCGCCCGCCGATGACGAGCTGGAGGCGGTGGTCCGGGTCGCGGCGCAGGTCGCGGGCGTGCCCACGGCCACGCTCAACCTGATCGACGAGAACCGGCAGTGTCAGCTGACCACCACCGGTTTCGCCGGCGCGGACTCGCCGCGGGACGAGTCGATGTGCGCGATCCGGTTCCTCGAGGGCCGCCCGATCGTGGTCCGGGACGCCCGCGCCGACCCGGACTACCGGGACAACCCGTGGGTGACCGGGCGGCTGGCCGGCGTCCGCTTCTACGCCTCGATCCCGCTGGTCACGCCGTCCGGGCACGCGCTCGGCACGCTCTGCGTCTTCGACGCCGAACCCGGCGAGCTGGACGAACGGCAGGTGGCCCGGCTGGAGGACCTGGCCAGCGTGATCCTGGCGCTGTTCGAGCGCCGCCGCCAGGCGCGAATCCGCACCCGGCTGGCCGCCGAGGCCGAGTTGCAGCGCGCGGTGGCGCAGCGGGCGCTGCGCGAGACCGAGGCGCGCCAGCAGCTCCTGGACGCGGTGCTGGACAGCGTGGACGTGGCGATCGTGGCGGTCGACCCGTTCGGTCGCGTGTCGCTGTTCAACCGCGCGGCCCGGGAGTGGCACGGGGTGGACGCGGACGCCTCGATCGCCCCGGACGACGTGGCCGCGACGTACGCGCTCTACGAGCCGGACGGCGTGACGCCGCTGACCGCCGAGCGCATCCCGGCACTGCGCGCGCTGCGGGAGGGCACGGTCGACCACGCCGAGATGGTGATCGCGCCGGCCGGCCGCCCGGCCCGCACGGTGATCGCCACCGGCCGCCGGATGGTGGCCGCGGACGGGCTGCCGCTCGGCGCCGTGGTGGCGATGACGGACGTGACCGCGGACCGCGCGCAGCGCGCCGACATGCACCGCGCGCACGCGGCGCTGAACGAGACGGTGGCGGAGCTGGAGCGCTCGAACACCGAGCTGACCAACTTCGCCGCGGTCGCCAGCCACGACCTGGCGTCGCCGCTGGCCGTGGTCGCCGGCTACCTGGAGCTGCTGACCGACCTCTACGGCGCGCAGCTCGACGAGCAGGCGCGCGGCTGGATCGGCACGGCCGCGCGTTCGGTGACCCGCATGCAGGGGCTGATCCAGGCGCTGCTCACCTACGCGCGCGCCGGGAACGCGCCCGCGGTCAGCCGGCCCGCCGACGTCGCGGAACTGCTCGGCCACGCCATGGTGGACCTGCGCACGGAGATCAGGGAGAAGCAGGCCACGGTACGCATCGCGGGCGCGCTGCCGCCGGTGAGCTGCGACCCCACGCTGATTCGCCAGCTGCTGCAGAACCTGGTCGGGAACGCGATCAAGTACCGGCACCCGGACCGGCCCCCGACGATCACGGTCAGCGGCGGGCCGGCCGAGGACGGCCTGGTGGAGATCCGGGTGGCGGACAACGGCATCGGCATCCCGCCGGCGCACCGGCAGCGGGTCTTCGACATGTTCGCCATGGTCGACCCGGCCAAGGCGACCGGCCACGGCATCGGCCTCTCCACCTGCCTGCGGATCGTGCAGCGGCACGGCGGCCGGATCGGGGCGGAGGAGACGCCGGGCGGCGGTACGACGATCGTGTTCGCGCTGCCGCGTACCCCCTGATGGTTTTGGTCAGGTCGGCGCGGACCCGGCCGATTGGGGGAGGCGTGCTGACAGCTTGGATGCGGGCCGTCCGGTCCGTGCTGCCACAGGGGCGGCCGCTGCCCGCGGAGGCCTGGGGCCGGCGGCACCGCGCCATCCTCTGGGTGCTCGGCCTGCACGCGGCCGGGCTGTACGTGTTCGCGCTGATCCGCGGCCTCGCTCCGGCGCAGGCGCTGGTGGCGGTCTTCCCGCTGGCCGTCGCGGCGGCGCTCGGCGGCTACCGCGGCCTGTCCCGGCGCTGGCGCGCGTCGATCACCACGCTCGGCCTGATGGGCTCGTCCGCCGTGCTGGTCGGCCTCGCCGCCGGCCAGACCGAGGCGCACTTCCACTTCTTCGTGATGCTCTTCGTGATCGTGCTCTACCAGGAGTGGATCACGTTCCTGCTCGCCACCGCGTTCGTGCTGGTCGAGCACGCCGTGGTGGGCGTGGTCGCGCCGCACGACGTCTACGCGCACAGCGCGGCCACGGATGCGCCGATCAAGTGGGCCGCGATCCACGCGCTGTTCATCGCCGGTGCCGCGGTCGCCGCGATCGCGAACTGGCGGCTGACCGAGACCGCGCAGGACCGCGGCCAGGCCGCCGCGGACGAGCTGGCCCACCAGGCCGTCCACGACACGCTGACCGGCCTGCTGAACCGCGCCGGCTTCGACCGTCGCCTGATCGAGGCGATCGGCGTGTCCTCGTCCTCGCCGCGGACGCTCTGCCTGATCAACCTGGACCGTTTCCGGCTGATCAGCGGCGCCGGCCGGCACGCGCAGGGCGACGAACTGCTGCGCCGGGTGGCCGGCCTGGTCTCGGACGTGGCCGGCGAGGCCGTGGCCGTGGCCCGGGTCCGCGGTGACCGCTTCGCGGTGCTGCTGCCGGTCGCGGCGGAGGAGGGCGTGGCGGTGGCCGAGCGGGTCCGGGCCCGGATCGCCGACCTCGCGTTCCAGGTGGACGAGCAGGCCGTGGCGCTGACCGCCAGCATCGGCGTGGTGCCGGTGACGCCGCTCGCGGTCGGGCCCGAGGAGCTGATCATCGCGGCCGAGGCGGCCTGCTACACCGCGAAGGAACGCGGCCGGGACCGGGTGGAGCTGTACCGGGCCGACAACGAGGCGCTGGCCAAGCACCAGCAGGAGATGGACTGGGCCGGCCGGCTGGTGACCGCGCTGCGCGACGACCGGTTCGAGCTGTTCTACCAGCCGATCGCGCGGGTGCCCGGCGCGCCCGTGCGGAACGGCGCCGCCCAGTTCGGCGAGCTGCTGCTGCGCATGCGGACCGAGGACGGCAAGGTCGTACCGCCGGGATTGTTCCTGCCCGCCGCGGAGCGCTACGACCTGCTGCCGGCCGTGGACCGCTGGGTGGTCGCGCACGCGTTCCAGGTGCTGGCCGCGCACTATCACGGCTACGGCGCGGGGCACCCGGACGGGCCGCTCGCCGACCACTGGGCGATCAACCTCTCCGGCCCGTCGATCGGTGACGCCGAGTTCATCGACTACGTCCAGGCGCAGCTGGCCCTCTCCGGGTTGCCGGCGGAGCTGATCTGCTTCGAGATCACCGAGTCGGTGGCCATCAACGACCTGCGCAAGGCCGCGGAGTTCATCTCCCAGCTGCGCGACCTCGGGTTCCGGTTCGCGCTCGACGACTTCGGCACCGGCCTGTCGTCGTTCACCTACCTCAAGCACCTGCCGGTCGACTTCCTGAAGATCGACGGCGCGTTCATCCGGAACCTCGAGCACGACGAGCTCGACCGCGTGATGACCCGCACGATCAACGACCTGGGTCACCAGATGGGGCTGTGCACCGTGGCGGAGTTCGTCGAGGACCAGGCCACCATCCGGCGGCTGCAGGAGATCGGCGTCGACTACGCCCAGGGGTACGGCATCGCCATGCCCGGGCCGCTGTCCGACTGGCTGCGGACCCACCCGGCGGGCTCCGGCGCGGACCTGGGCCTAGAGTCGGTGGTGTGACCGCCTTCTCCGCGCCGCATGCCGCGCTGCTCGACACCGTGCCGTTCGCCGGTTCACTCACCGAGGAGGACGTGCCGTACGCCCATGACGACGTCGCACTCGAGGGATACCTGGCCGTGGACGCCGCGGCGAGCACGCCCCGCCCGGCCGTGCTGATCCTGCACGACTGGACCGGCCCGCAGGAGTACACCCGGCTGCGCACCCAGATGATCGCCCGCCTGGGGTACGTGGCGTTCGCGGCCGACCTGTACGGCGCCGGCGTGCGGCCGACCGAGCCGGCCGACTCCCAGGCGGAGGCGGAGCGGTACTACGCGGACCTGCCGCTGCTGCGCGCACGGGTCCGGGCCGCCTACGACACGCTCGCCGCGGACCCGCGGGTCGACGCGTCGCGGATCGTGGTCGCCGGGTACTGCTTCGGCGGCTCGGCAGCGCTGGAGTTCTCCCGCACCGGGGCCGCGCTGGCCGGCGTGGTCTCGTTCCACGGCCTCCTGATCACCCACACGCCGGGCGACGCGGAGCACGTCGCGGCGCCGATCCTGGTGCTGACCGGCGCGGCCGACCCGGTGGTGCCGGACGACGCCGTCATCGCGTTCCAGTCCGAGCTGCGCGACGCCGGCGTCGACTTCGAGATCGTGACCTACGCGGGCGCGCCGCACGCGTTCACGCTGCCCGAGATCCCGCTCTACCACCCGAAGGCGGACGCGCGCAGCTGGTCCCGCTTCCGCGACTTCCTCGACGAGGTCGCCCCGGTGTGAACGCACCGCGCCCGGGCCGGTCGGCGACCGGCCCGGGCACGGACGGCGGGTGCTAACAGTCGCTCCACCGCGACAGCGCGCCATCCACGGAGTCCAGCGTGAACAGCGCGGGCTCGCTGCTCTTGCGTGGCGCCGACGCGGTCAGCTGCAGCTCGGCGTTGAAGGTCGTGGTCCCGCCGCACGGCGCGTCCGCGCCGGTCTCGGTGGCCACCTCGTCGTCGGTGGCCCAGTTCGTGTCCAGCGGCCCCCGGTACTCAGACAGCACCATCGAGGTGGTGGGGCCGGCGCTCCACCAGAACGTGCGCTTGCTCCGCGCGGTCGCGCCGGACGCCAGGTCCGTGAAGCCGCGCTGGGTCACCGCCGTGGCGGCGAACGTGCGCTTCTCCGGCAGCCGCACCCGGACCGCCACCGTGCACTGCCGGGACAGGTCCGCGTTCGTGGCGGACGGCCCGGCCGTGGCGGTGAACGCGCTGAAGATGATCGTGAAGTGGTCTCCGTGCGCCTCGGCCAGGACCGAGCCACGCGGGCACCCCGGTCCGGACGTCGTGACGCCGGCGATCGCGAGCACGTCCGTGGCCGGCGGACGCGCGGCACCGGTTGCCATCAGCGCCAGCGCGGCGGCGCCGGCGACGGCCGTGCGGCGCATGTCAGCACGCCCGCCACTGCAGCTGGAACTTGGTGGAGAAGGAGGTCTCGACCGAGTCCAGCGTGATGAAGCTGGTCTCCTTCTTCGGATTCGACGTGCCGGGCCGGACGGTCACGTCCACGTTCGCGTTGAGGATTCGTTCGTCGCCGCACGGATGCTCGGTGACCAGCCCGCTCTCGACCTCGTCGGTGAAGCTCCAGTTGTCGTCGTACGGCCCGGTCAGCGGGTGGGTGAAGGTCTCCGAGGGCTCGCCGATCCAGTTGTAGATGGCGCGTTCCTGGGCGGTGGCGCCGGCCGCCAGGTTGGCGTATCCACTGTGGATGAGACGGGTGATGGAGTAGGTGAAGTCGGCCGGGATGTCCAGCGAGATGCCGACCTTGCACGCCTTGCGCATGTCCGTCGCCGCGGCCTTGGGACCGACCTGCGCGGTGAACTTGCTGAACGTGATGATGAACGCCTCCCGGTCCTCCTCGATCGCGGTCGTCACCGACCCCGCGGGGCACCCCGTACCGTTCATGTAGACGAGTTTGACCTTGAAGTTCTCCGGTCCCTGTAGATCGGCCGCCTGCGCGGGGGTGCCCGTGGCGGCGACCGCTCCGAGAGCCATGGCTCCGGCAAGAATGATCTTTCGCATCGTGGTTGGTCCTTCTCTGTGATGTCGGGATGTCGAATCAGCACTTCCGCCATGCCAGCTGGTAGGAGGCGTCGATACCGTTGCCGGCCGAGCCCAGCGTCAGCGTGCTGGCCCCGCCGTTACCGCCGGACCTGACCCGGCCGTCGATGCGGATGTTGAGCAACCGCGATTCGGCGCAGGCCGCGTAGTCGAGCTGGTCGGCCCGTACCGTGGTCCGGTTGACCCAGAAACCGTTGCGGGGCCCGGTGAAGGTCTTCGTGAAGACCGTCTTCTCCGGCTCGCCGGTGAATCCCGCGGTGGTCGTCTGCGTGGCGCCCGCGTCGCCCGGAAGCCGCACGTAGCCGCGGTGCTCCGCCTGGGCGACGGCGAACGTGAACCCCTTGTAGCCGCCGACCCGCACGCTGACCTGACAGCTCTTGCGCATGTCGGTCGCCGCCGCCCCACCGCCGCTGCGGGCGGTGAACGTCGGGAACCGGAGCGCGAAGCCGTTTCCGTTCGGCAACGGCGACAGCGTCGCCTTCCCGGCCGCGCAGCCGGTGCCGTTACTCGACGCGATGGTGAAGCTGACCCCGGCCGGCCCCGCCGGTGCTGGAGCGGATCCGCTCAGGAGAGCGAGCGTCGCAGCCCCCGCGGTCGCGAATGTCGTGAACACGATCGTGCTCCCATTCTCAGTCGTAGGTGATCGCTGCAGGTTTGCTGTAAGAAACCTAGATCCCGGCTGAGAGGAAGCAGTGAGCCTTCGCGGGGAAAGGACCCTTCGACCATTTCCCGGCCATTCCGCCCCGCGGTCGTCCGGATCGTGCTATGGCTACCGGACGAACTGCCACTCGGGTACGCCCTTGGTGCCGTCGCCGTACTGATAGATCGCGGTCCGTGCCGAGCGGAAGACCACGTCCCCGCGGTCGTCGAACCAGAACGCGCCGAGCACCGGGTTCTCGTAGTCAGGGAAGCCGGGTCCGCGGTTGAAGGTCCGTAGCGCCTCCACGGTGCGCCGGCGAAGGTCGTCGGCCCGCCACCGCATGAACGGGCCGCGCTCCGCCACCGGCGGCCGGACGTGGCCGTGCATCGCCTTCTCGATCGCCATGATCAGTGCCCGGGTGGCGTCATAGGCCGCCGCCGCGTAGGGCGACGGATCGCCGTCCGTGAAACGGAATCGGTAATGTCCCTTGAAGACGTTCCCCTGCCCCCGGGTGTCGTCGTACGGGGACGGCGCGACCGCGTAGAGTTCGCCCGCCGCGGTCGCCCACTGGGTGAGCCCACCGTTCATGATGGTCGCCGGCCCGACGAAGAGCGACGGCGACGCGCGCCTGCGGCTCTGCACGGCCTCGTAGAGCATGCCGCCGGACAGGCCGGTGCCGCAGTAGAGCACCAGGTCCGGCCGGACGGTGCCGGCGATGATCCGCTCCCGGGCGTCGGCCACCCCGAGCCGCGTCAGCCGATCCGACGGGCGCCGCTCCCGCCACTCCCGCTCGAACGACGCGGCCAGCCCCTGGCCGAACGTGGTCGCGTCCTCGGCCACCACCACCTGTGCCACCGCGAGCCGCTTGCTCAGGTGCGCGGCCAGGCGGGTCGCCAGATCCTCGGCCCGGACCTCGTCGGTCACCGCCATCCGGAAGTACGTGCTGTCCCGCGGGATGGGCGTCGACTCGCAGACCTCACCCCGATGCGTCAGGCAGGTGAGCGTGTTCGACGGGCTGATCATCGGGATGCCGGCCGCTGACACGACCGGGATCTCCTCCAGAGCCGTGTCGCTGTGGAACGGCCCGATGACGCCGGCGATCTGCGCGTCGTCGAGCACCGTGCGCAGGCCGTCGGCCTTCCCCGCGAGATGGCTGCCGTCCGGCGACATGTAGGTGACGCCGCCCGCGAGGTCGTGATCGTCGAACGGCACGATCTCGATGGGTACGCCGTCCGCGACGAACTGCTCCGCGGCCACCGCGAGACCCACGCCGCGCAGCACGGCCCGGGCGTCCCGCGGGTCCACGTCCAGGAACGGCATGCTCACCGCGATCTTGATGACCGGCTTGTGGGCGACCACCCAGGTCGCGTACGACGTCGCCACGACCAGGGCGGCGACCAGCAGGTAGCCGACCGGCCGCCACGCCTGCCGGACGTGCCGCACGATCGCGGGCACGGTCTGCACCGCGGTCAGCCCCACCCCGGACACGCCGATCAGCATCGTCAGCGTGCTGACGATGTTGTCCAGGCCCACCCAGGCGGCGTACAGCCCGACGGCCAGCGCGACGACGCTCGCGATCAGCGTGACGGCGACGAACCACGTGTGCACCACGTCCGCCGCGCCGCGGGGCCGGCGCGCGGGCGAGCGACCGGCCCGGTCGCGCCGTCTCAGTCTGCTGTTCAGCACGGCGTCCTCCCGGCATCTCCACCGGCATCGTCACACTGTCGCCGGGCCTCATCCCGACAAGGCGGATTTTTCAGCCGAACAGTCATCGGCCGGGAGGCATTCGACCGAGCGGTAGGGTCGCGCTCATGAGCGAGATCTCCCTGACCGTCGCCGGCGTCGTGCTCCGCGATCCGCACCAGCGCGTGCTCCTGCAACTGCGGGACGGCAACACCACCGTCGCGCCGCACCGCTGGTGCCTGCCGGGCGGGGCCGTGGAGCCGGGGGAGACGCCGGCGGAGGCGGCCGCGCGCGAACTGGAGGAGGAGACCGGCCTGCGCCCGGACGGCGACCTAGACCTGATCTGGCACGGCGTGGCCCCGTCCGTGCGCAACACCGGCACGCTCACCGAGTACGCGATCTACCTCGGCCACACCACCGCCACCCAGGAGCGCGTGCGGTGCAACGAGGGCGCCGCCATGGTCTTCACCCCGATCGCCGACCTGCCGGCGGTCGACTGGGCCGACCACTACGAACCGGTGCTGTCCCGCGTCTTCCCCCGCCTCGGCCTGCCCTGGAACGGCTGAGCCCGCCCGGCCGCGAGCGATCTCCGACGCGCACTGACCTGCACGATTCCTTCACAGCGCGGACCGCCGGGCTGCGGCACTATGGGAATCATGCGGACTTCACGGGCCACGGTCGTCGTCACCACGGTGGTCGCGGCCGCGCTCGTCGCCGCGGTCCTGGTGATGCTGTCGCGCGCGCCCGGCCCCGGCCGCGACCCACGCGCGTACCCCGCCGACCGCGGCACGGTCACGCTGGCCGCCGCGCTCGGCCGCGCCCACCTGAGCATCCCCGACTGTCTCGCGGCCGGTCTGCGCTACGCGGTGCCCGGCCCGTCGCACGACCTCTACCTGATGCTGACCGGCTCCGGCCCGTGCCTGGAACGGTTCGTCGACCTCAACGCCCTGACCGACGAGGGTACGGCGTCCGAACTGCCCGGCTGGGCCACGGACGGGCGGGCGGACGGGCTCGGGTGGCGGCTCGACGTGGACCGTGGCTTCACGCTCTACACGGGCCGGCCCGCGCCCGACCACGAGGTTCAGGCACTGGTGCGGGCGCTGAGCGACGGGTCCGCGCACCAGGCGTACGTACGCGCCACGTAGCACAGCCACCTCTCAGCGTGCCGCGTTACGGTCCGGGAGGTGGACGAACACAGAGCACGATGGGTGGTGGACCGGCTCCGGGCGCGTGGCGTGCCGGCGCATCTCCAACTGGCCCGCGCCGGGCAGACCCAGTTCGGCATCCGGGTCAGCCTGCCGGACGGGCGCGAGGCGGTCTGGGACACGGACGGCACGGCCGGCCTCGAGGCGCAGGTGCTGCGCAACGGCGTGCTGGTCGGGTTCGTGCCGACGATCGAGGGGTCGGACGGCTTCACGCCGGAGCAGACGGTCGAGGCGATCGCGCACACCGACTACGACCAGCCGATCGGGCGGCGCGTGACGACGCCGCCGATGCGCGGGCCGGCGCTGCCGCCCGAGGGTGGCTTCTTCCGCCGGCTGATGGACGGGTTCCGGGCTCCGCCCTCCTGACCCGAGGGCGGAGCCCGTCGATCCGGCCGGGCGGTGTGATTCCCGTACCGGTCGTCAGTACGCCCCGCCGCCCGGCGTCGTCGCCGGGGGCGGGGCGTCGTCGTGTCCGGTCAGCGCTGGCCGGGGGTGCGGCGCCGGGAGCGCGGCTCGGTCGCGGCGATCACCGCGGCGAGCACGCACGCGGCGGCGGCGCCGGCCAGCATCCACGGCATGCGGGCGTCGGTGCCGGCCGCGGCCAGGCCCAGCGCCACCACGCCACCGATGCCGAGTACGGCGGCCAGCACGCGGCGGACCGAGCTCAGCGCGCGGCCCAGCCCGCGCCGGCCGTCCGCGCCGAGCGACCACACGTACTGGACCGCCATCAGCACGATCGTGATCAGCGCGATCGCGGCCGCGATCCGGGCCGTCTCGGTCAAATTCCAGACCAGGCAGGCGTACGTGACGCCCGCGCCCAGCGCGCCGACCAGACCCACCCGGCCCATCGGCCAGCGGACCGCGGACGCGCCGGACGGGACCATCGCGAACGCGCCGGTGCCCTGCTGCCAGGGGCGGCCGTTCGTCAGCGCGGACCAGTCCGGGCCGCCCGGGCGCATCGTGCCGGTCATCGACGCCGGGCCGCCGCGCTGCCACGGCTTGTCGCCCGGGTCCTCGGTGACCAGCTTCGGCATCGGGCGCGGCGGGCGGTACGACGGCGCGGTCCTCTCCTCCGCGACGGTCTCCACCGCCTCACCGTCCACCACTCGGTCGTCCTTCAGCGACTCGACGAAGTCGACGATCGGCTCGGACGGTGCGGGGCTCGCCGCCGACGGACCGGCCGGGAGCGCGAGCGGCTTGCCCCAGCCCCACTTGCGGACCGGCGCCCTCTCGATCTCGCCGCGCTTCGGCTCCTCCACGTCCGGGTCCGCGTCCGCGCCACCACGCCCGCGGCGGTGCCGCGAACCCTGGGTGAGCACGGCCGTCGCCTGGAACGCCGGATCGTCCGGCATCGCCGCGACCGCGGCGCGGGCCAGCTTGTCCGCCTCGGCCCGGTCCTCGCCGGCCTCGACCAGGCGCGTCGCGACCAGGTGCTGCCAGTGCGGGTTGCCCGGCTCCGCCTCCAGCGCGGCCCGCGCGGCCGCGATCGCGTCCTGGTGCCGGCCGTCCGCGGACAGCGCGTCACTGATCACGGCGTAGGTAGCCGCGTTCCCCGGCTTCAGCGCGGTCGCGGTCTCGGTCGCCCGAAGCGCACCCGGGATGTCGTCCAGCGCGATCCGGATCCGGGCCATCAGCAGCCACACGTCCGCGTCGGACGCCTGGCGCGCCATGGCCGGACCGGCCTCGGCGAGCGCGGACCGGGCGTCACCCTGCGCCAGCAGGATCTGGGCACGGCGCAGCGCGGCCCGGTCCTCCCGGCGCCGGGCCTCCGCGGCCTCCTCCTCCGCGACCGCGGCGTCACCGTCGTCGGCGGACTTCTCCACGGCCTCGTCGCCCGGGGCGGGCGCGGGGGCGGGGACCTGCCGGAGCGCGGGGAGCGGCTTGGGCGTCCGCGCGGGCGCGTCGGCGGCCTTGGCCCCGTCCCCGGCCGCGACGGTGTGTCCCGCGCCCCCGGGCGAGGCCGCGGTGCCGTGGGTGGTCGCGTCGCCGTGCGTGCTTGTGGTGGCCGGTGCGGCCGGGTTGCCGTGGGTGGTCGCGTCGCCGTGCGCCGTGGACTGCGTGGCCGGGCTGCCGTGTGTGGCCGGGCTGTCGTGTGTGGCCGGGCTGCCGTGCGCGGCCGGGCTGCCGTGCGCGGTGGCGGTCCGGGTGGCCCGGCTGCCCTGCGTGGCCGGGCTGCCCTGCGTGGCCGGGCTGCCCTGCGTGGCCGGGCTGCCCTGCGTGGCGGGGTTGCCGTGCGCGGTCGCGTGGCCGTGCGAGACCGAGCCGCTGTGCGTGGCCGGCTTGCCGTGCGTGGCCGGGCTGCCGTGCGCCGCCGGGGCGCCGTGCGCCGCCGGATCGCCGGGCATGGCTGTACCGCCCGGCGGCGTCCCGGGCATGGTCGCGTCGCCGTGGGCGGTCGCGATGCCGTGCGTGGGCGCGGTGCCGGGCAGGCCCGACGCCGCGCCGGTGGACGCGGCGGTCGTGCCGCTGGTCTCGCCGGTCGGTGTGGCCGCCTCGCCGGGCGTGCCGGCAGCGTCGTCGCGCCCGGCGAATGCCGCCCGCGCGGGACGGAACGCCGGGGACGTGCCCGGACGGGCGGCCGGCGTGCCGATGCCGCCCGTCTCCGTCCCGGCCGGGGTGTCGCCCCCGGCCGCCGGGCGTGCGCCGGCCCCGTGCCGGGGCGCGGACGCGGTGCTGCCCGCCTCCAGGCGCCGCAGCGCCGGACCGGCCGGGCGGAACGCCGGCGCGGCCTCGGAGGGCCGTCGGCCGTGCTCGCCGTCCGTGCCGGGCGAGGTGGGAGCGGTCTGCGAAGACGCGGCCGCGTCCCGCCCGGCGGCGCGGCGCGCCGACCGGGTCCGGTTCGCCGACCCGTCGGACGAGGTTTCCTCCGTGCCGGTTGAGGTGGCCTTCACCGGCTTCGGCGGCCGGTACCCGGTACCGCCGGCCGGGTTCTTGATCGTGGCTCCGCCCGCGGCGGAGGCGTCGCTCGCGGCCGGTGGGCTACCCGCGGCCGGGGCGCCGTTTGCCGCAGGTGCGCCCTCTGGGGCCGGCGTGCTGTCTGCGATCGGCGCGGCGTCTGCCGCCGGTGTGCCCTCTTGAGCCGGCATGCTGCCTGCGGTCGATGCGCTGGCAGCCGCCGATGCGTTGCCTGCCGCCGATCCAGTGCTTGCTGCCGGTCCGGTGCTTGCTGCCGGTCCGGTGCTTGCTGCCGGTCCGGTGCTTGCTGCCGGTCCGGTGCTTGCTGCCGATCCGGTGCCTGTCGCCGATCCGGCGCCTGCCGCCGGAGCGTCGCCTGCCGCTGGTGCGAGGGCGCCGCTCGCGGACGGGGTCACCGCGTCCGGCGGGCGGAATCCGGCAGTCGGCATGTCCCTCTCGTCGAAGTCCGGCTCGTCCACCAGCGGGTCCCGCATGTCCGCCGCTCCAGCGGCAGCCCGCATCCCGGAGCCCGCGACGCCGGCGCCCACGACGTCCGCCCCTGCAACGCGCGCGTGCGCGACGTCCGCACCCGGAACGCCCGCCTCCGCGACACCCGCGCCGGTAACACCCGCGCCGGTAACACCCGCGCCGGTAACACCCGCGCCGGTAACACCCGCGCCGGTAACACCCGCGCCGGTAACACCCGCGTCGGAAACACCCGCGTCGGAAACACCCGCGTCGGAAACACCCGCGCCCGAGGAAGCCGCGTCGGAAACGCTCGCCCCCCCGCCGGAGAGCAGCGCGTTCGCCGCGTCCACCGCCGCGCGTGCCCGCAGCGGTTCCGCCGGCTGTGCCGGGCCCGCGCCGGGCACGCCCACGCCCGAGATGAGCGCGTTCGCCGCGTCGATGGCGGCCGGGTTGGGCTTGGCGAAGGCCTGCCAGCTGCCGGTCGGCAGCTGGGCGCCGCGCTCGCGGCGGGGTAGCGGGAACGCGCTTGCCTCGTCCGGGGACGCGAGCCGGGGCTGGGCCGCGTCCTCGTCCACCGGCGCCAGCGGGCCGTTGGTGGGGTGGGGGATGGGCGGTCCGGGCGGCGGCGGGACCAGACCGGCCGCGCTGACCAGGTCTGACTCCGCTGATGACGCCGCACCCGGCTGCCCCGGCGGCGGCGGGTCGGGCTGCTGCCGCGCGGGGGTGAAGGATTCCGTGGACATCGGCACGCCTTCCGCGGGAATACGGGTTGATCCACCGGACGCGCTCACGCCCGGTCGAGGGGTTCGTTGTCACGGTCGGCAGGAGGACGGCGTGTCCTGAGCGTTCCGGGAAACCTCATAGCGACCGGGCGGGATACCGTCCGCACCATGGGCGGCCCCGCGGTAAGTGCCGACTACGGGCGGTCACGGGGTCGGGACGGTCTGTTCAAGAATATTCCCCAAGCCGCCCCGGCCGCCGGTGACCTGCGATTTCGGTCGCCGATCCGGCCGGAGCCGCGGGCCGGTTCCGTGGCGGCGCCGGGCAACCCGTTCGCCGAGCGCCGCGTCGGGGATCGGCCGCCGCCCGAGCTCGCGACGCGCGGCACGGACCGGCTTCGCGACCACCGGTGAATCTCGGCCGGCCGCGCCACGAGACGGAAACGGCCGGCCCGGTCCGCTGGGGGACCGAGCCGGCCGATGTGCCGATCCGTTACGTCAGCTGGTGAACAGCCGTGCCGCCGTGATGCCGGTCTGGATCACGCCGTAGGCGAGCAGCGCCCCGACCAGCAGCCACGACACGATCAGGCGGACGCCCTGGCCGGCCGGCTTCGTCGTATCCTCAGACATCCTTGCTCCCCTCGGTGCCGGCGCCGGCCAGGACCGGGTCGGCCGGCTTGCTCGGCTCGTGGTACTTCTCCGGGACCGCACGGACCAGCAGGTTCGCGATGAAGCCGATCGCCAGCACGCCCACCATGGTGAACAGCGCCGGCCGGTACGCGTCCGCGGTGAGCGTGCCGGGCTTGCCCTGCGCGTCCAGGAACCCGTTGATGATCAGTGGCCCGGCCACGCCCGCGGCGGACCAGGCGGTCAGCAGCCGGCCGTGGATCGCGCCGACCTGGTAGGTGCCGAAGATGTCCCGCAGGTACGCCGGGATGGTCGCGAACCCGCCGCCGTAGAACGACAGGATCACGCCTGCCAGCAGCACGAACAGCGCGGTGTGCGTGTTGCCGACCGCGGCCAGCGTCGCGTAGAGCACCATGCCGAGGCCCAGGTACAGCATGTAGATCGGCTTGCGGCCGATCAGGTCGGACGTCGACGACCAGACGAACCGGCCGGCCATGTTGAACAGCGACAGCAGGCCGACGAAGCCGCCGGCCGCCGCGACCGCCACCGTGGAGGTGCCGTTCTCCCGGAAGAAGTCCTGGATCATCGGCGAGGCCTGCTCCAGGATGCCGATGCCGGCCGTGACGTTGCAGAACAGCACGATCCAGAGCAGCCAGAACGTCGGCGTCTTGATCGCGTTCGCGGCGGACACGCTGGCGGTGGTGACCAGCGGCTTCGCGGTCACGGTCGACGGGTCCCAGCCCTCCGGCTTCCAGCCCTCGCGCGGCACCCGCACGTTGAACACGCCGAACATCATGATCAGGAAGTAGCCGATGCCGAGCGTGAGGAACAGCGAGACCAGCGCGCCGCCGGATGCCACGGACGCGGCGTTGCCGGGGTCGTAGTTCGGGTCGTAGAACGACAGCAGTTGCCGGGACAGCGGGCTGGCGACCAGTGCGCCGCCGCCGAAGCCCATGATCGCCATGCCGGTCGCCAGGCCCGGGCGGTCCGGGAACCACTTGATCAGCGTCGACACCGGCGAGATGTAGCCGATGCCCAGGCCGATGCCGCCGATCACGCCGTACCCGAGGTAGACCAGCCACAGCTGCGTGGTGGCGATGCCGAGCGCGCCGACCAGGAAGCCGGACGCCCAGAAGCAGGCGGAGACGAACATGGCCTTGCGCGGCCCGTTGTGCTCCACCCAGGTGCCGCCGACGGCGGCGGACAGGCCCAGCATCACGATCGCGATGCTGAAGATGACGCCGATCGCGGTCTGCGAGGCGTCGAAGTGGTTGATCAGCGAGGTCTTGTACACGCTGGTGGCGTACGCCTGCCCGATGCACAGGTGCACCGCGAGCGCCGCCGGCGGAATGAGCCACCGGGAATACCCCGGCGGCGCGATGGTGTGCTGGCGGTCGAGTGCGGACAGCAGCGCCATGTTGGTAAAACCTCCCCACATCGGGCGGTATCTCCCCGGCAAACTAGTTCCCTGTCGCCGGGTTCGATGTTGAGTGATCGCCGAGCGGTCACCGCCCTGAGCCGAACGGTCAAAGATCAAAATCAGATAACGTCGGTACGCCGTATGGGCAGGCCAGGGGCGTATCAGCGCTGCTCACCGGGGTGCCGCGCCATGGCCGCGAAGTAGGCGTCCTGCGCGGCCCGGAACGCGGTGTTCGCGGCAGCGACCGCGGTGAGGTCCGCGACCAGCCCGGCCATCGCCCGCTCCTGCGCGGGCGTCACCTCGGCGACCACGTCCCGGTGCTGGGCGTCGGCCGAGAAGTACGCCTCCTCGGCCTGGTCCGCCGCGGCCGCCAGCGCCGGGTTCGCCGGCATCAGCGCGCGGGCCTCGCGGGCCGCGTCCCAGGCCCGCCCCGCCTGCTCCACCGCGGCCGCGGCCTCGGCCAGGCGCCGGTAGCCGGAGGTCACGGTCGCCACCCGCGCCTCCGCCTCCGCCCCGGCCTCGGCGACCAGGTCGCGGTGGACGGCGAACAGCCGCGCTGCCTCATCTTTGAGCGGGTCCTCGTCCACGCGTACCTCCAGATCCGTCGGTCATCCGACGACTGCCCGATCGCGGGCGACTCGAAACGATCGTGGCCGCTACCGGAGCGGGACCTGCCCGAGCGCCACGATCAACGCCACCACCTGGTACGCCTCGGCCAGGTCCCGCGCCGCGAACGTGACGGTCCGCGCACCCGGGGCACGCCGCGCGCCGGGGATCAGCGTCGCCAGGTCGACCACGGCCGGGCCCATGACGTCCACCTCCAGCGCGACCGGCCCGTCCATGACGACCGGGGCGATCCGCTTCCGGACCGCGGACGCCGCCGCCTCCCGCAGCCGCCGGCGCGTCACGGCCGGATGCGTGGTGACCGCGGCGATCTGCCCCACCGCCTCCTTGACCGGCACGGTCACCGACTCCGGCGACAGGTCCGCCAGCTCCGCGCAGGCCACGTCGTCGCCGGCGATCAGCGCGACCGGCGCGCCGTGGTGCCCGGCCAGCGCCGCGTTGAGTCCGATCTCCCCGACCGTGCGGCCGTTCAGCCGCACGGACAGCACCGCGTCGCTCATCGTGTGGGCCAGCACGGCCGGGCCGGTCCCGGCGCGCGCGTGGTAGCCGACGAACATCACCCGGTCGGTCCGCCCGTCCAGCCCCGCCATCATGCCCAGCGGCCGGGGCCGGCCGCGCACCACGCGCACCCGCTCGTCCAGCTCCTCCGGCAGCAGGTTCCGGAACGTGCCGTGCGCGTCCGCGACCAGCACGTCCGCCTCCGGCTCCGCGTCGAACACCCCCTCGATCACGGCATTGACCTCGGCGGTCATCAGCACCCGGCCACGCTCGTAGTCGTACCGCTCGGGGTTGGTCTCCGCGACGTGCACGATCCCGGAGACGCCTTCCATATCGGCAGAGATCAAAATCCGCATGCGGTACACCGTAGGGCAGCCGGCCCGGCCGGAATGTGAATTCCCGGCCGGGCCGGCCGTGACTAGACCAGCAGCGCCACCGCCTCCGCCGGCTGCGGATGCGCGGCGAGCAACGCGGCCACCGCGGTGCCGGTGGCTCCCTCCGGCGCGGCGGACCACTCGCCGGCGCAGCCGAGCAGGCCGGCGACCGCGTCGGTGCTGGACGGGTGCGCGGCCAGCAGCGTGCCGGCCGCGCCCCGGGCCGGTGCCGCCGCGGGTGCGGTGGCGCGCGGCTTGCGCGGTGGTGCGTTCCACGGCGCGACCCAGGAGTCCACCGCGGGCAGCGTGCCGGGGAAGGTGCGGCCGGCCTCGCGGGTCAGCACCGGCACCAGTTCGGCGGCCTGGTCCTTCAGCGTGGTGATCAGCGTGGGGAGCCAGGGCAGCAGGATCGGGTCGGGCAGCCGGGCGAACGCCTTGGACAGCGTCTCGACCACGAACGGGGCCAGCCGCGGCACCGACTCCAGGGACTGGATGAAACCGGCCACGTACTGCGGGAACGCGGGCACGACCAGCGGGTTGCCGAGCAGGTCGTCGACGGTGGCGCGCAGGCCGGCCAGCGGCAGCGCGCCGAGCTGGTGCAGCGCGGCCCAGAGCAGCGCGATCTTCGCCGGGTGCTCCGGGTGCGACTGCCGGACCGCGAGCTCCAGCTGGGCGCGGTCGCAGCCGAGGGACAGCGCCAGGCTCTCCATGCTGAACAGGAAGCCCAGCATGGCGCCGACCTGCCGCACGCCGGTGTCGTCCGCGACGAACGCGGTCGGCAGCAGCGTGCAGTAGTGCGCGTACCCGGTCCGGACGAACGACTCGCACCAGGCGGGCAGCACCGGCGTGGTGGCCCGGTAGTGCGCGAGCAGCCGCCGGATGCGGCGCAGCACGGCCGGTGCCTCGTCGACGGTACGCTCCGCCGCCAGCAGCTCCACCGCCCGCGCGCCGAGCTCGTCGGTCAGGCGCGGGCTGTCCAGGAACAGCAGTGAGTCCTCGACCGCGGTGAGCGCGGTGGCGGCGGTCGCCTTCGGGTCCCAGGCGGCGCGGCGCAGGCGCTGCTCCAGCACCTGTTCCACGGTGACGCCCTCGTACCCCAGCTCGATGATGGTCCGCTGGTGGCGGCCGAGGTCGAGGTCCCAGCTCTCCTGGATGTGCCGCTCGCCCAGCTTCCGCGATCCCATGATCGGCCGGACCGCGTGGTCGGGCAGCAGGTAGCGCAGCATCCAGAGCAACCGCGAGCAGGCCGCCAGCTCGGGCCGGGCCGCCAGGTCGAGCAGCGCGCGCTGGATGCTGCGCTGCTCGAGGTTGAGGCCGAGCGGGGCGAGCCGGTCGTAGACGTCGCGGGCCAGCGGCGGCAGCGCGTCGTACCCGACCTGGCCGACCCGGTCGCCGCCGAGCAGGATCTCGCACAGCCGGCGCACGTCCCGGCGGCCGGGCACGGTGTCCTTCTCGATGCAGGTGACGGCCGCGTCCTGGAAGTCGTACGGCGTCGGCCGCGCCCGCCCGCGCATGCCCGCGAGCAGGATCGACGTCTCGAACACCGCGATCGCGTCCGCGGTGCTGGCCAGGTAGCCGTTGCGCCGGGCGAGCCGGACGATGTCGACGCACCAGCCGCGCAGTTCCTCCTCGTCCAGCCCGTCCAGCGCGGGCGGCCCGGACAGGTAGCCGGTGAGCTGGTCCTCGACCGGCCCCGGTGCGGCGACCGGCGCGGGCAGCCTCGCGGGCTTCCGGCCCTTCTGCCCGGCCAGCTGGAACGGTTTCAGGCGGGTCCGGCCGAGGTTCTTCTGCCAGGTGGCGGCCGCGATCGACACCGAGCCGGGCGCGAGCCCGAACTGCGCCTCGATCGCGGAGTGGCTGGACGGGATCAGGCCGTACAGCCACTTCGTCGCGGTCCGCGGCGTGATGTCGAAGTCGGGCGTGCCCGGCTCCGATCCGACCTCCGCGAGCCGGCTCGCCGCGTGGAACGCGCCGCAGACGTAGAGCGCGTCGGCCCGGTCCAGGTCGTTCGCGGCCAGGTGCTGCCGGATCCGCGTCCACATGTAGCGCTCGCGGTCCTCGTCGGACGCGTACCGCCGGGTATCGTGCGGCGCCAGCCGCCGGAACAGGGAGCCGATCAGGACCATGACCTGCCGGTACGTGTCGTAGTCCGCGCCCGCGAGCGGCTGCTCCACGTACTGGTCCCACCACTCCGACCAGTGCCGGACCCGGCCGTGGTGCAGCAGGTGCTCCTCCAGCTCGGCGAACCGGGGCCGCAGGTCGCCGATCTCCACGCCGACCGCGTCGCCGTGCAGGTCGTCCTCCGCCTCCTCCGGCTGGTCGTGCGCGGCGGACGCGTCCGGCTGCCACTGGAAGACGTGGTCGGTGGACCGGTCGACCAGGACGAGCTCCACGCCCGGCGTCTCCAGCGCGTACGAGATCGCCTGGTACTCCGCCGAGGCCTCGGTGATCGGCGCGATGACGGAGAGCGGCGCCGACTCCTTCGGGAACCCGTCCAGCTCGGACGCGAACGCCTGGAGCGCGACCGGCAGCCGGCAGTTGCGCAGCTCGGTCAGGAGCGGCGTGAGGTCCTCACACAGCTCCAGGTAGATCACCTTCGGCTGCTTCTCCCGGAGCCGGCGCACCATCGCCAGCGCGGAGGCCGGGGAGTGGTGGCAGACCGGGAAGATCTCGAGCGGCTCACGGAGAGCGTGATCCACGTCGTCGACGATCCCGCTGAGGATGTCCGGCAGCGTGGCCGGGCCGCCGGCGAGCGCCTCGGCGGCGCCCAGCAACTGCGTCCGGAGGGCATCGAACGGGCCGCTCACGACAGGGTGGCGATCGCCTGACGACCGCCCTCCAGGAATCCGTTCCACTCGCCACCCGCGTCCTTGCTGCGCGGCTCGATCACGCCGTGCCAGTACTTGTTCAGGATCGCCAGGTCCTCCGGGCTGCGCCGAGCCAGCGACCCGACCAGCGAGGACGCCAGTGTCTGCGAGGTGAGCGCGGCGGCGCCGAAGAAGTTGCTGTGCAGGATCGCGTCCTCCAGCACACCGATCTGCTCGGCGGTGGACAACGCGGACTCCAGGCGCTCGTCGTCGCTGGTCGCGGACGCGGACGCGGCGCGCAGGTCCGCGAACGACTGGAGCAGCACGTCCAGCAGCGTCGGCGGCACCTCCAGCTCGATGTTGTGCCGGCGCAGCAGCTCCTCGGTGCGGAACCGGACGATCTCCGCCTCGCTCTTCTTGTTCGTCACCACCGGGATGCGGACGAAGTTGAAGCGCCGCTTCAGCGCGGACGAGAGGTCGTTGACGCCCCGGTCCCGGCTGTTCGCCGTGGCGATGATCGAGAAGCCGGGCTTGGCGAAGACGATGTTGTCCTCGTCCAGCTCCGGGATGGACACGTACTTCTCGGACAGGATCGAGATCAGCGCGTCCTGCACGTCGCTGGTCGAGCGGGTCAGCTCCTCAAACCGGCCGATCACGCCGTTCTCCATCGCCGTCATGATCGGCGACGGGATCATCGACTGCCGGGACTGGCCCTTCGCGATCACCATCGAGACGTTCCACGAGTACTTGATGTGGTCCTCGGTGGTGCCCGCGGTGCCCTGCACCACCAGCGTCGAGTTCCGGCTGATCGCGGCCGCCAGCAGCTCGGCCAGCCAGCTCTTGCCGGTGCCGGGGTCGCCGATCAGCAGCAGGCCGCGGTCGGAGGCCAGCGTGACGATGGCCCGCTCGACGAAGCTGCGGTCGCCGAACCACTTCTGCGGGATCTCCCGGTCCAGCCCGTCGGCGCGCTCGGAGCCGAGGATGAACAGGCGCACCATCTTCGGGCTGAGCCGCCAGGAGAACGGCTTCGGCCCGTCGTCGACCGACTCCAGCCAGTCCAGCTCGTCCGCGTACTTGACCTCGGCCGGGGCGCGCAGCAGCTCGTTGCTCATGTGTCTCTTACTCCTTGGGTGTCTTAGACGAGGAAGTTCTTGAGCTCGGTGACGAGCTTCTTGATCCGGCCGGAGAGCACCGGGGTGCCCTGATCCTTGAACCGCTGCCGGAACCACGGGTTGACGGACTGCTGGCCGCCGCTGCTCACCGAGCCGACCGGGATGAACCGGGCGCCGGAGCGGTGGATCGCGGAGAAGCCGTCCCAGCAGGCCTGCTCGCGCCACTCGTAGAAGTCGGAGATCCAGACGACCACGGTGTTGCGCGGGTCGACGATCTTCGGGCGGGCCAGGTCGAGCGCGACCGTCCCGTCCGTGCCGCCGCCGAGCTGGGTGCGCAGCAGCACCTCGAACGGGTCGTGCACCCATGTGGTGAGGTCCAGCGCACGCGTGTCGTACGCGATCAGGTGCACGTCGACCTTGGGCAGGCCCGCGAAGATGGAGGCCAGGATGGTGCAGTTGACCATCGCGTCGACCATCGAGCCGGACTGGTCCACCACCACGATCAGCCGGGCCGGCTCCACGCGCTTGGCGGTCTGCTTGTAGTAGAGCCGGTCGACGTAGAGACGCTCGTCCTCCGGGCTCCAGTTCGGCAGGTTCTTCCAGATGGTCCGGTCCACGTCGAGGTTGCGGAACACCCGCTTCGGCGGGATGGACCGGTCGATCGTGCCGGTGCTGGCCTGCGCCACCTGGGTGCGCAGCACCTGCGCCACCTCGTCGACGAACCGGCGGATCAGCGCCTTCGCGTTCGCCAGCGCCACGCCGTCCAGGTTGTCCTTGTCCCGCAGCAACTGCTCGATCAGCGACATGCTGGGCGTGAGCTTCTTCGCCAGCCGTGGATCGGCCAGCACCTCGCGCAGCTGCATGCGCTTGATCAGGTCGGCCTCGATCGCGGCCAGCGCCGGACCGAGGTTGACGTTGGAACCGCTGCCCGGGCCGTTGCCGGCCGGCGCACCGAACGACGGCGCGCCGCCCTCGCCGTATCCGCCGGCGTCACCGGACCCGCCGCCCGCGCCGGTGGCCGCGGCCCGGCCGCGCAGCGCGCCCGGCTCGCAGCCCAGCGCCCGCTCGAACCAGCCCGCGTCCGACTGCCAGCGGGCCAACTGCTCCGCGGAGACGTTGCCGCTGCCGGTGGCGAACACGTTGAGCAGCAGCTTCGACACCAGGGCGGCCCGGCGCACCTCACCGGACCGGTCGTCGGCCACCGGCGCCATCAGCCCGTCGATCTCGGTCTCGAGGTCGGGGAACCGCTGCACCACGCTGTCCACCGAGACGGACGGGTCGAGCAGCAGCGACGGCAGTCCGAGGTCGTCCACGATCGCCACGCTCGCCGACTCCAGCGAGGCCTGCTCCTCCGGGTCGAACAGCCGGGCCAGCAGCCGCCAGTAGAGCACCTGCCGCCGATTCTCGTCACTGACGGTCATTTCCGCAGCAGCCTTCCCGCGCGCTCGCGCAGCACGTCGACCGCGGTCCCGGCCGCCGCCTCCGCCTTCGCCGCCTTCGGGTCGTCCGGCCCGTTCGCCCAGGCGCCGGTGTGCACGGTGACCTGGTTCTTCTTCACGGTCGCCTGCACCGCCAGCGGCTGCACGGACCAGCGGCCACCGTCCCAGCGCAGCAGGCCGAGGCAGGTGGTGGCCGCGTCGGCCAGCGCCGGGGTGAGCGGCCCGGCCGCGGGCAGCCGGTCGTGGTCGACCGCGACCGTGACGCCGCCGCCGAGGTCGAAGCCGCCCTCCAGCAGCACCGGCGTGGCGATGGTGGCCGGGTGCCGGTCCAGCGGCGGGACCGCCGGCAGCGTGGCGGCGGACAGCCTGACCCGCGCGGTGGTGAGCGGATCGGTGGCCTCGCCGACGGTGGCGCGCTCCTCGTCCCAGATCAGGTCGCCGGCCGGCGTGAGCGCCATGCCGTCGATCTCCGCGGCGGTGTGCCCGGTGACCATGGCGCGGAAGATCGGGAACCCGGCCAGCATCCGCCACGCGGACGGGCCGGTGATCGTGTCCACCTTCGCCGCCGCGACGCTGGTGCGGACCACGCGCACCTCGTCGCCGGTCTCCAGCAGCGCGTGCACCTGCGCGCGGAACACGGTCGGGTGCTCGTGCAGGTCCGCGCCCAGGTAGAGCAGCCGGCCGCTGACCGGAGCCGACTCCCACGCCGGGTAGCCGTCCTGGGAGAGCAGCAGCGCGCGCGTCCACAGGTCGGACCAGCGGCGCACCGGCACCCGGTCCAGCGTGGCCACCGGCGCGCAGGCGCGCAGCTCACCGGCGAAGCCGTCGAGCAGCACCGCCAGCCGGCGCCGCGCCGGGTCGGCCAGCAGCGCCGCCACCGCCTGCCCACCCGCGGCGGCCAGCTCGTGGTCGACGCCGCGCCAGCCCGCGATGGCCAGCTCGCGCAGCCAGGAGCGTCCGCCGGCCAGCAGCCCCGGCTCGTCGCCGGTCAGCGGCGTGGCGTCCCAGACCGCCCGGGTGCGCCCCAGCGCCGCGTCCACCGCGCCGAGCAGCGCGTCGTGGGCGGCGCCGAGCAGCGCGGCGCGGGCACCGGCCAGCGCGACCAGGTGCTCGTCCGTCACCGTACCCGCGAGGATCTTTCCGACGGAGTCGGCGACGCGGTCGGCCAGCGGCGACCCGGCGAACGCGGCCGCCAGCTCCTCCAGCGCCGCCGCGCGCTCCTCGTCGATCCGGGCGAGACCGTGGGTGAGCGCGTCGTCCAGGCCGTCGACCAGCGCGATCGCGTCGTCGACCCCGGCCGGGGCGGCGCGCAGCGCGTCCGCCAGCATCAGCGCACCGCCCCGGCGGCCGGGAACCACTGCAGCTCGGGCAGCGGATCGGTGCTGGCCGGAAGCTCCAGGTAGGCCAGGTGGCGCAGGAAGCTCGCGAACACCTCGGCCGCCCGGTTCGGCGCGGTGGTGGTCTTCAGCGCGGACATCACGCTCGCGCCCTCGGCCACCTCCACCTTCAGGTAGCGGGCGACGCGGTCCGTGCCGTACTGCAACTCGGCCTCGGCGACCAGCGCCTGGATGTGCTTGCACGCCCAGGAACCGCCGCCGAGCCCGCCGCACGGACGGTTGTTGTTGGTGTTGCAGCTCAGCCCGTGCTCGCCCGCGGTCACCGACGACACGTACACCCGCTCGATGTCCGAGCCGCTGGACACCACCCCTTGCAGGCGCCCCTCCGCCAGCTCCACGAACGGCACCTTGGCCAGCTTCCGCGGCCGTGCCGGCGCGACGACGGGCGCTGCGCTGCGCCGCTCGTAGGCGACGCCATCGCTTGTCACAACCAGTCCTCCTCACGAACAAGTGCCCGTAGTTGTATAGGACCCGTGCGACAAAAACCGGGCACCTGCGGAAACGCCGCCCGCGGTGGTCTGGCACGATCCCGCCATGACCGTGGTGGAGATCTTTACGGACGGCGCATGCCGGGGGAACCCGGGACCCGGCGGCTGGGGCGCGCTGCTGCGATACGGCCGGCACGAGCGTGAGCTGTGCGGCGGCGACCCGGGCGAGACCACCAACAACCGGATGGAACTGATGGCGCCGATCGAGGCGCTGGAGACGCTGACCCGCCCGTCCGAGGTGCACATCCACACCGACAGCACCTACGTGCGCAACGGCATCACGAGCTGGATCACCGGCTGGAAGCGCAACGGCTGGCAGACCAAGGACCGCAAGCCGGTCAAGAACGCCGACCTCTGGCAACGCCTCGACGAGGCCTGCCGCCGTCACACGATCGAGTGGCACTGGGTGAAGGGCCACAACGGCCACGTGGAGAACGAGCGCGCCGACCGTCTGGCGGCGAAGGGTTTGGCGGAGGCGCTGGCCCGCGGAGCGGGCGTTCCGGGGAGATCCGGTCCCGGACCTCGCGTCGCCGGCGTCGTTCGGTGAGATCGAGGACGACGAGGAGTTCCTGGCGGGGTACCGGGCCGGTGGCGGCACGTTCGGGGCGGCGCAGCGGCGGAGGCCGCGCGCCTGCCAGGCGTACCTCTACCTGATCAATGTGGATCGAGGAGGCGCGAACTCCTGCCCATCTTCACCGGCTTCGATGTTTACTGTTAATTAGGTTTTCAGTACGCTCGGTGGTACGTCAGGCGCCGGGTGGAGGGCGCACCGGCGGTTGGGCCGCAGCGCGCCGTGCACACGCACGGCAGCGCGCAGGCATCGGCCGCGGCCCGCGAACCCCCACTCGAAGGAGCCCGTCATGCGGAGACCCCTCGTCACCCTGGCCCTGCTCACCCCGATGACCGTGGCCGCCACCACGCTCGCCGCCCCGTCGCCGGCGAGCGCGCACGGCTACATCTCCTCCCCGCCGAGCCGGCAGGCGCTCTGCGCCAGCGGCGCGGTCAGCAACTGCGGCGACATCCGGTGGGAGCCGCAGTCCGTGGAGGCGCCCAAGGGCCGTACCCAGTGCAGCGGCGGCGTCGGCCGGTTCGCCCAGCTCGACGACGAGTCGAAGGGCTGGCCGGCCACGTCCGTCGGCTCCACCGTCACGTTCAACTGGGTGCTGACCGCGCGGCACGCGACCAGCACCTGGCAGTACTTCATCGGCGGCACCAGGATCGCGGAGTTCAACGACGGCGGCGCGCAGCCGGGCGCCACCGTGCGGCACACGGTCAACTTCGCCGGCCGGTCCGGCCGCCAGAAGGTGCTCGCGGTCTGGAACATCGCCGACACGACCAACGCCTTCTACGCCTGCGTGGACCTGCAGTTCGGCGGCGGCTCGACGCCACCGCCGGCCACGCCGACCCCCACGCCGACGCCGCGCCCGACCGCCACCACCGAGCCTCCGCCGGCGGGCGGGACCTGGGCGGCCGGCACGGGCTACCCGGCCGGCGCCACCGTGACCTACGGCGGCGCGACCTACCGCTGCAAGCAGTCACACACCGCGATCGTGGGCTGGGACCCGCCGAACGTCCCCGCCCTCTGGGACCGCGCCTGACCCACGTGGCCCGGGCGTCCGGCGTCCGGGCCACCCCGAAGACCCAAAATGCTGACACGGTACGCCGGGCCGCGCGCCTCCGCCGCGACCCGGCTTCGCCGGAGCCCGGGTCGTCGATCCACTGTCGTGGCCGCTCCGGCCGCTCCCGGGACCGCGACGGCGCGGGACCGGGCGGCCGGCTCACGTCTCGGCCGGATGCCCGCAAATCATGGCCGTGCGGGCCCGGCGAAGCAGGGTGGGGCCGGGCCGGGCGGGTTTCGTACCGCTGATGGGGTCTGGTCGTGGGTCTTCATCCGGTGCGGCGGGCGTCCACAGCGGTCGACGGGCGGTGCGGCAGGCGCCGCGGGCCTCGGCGACGCATTGTCGGGACGACCGATCAGAAGGCCACGGGAAGATCATAAAGAAGATTTAGGGAATGCATGATCTTACTTTAGGTGACCGTCTTCTAGCGTGAGTTCCACGCTGAGTGACACCAGGGGCCGGGTGTTCACGAGGCGCGCCCGTCCTACGAAGGAGCACCGTTCGTCATGCGTAGAACCCTCACCACGTCCCTGCTCGCGCTGGGCACCGTCGCCGGTTCGCTGGTCGTCGCGTCGCCGGCCAGCGCGCACGGGTACATCTCGTCCCCGCCGAGCCGGCAGGCGAACTGCGCGAGCGGCGCGGCCAAGAACTGCGGCAACGTCCAGTACGAACCGCAGTCGGTGGAGGGCACCAAGGGGCTGGCCAGCTGCGACGGCGGCCTCTCGCAGTTCTCCGCGCTGAACGACGACTCGCGCGGCTGGCCGGTCACGAACGTGGGCACGTCCACCACGTTCACCTGGGTGCTGACCGCCCGGCACAAGACCTCGACCTGGCAGTATTTCGTCGGCGGCAAGAAGGTCGCGGAGTTCAACGACAACGGCGCGCAGCCGGCCGCGACCGTGAGGCACCAGGTGAACCTGAGCGGCTACTCCGGCAAGATCAAGATGCTGGCCGTGTGGAACATCGCGGACACGCCGATGGCGTTCTACAACTGCGTCGACCTGAACGTGGGCGGCACCGGCGGCACCACACCCGCGAACCCGGCGCCCGCGAACCCGGCACCCGCGAACCCGGCCCCGGCCAAGCCGCAGCCGGAGAAGCCGGTACAGCCGCCGGCCGCGACGCCCTCGGCCGGCACGTCCAAGCCGGCCGCCGGCAACGGCAACACCGGCAGCGGCGCCGCCACCGACTGGAAGAGCTGGACCGCCTACAAGACCGGCGACAAGGTCACGTTCAACGGCGTCACCTACGAGTGCCGCCAGGGCCACACCACGCTCCCCGGCTGGGAGCCGCCGCTGGTCCTCGCGCTCTGGCTGCCGGTCAAGTGATTCTCCGTGCGGGGCCCGTTCCGACCGGCGGGCCTCGCACGGCTCCACGCCCACACCCGTCTTCACCAGGAAGCCCACGATGACACGCCGCCTCGTCGCCGCCCTCCTCACCGCCGCCGCCCTGACCACCGGCCTCGCCGCCTGCGGCACCGCCCCCGATGCGCCCACGACCACGTCCGGCGAGACCGCCGCGGCCGCCCCCGCCAACACCGGCGAGCGCAACGACCACGACGTGATGTTCCTGCAGATGATGGTCAACCATCACGAGCAGGGCGTGCAGCTGGCCCAGATCGCCGCCGAGAAGGCCACCAGCGACCAGCTCAAGACGCTCGCGTCCGCGGTCGTCGCCACCCAGAACGACGAGATCACCACGATGAAGTCCTGGCTGACCTCCTGGGGCGAGGCCGACCGCGCCGCCACCGACGTCAACCTGCACGCCGACCACGGCGGCCTGCCCGCCACCACGCCCGAGGAGATCGAGTCCCTGCGCGGGGCCGCCGCCGCCGACTTCGACGGCACGTTCCTGGCGCTGTTCATCGGCCACCAGCACAACGCGGTCGAGATGGCCAAGACGGAGTCCGCCGAGGGCGTCAACGCGGACGCGAAGTCGCTGGCCAAGAGCATCGACGAGTCCCGCACGGCCCAGATCCAGCTGATGCTCCAGCTCAGCGCGGCCTCCGCGGCCTGAGGCCCGTCCCGGGGGGTACGGCGTGAGCCGTGCCCCCTTTTTTTGCTGCGGGTAGGCCCCGGCTCGGTGAACTCACTCGGCGACCGAGTGACCATGCGCTGACGAACTGCGGCGGCGTCATCCGGCCGGCTTCGGACCCCGCCCCGGCGGCGGCCCACCGAGCCGGGCGGTGAAGGCCGCCCTGATCGGGGCGGGGTCGCGGTCGAGGACCGCGAACACCACGTGGTCGAAGTGGCCGGGCATCGCGTCCAGCGCCGTGGCGAACGCGTCCGCGACCACCGCGGGTGTGTTGCGGAAGACGCCGCAGCCCCAGGCGCCCAGCACGAGGCGGCGTTCGCCGTGGGTGGCGGCCACGTCCAGCACGCGGCGTGCGCGGGCGGCCAGGACCGCGTCGATGCGGTCGGCCGAGGCCGGCTGGTCGCGTGCGATCGCGCCCCGGTTCGGCGCGGCGGCGGTCAGCATGGAGACCGCGTGCGACTCCTCCAGGAAGCGGCCCTTGTCGTCCCGGAAGACGGGTACGCCGGGGGAGTAGATCACGCGGTCGCTGTAGAGCAGGTCGCCCTGCGCGCGGTGGAACTCGTAGAACTCGGGCACCGCGGTCAGGCACGGAAACAGCGCGCTGGCCCGGGCGACGCTCTCCTCCTGCGCCTGCGCGCCGGTCCGGAAGCCGCCGCCGGGGTTCTTCGCGGACGCGAAGACGAGCGCGGCGACCGGGCCGTCCCGCGCGAGCCGCCGCGCCGCGGACAGCGTGCTCTCGCCGGTCACCTCCACGATGGCCGGACGCCCGTCACCCGACGGAGCGGGCAGCGGCGAGCCGGGCAGGTGCAGGACGGTGCCGGCCACGGCCGCGGAGACGAGCGGGGCCAGTGGCACGACCGCGCCGGAGGGGGCGGTGTAGGCGCCGGCGTCCAGCACGGCCAGCGTTTCCGTGGCGATGGCGCGCAGTCGGGTACTCACGATCCGTCATTCTGCGCCGGACCAGCGATCGCGCACAGCGAGATCCGGATTTCGTTAAGGCGCCTTTACAGATCCGTGTCGGGCGATCGAAGATGGCGGGCGGGTCAACCCCGTCGATGGAGGTCTCATGCGCCGTCTACCCGTCGCCGCCGCGCTGTCGCTGGTCCTGATCGGAGGGTCGATCGTGATACCCGGTCCGGCCACGGCCGCTCCCGCGCCCCGGTTCGCGAGCTTGTTCGAGAGCGGCGATCCGCCGCCGACCTGGGTGGACACGGCGGAGCGCACGTCCGGGGTGGACGGCCGGCTGCGGCCGGGTCTCCCGGGCACGGTCGCGGAGCGGGTCACCGCGATCACGGCCTCGGGCGAGCACACCGGGGCCGGCGAGGTGAAGGAGAACCTCAACGACGCGGACCCGGACACGAAGTGGCTGGTCTTCGCCACCACCGGCTGGGCCGCCTACCAGCTGGACGCGCCGGTACGGATCACCCGGTACGCGCTGACCGCCGCGAACGACGTGCCGGAGCGCGACCCGCGGGACTGGCTGCTGGAGGGCTCCGCGGACGGCAGCGCGTGGACCACGGTCGACGCCCGCACCGGCCAGACGCTCGGCGAGCGCGGCGAGACCACCACGTACGACGTGGCCACGCCGGGGGAGTACCGCCACTACCGGCTCTCCGTCACGGCGAACAGCGGCGCGGACGTCGTGCAGCTCGCGGACCTGCAACTGTCGGACGGCGACGAGACGCCGCTGCCGCCCGAGCCGGTGCGCAGCGCGATCGGGGACGGGCCGGGCAACGCGCCGGCCGCGAAGGCCCGCGTGGGCTACAGCGGGCTCAAGGCGCTGGAGTTCGCCGGCCGGCACGCGGTGGACGGGCGCGGCTACACGTACAACAAGGTCTATGACGTGAACCTGCGGGTGAACCGGGACACCGAGCTGTCCTACCTGGTGTTCCCGGAGTTCAGCCGCGGCGACCTGAGCTACCCGGCCACGTACACCTCGGTCGATCTGGCCTTCACGGACGGCACGTTCCTCAGCGGCCTCAAGGCCCGGGACCAGCACAGCACCGTGGTCTCCCCGCAGGCGCAGGGCGAGGCGAAGACGCTGTCGGTGAACCAGTGGAACAAGCGCGTCACCCGGATCGGGGACGTGGCCCGCGGCAAGACCATCGACCGAATCCTGGTCGCCTACGACAAGCCGGCCGGGCCGGCCAGCCCGTGGCGGGCGTGGTTCGACGACATCACGATCGCGGACACGCCGGCCGAGAAGCCCGCCAAGAGCCTCGCGGGGTACGTCGAGACGCGGCGCGGCACCCAGTCCAGCGGCGCGTTCTCCCGCGGCAACAACATCCCCGCGACCGCGGTGCCGCACGGCTTCAACTTCTGGACGCCGGTCACCAACGCGGGCACGCTGAACTGGCTGTACGAGTACCACAAGGCCAACAACGCGCAGAACCTGCCGGCGCTCCAGGCGCTCTCGGTCAGCCACGAGCCGAGCCCGTGGATGGCGGACCGGCAGACGTTCCAGTTCATGCCGCAGGACGGCACCGGCGTGCCGAACCCGGACCGGGTCGCCCGCGCGCTGCCGTTCCACCACGAGAACGAGGTCGCGAAGCCGCACTACTACGGCGTCACGTTCGACAGCGGGCTGAAGGCGGAGATCGCGCCGACCGACCACGCGGCGGTGCTGCGGTTCACGTTCACCGGCGACGGCGGCACCATCATCTTCGACAACATGGACGAGAACGCGGGCCTGACCATCGACGCCGCCACCGGTGTAATCACCGGCTGGTCGGACGTGCGCGGCGACCTGTCCAACGGCGCCACCCGGATGTTCCTCTACGGCCGGCTGGACGCGCCGGTGACCGCCAGCGGCATGCTGCCGGACGGCAACCGCCCCTCCACCGGGTACGTCACGGTCGGCGCGAAGACGGTGAACCTGCGCGTGGCCACCTCGCTGATCAGCGTGGCCCAGGCCCGGCACAACCTCGACCTGGAGGTGGCCGCCGCGGACACGGTCGAGTCGGTGCGGGCGCGCGCCGAGGCCGCGTGGAACGCGAAGCTGCGCACCGTCGAGGTGGAGGGCGCCAGCCGCGACCAGCTCGTCACGCTCTACTCCAACCTGTACCGGCTGTTCCTCTACCCGAACTCGGCGTTCGAGAACACCGGCACCAACGCGGCGCCGGTCTACCGGCACGCGGTGCAGTCGTCGACGACGACGCCGCCGAGCACGCCCACCGAGACCGGGGCCGAGGTCAAGCCCGGCAAGGTGTACGTCAACAACGGCTTCTGGGACACCTACCGCACCACCTGGCCGGCGTACTCGCTGCTCACGCCCAAGATGGCGGGCGAGATGGCGGACGGGTTCGTGCAGCAGTACCGCGACGGCGGCTGGATCTCCCGCTGGTCGTCGCCGGGCTACGCGAACCTGATGGTCGGCACCAGCTCGGACGTGGCGTTCGCGGACGCGTACCTCAAGGGCGTCAAGGGTTTCGATCTCGAGGACGCCTACGCCGCGGCGGTCAAGAACGCGTCCGTGACGCCCCCGAACGACAACGTCGGGCGCAAGGGCATGCGGACCGCGATCTTCAAGGGGTACACGCCGCTGGACGTGACCGGCGAGGCGTTCTCCTGGGCGATGGACGGCTACATCAACGACTTCGGCATCGCGAACATGGCCGCCGCGCTGGCCGAGCGGGGCGGCCCGGACGCGGCGCGCTACCGGGAGGAGGCCGCGTACTACCGGGACCGGGCGCTCGGCTACGTCAACCTGTTCGACCCGTCCGTGGACTTCTTCCAGGGCAAGAACTCGGCCGGGCAGTGGCGGTGGACGCCGGAGCAGTACGACCCGGAGGTGTGGGGTCACGACTACACCGAGACGAACGGGTGGAACATGGCGTTCCACGTGCCGCAGGACGGGCAGGGCCTGGCCAACCTCTACGGCGGCCGGGACGAACTGGCGAAGAAGCTGGACGAGTTCTTCACCGATCCGGAGGAGGGCCTGAAGTTCGGCTCGTACCCCGGCGTCATCCACGAGATGACCGAGGCGCGTGACGTGCGGATGGGGCAGTACGGGCACTCCAACCAGCCGTCGCACCACATTCCGTGGATGTACGCGTTCGCCGGGCAGCCGTACAAGACGCAGGCGCTCACCCGTGAGGCGCTGAGCCGGCTCTACCTGGGCAGCGAGATCGGCCAGGGCTACCCGGGCGACGAGGACAACGGCGAGATGTCCGCCTGGTACGTCTTCGCCGCGCTCGGCTTCTACCCGCTCCAGATGGGCAGCGCGTCGTACGTGATCGGCTCGCCGCTGTTCACCAAGGCCACGATCAACCTGGAGAACGGCCGGAAGGTCGTGATCCGGGCGCCGCAGAACTCGCCGGCCAACGTCTACGTCCAGTCGCTCAAGGTCAACGGCAAGGCGTGGAACCAGTCGCACCTGCCGCACTCGGTGCTCGCCAACGGCGCCACGCTGGACTTCACCATGGGCGCCACGCCGTCCCGCTGGGCGACCGGCGCCGGCGCGGTCCCGCCGTCGCTGACCCAGGGCCCGGCCGTGGCGACGCCGCGCCGCGACGTGTCCGGCACGGTCACCACGACCGCGCTGGCGGACGACTCGTCCACCACGGCCGCGAGCGTGACGGCGCAGGAGTGGACGCTGCCCGAGGCCGCGTCCGCGAAGCAGTACACGATCACCTCCGCGGCCACCGCCGGCGCGGACCCGGCGGCGTGGAAACTGCTCGGCTCCACCGACGGCAGCACGTGGACCGAGCTGGACGCGCGCTCCGGGCAGACCTTCGAGTGGCGGCAGCAGACGCGGCCGTTCACGGTGCGGAAGCCGGGCGCGTACACCCACTATCGCCTGGAGTTCACCGGCGGCGCCCCGGTCTCGGTCGCGGAACTGGAACTGCTCGCCTGAGCGTCCCCGTCCCGGGCCGGCCGGCGTCTCGACGAGGCGCCGGCCGGCCCTCCTCATGCCGCGTAGTCCTCGATCCGCAGCGCGGTCGCGTTGCGGTCGATGCGCGAGCTGAGCCGGGACAGGAACGGGGCCAGCCGCAGGCCCTGATTCCGCAGCCACAGCCCGTGCCGGGTGCGCGGGACCAGGAACGAGGCGCCGGTCGCCATGTCCTGGTTGCGGCGCACGTAGTCGCGCATCGCGCTCTCGTAGGCCGCGAACGCCCGCGCCGGGTCGCCCGGGGCACGCCGGAGTTCGCCGGCCAGCACGTAGGCCCCGCACAGCGCCAGGCTGGTGCCCTGTCCGCTGAGGAACGACGGCGCGTAACCGGCGTCGCCGGCCAGCGCGACCCGGCCCGCCGACCAGGACGGCATGCGGATCTGGCTCACCGTGTCGAAGTAGAGGTCGTCCGCCGCGTCCATCGCGGCCCGCAGCGCCGGTGCCTCGCCACCCAGGCCCGCGAACCGCTCGTGCACACGGCCGCGCACGTCGGCCTCGGTCCAGCCGCGCGGCGGTTGCGGGTCGGTGAACACCATCAGCACGTACAGGCCCGGCTGGTCGCGCACCGCGTACATGGTGGCGCCGAGCCCCGGCGCGTTCTGGATCACGGCCTCGCGCTCCAGGCCGCGCGTGTTCGGCATCGTGAACCCGGCGAAGCAGAAGCCGAGATAGTGGTGGTAGTCCCGCTCCGGGCCGAACGCCAGCGCCCGCGTCCGCGAGTGCAGCCCGTCGCACCCCACCACCACCTCGACGGTACGCGGTGGGCCGTGCTCGAACGCGACCTCGACCGCGCCGTCGTGCTGCGTGATCGTGCGGACCGAGTCGCCGAAGACGTACTCCACCCGGTCCTTGGTCAGGCCGTACAGCAGGTCGCTCAGCTCGCCGCGCGGCAACTCCACGTCCCGCTCGGTCTGCCCGCCGCCCAGCAGCCGCGACACGTCGAGGCTGCTCGCCACCCGCCCGTCCGGCTTCAGCACGGTCATCCGCCGCGTGTCGATCGTCGCCTCCCGCAGCGCCGGCAGCAGCCCCATCCGCTCGCACACGCGCATCGCCGACCCGCGCACGTCGATCGGATAACCACCCCGCCGCACGGCCGGCGCCCGCTCCACCACCGTGACCTCGAACCCGTACCGGTCCAGCCAGTAGGCCAGAGCCGGACCCGCGATGCTCGCCCCCGAAATCAGCACACGTCTCATACCTCTCGATGCTTACTTACCGGCCGGCAGGTAGTCAAGCGCCGGTCTATGATCACCGCATGCCCCGTCCGAACACCGACACCCGTGCGGAGGCCATGCGGATCGCCGCGGAACTCTTCGCCACCCGCGGCTACGAACAGACCAGCCTCGCCGAGATCGCCGCCCACCTCGGCATCACCAAGGCCGCGCTGTACTACCACTTCCGGTCCAAGACCGACCTGCTCCGCAGCCTGGTCGACCCGCTGCTCGACGACATCGAGGCCCTCTCCACCGACCTGCCCGCCGACCCGCGCGCCACCCTCGAGGCCTTCTTCGACACCTGCTACCGGCACCGCGCCGTGCTGCTCGGCCTGCTCCGCGACGTCGCCGTCCTCAACGAACTCCAGATCGTCGACCGCATCATCGCGTTCCGCACCCGCCTCGACGCCGCCCTCACCGACCCGACCCCCGCCGGCCGCATCCGCGCCGTCGTCGCCCTCGGCGGCATCCAGGACAGCGTCATCCTCTTCAACGACGACCCCACCCTCACCACCACCCTCCGCACCGAGGCCGTCAACGCCGCCCTACGCGCCCTCAACCTCCCCACCTGACCGTCGCCCCGGCCATCGCGATCCCGCCGGATCGCCGGCGGCTGGATCGGATTCGGACGGTTAGAGTCGGTTGGTGATCGACTTTGGGGTGGGGCTGTATCTGGGGAACGCGGGGGCGATGTGGCGGGCCGTGGGGGAGGAGGTGCGGGTCGAGAGTGATCATCAGCGGGTGGAGACGCCGGCCGTGTCGCGGATTCTGATGACGCGGGCGACCGGGGTGGAGCGGATCGCGGCGTTGCTGGAGAGCAGGGTCGAGGGGCGGGCGCTGGTGATCGAGGATCTCTTCGCGGGGGAGGAGAGCCCGGCGCTGCCGGACGACACGCGGCTGTGGCGGGTGCCGGTGATGGTGCGGGAGGCGGGGGACGCCGTACCGCCGGACGGGGCGAAGGTCGTCGAGGTGGCCGACGAGGAGGAACTCGCGGCGGCCGAGCGGGTGATCGTGGACGGGTTTCCGATGGCGGTGTACCAGCCGCTGACGCGCGGGCGGGCGCTACCGGCGCGGGTGCTGGAGCTGCCGGGGTGGCGGGTGTGGCTGGCCTACCGGGACGGCGCGCCGGCGGCGGCCGGATACACCTATGACGACGGTACGGCGGTGGGTCTGTTCTGGCTGGCCACGGTGCCGGAGCAGCGCGGGCACGGGCTGGGGCGGGCGGTGCTGAGCACGGCGATCGCGGCACAGCCGGACCGGCCGTTCACGCTGATCGCGACCGACGACGGGCTGCCGCTCTACGAGTCGATGGGATTCCGCGCGGCCGGGACCACGGCCTGGTACTCGCGGCGGCGCGGCTAGGCCATAGTGGTGGGATGCCACGGGGTGTGATCTACGCGGACGCCGTCCGGATTCTGGGCGGGTCGGGGCCGCTGGTGTCGGTCGCGGACACGGTGCTCGGCGGCGTGCTCAGCGCGGCCACGGCCGGTGGCAGCGACGTGGCGCTGAGCCTGTTCGACGCGAAGAACGAGGCGGTGCGGCTCGGTCACCTGGTCGCCGGGCGGATCACGGAGACGGTCGGCGGGCTCGGCCGGTACGACCGCAACCAGCGGCTGCGGGCCGCGCACAGCGTGCTCGTGGTGTCCGCGGCGTTCGCGGCGCTGGACGACTGCCTGACCGAGGGCGGCGTGGCGAGCGCCGAGTTCGGCCGGGACGACCAGGTCACGCTCGCGCTCGGCACGCCCGCGGACGGCGGGTGGCTGCCCCGGCTGCTGGCCGCGGAGATCCCGGCGCCGAGCGCGGACCGCGGGCACGAGCGGCTGCTGCGTGACCTCGAGTCCTGGGCGGCGGCGTTCGCCGACCGGCTGGCCGCGCACCTGACCGGGCTCGCGGTCTGGGACGCGGCCGACGACCGCGCCCGGCGCGCCGTCACCACCCTGCTCGCGAGCGAACTGCCGACCGGGACCGTCCGGCGGTACGAGGAGAGCCTGCGCCGGCTCGCGGCGGAGCTGCCCGAGGTGGACCTGTGGCTGCGCGGGCTGGAGTTCCGGGCGGCGGCGCGCGGGCTGGAGTCGCTGGAGGCCGCGCTGCTGCGGGCCACCTCGCACCGGGATCCGCGCCGGCAGCGGGCCCAGCTCGCGGCGGCGTACCGTGCGGTGCTGGATCGTCCGATCCTCGGCGGGGACGTCGGTGACCTGGTCATGCCCGCGCTCCGCGACGCATACGTCGACCCGCGGTTCCGGGTGCGGGCGGCCGGGACGGGCGCCCGGCCGGCGGACGAGTCGTGGTGGGACGAGGTGCCGCGCGACGACCTGGGCACGTTCCTGGCCACGCACCTGACCTCGCCGGAGGCCGCGGACGCGCCGCTGTTCCTGCTCGGGCAGCCGGGCGCGGGCAAGTCGTCGCTCACCCGCGTCCTCGCGGCGCGCCTTCCGGCCGCGGATTTCCTGGTGGTACGCGTGGCGCTGCGCGAGGTCCAGGCCGACGCGGAGGTCCAGGACCAGATCGAGGCCGCGGTACGCGCCACGATCGGCGAGACCGTGTCCTGGCCCGCGCTGGCCGGCGACGCGGACGGCGCGATGCCGGTCGTGCTGCTCGACGGCCTCGACGAACTGCTCCAGGTGACCGGCGTGCAGCGCAGCGACTACCTGGCCCGGGTGGCCGCGTTCCAGCAGCGTGAGGCGGTGCTCGGCCGCCCGGTCGCGGTCGTGGTGACCAGCCGCATGGCGGTCGCCGACCGGGTGCGGGTGCCGGCCGGCAGCCTCGCGGTCCGGCTCGAACCGTTCGACGACGCGCGGGTGGACCGCTGGCTGGACGTGTGGAACGCGGCCAACCGCGGGCGGCTGCCGGCACCGCTGACCCCGGAGGTGGTGGGCCGCTTCCCGGACCTGGCCGCGCAGCCGCTGCTGCTGCTCATGCTGGCGCTCTACGACGCGACCGGCCACGACGCGCTCCGCCGTGACGACGCCGCCGTCGACTCCGGTCGGCTGTACGAGCGGCTGCTGCGCGAGTTCGCCGCGCGCGAGGTCGGGCGGCTGCACCGGGTCGCGACCCAGGACGTACCGCCGGATCTGGTCGAGGCGGAGCTGCTGCGCCTCTCCGTGGTCGCGTTCGCCATGTTCCACCGGCTGCGGCTGTGGGTGACCACCGCGGAGCTGGACGCGGACCTGGCCGGGCTCGGGCTGCGCCCGCTGGCCGAGCCGGCGCCGGGCGCGTTCGGTGCGGGCGTGACGGCCGGGCAGGAGGTGGTCGGCCGGTTCTTCTTCATCCAGCGCGCGCAGGCGATCCAGGACGGGCAGACCCTTCGGACGTACGAGTTCCTGCACGCCACGTTCGGCGAATACCTGGTCGCGCGCCTCGTGGTGGAGGCGGTGCGGGACGCGGCGGCGCGGGCCCGGGCTCGCACGCTGCGGCTGGGCCCCGCGGACGACGACGAGCTGCTCCAGTCGCTGCTCGGCTACACGGTGCTGACCCGGCGTTCGTCGGTGCTGCCGTTCGCCCGGTCGCTGCTCGACCCGTCGCTGCGACCCTGGCTGGTGTCGCGGCTGAGTGCGGCCGTGACCCGGCCACGGTACGCGGAGCTGCGGTACTCGCCGGTCGACAAGCGCGCCGACTACTGGATGTCGACGTACTCGTTCAACCTGCTCCTGCTGGCGCTCGCCTGCGGGGAGCCGGTGCGCGCGTCGGAGCTGTTCGTGCACGCGAAGGACCCGGCGTCCTGGCTCCGGGACATGGCGATGCAATGGCAGGCGGCGGTGCCCAGCGGCATCTGGCTGGAGACCATCGAGACGATGTCCGTCACCCGGACGTGGGCGGCCGACGGCCGCCGCGACATCGTGATCGCGCCCGGGCGGGGCGAGCCGGCCGAGCCGGTCGATCCGCTCTGGACACACCGGCGCCCGTCCGGCGTGTTCGCCGACCACTTCGCGCTGGCACCCGCGCTGACCTCGATGAATCTGACCGGCGCGATGAGCGACGACGCGCTGCGCCACGCGATCGAGCCGCTGCTCGCCCGCGCACCTCATCTGGTGTCCCGCTTCGTCACGCATGACGACGGCAGCACCGAATCGATCGCCCACAGCCTGGTGAATCTGCTGCTGACGTCCATGTTGGAGGAGTCCCCGGCGGCGCTGGCCCGCGCCTATCACAAGGCCGCCGTGCTGGCGAACGCACCGTGGCTGTACCACGGGAGCGACGAGCGGGCGTCGGCCAACGCCGTGATCGCCCTCATCCGGCGGCTGCTGGCCAGGGACCGGAACCGGCTGCCGAAACACGAGGTCGACTCGATCATGAAGTCGTTCGCGAGATTCGGCCCGGACTGGGGACGGTCTTCCCGCTAGCGAACCCGTTCGGTCGTGCCGTCGAGGCCGGCGGTGCGGATGCGGTGAGCCAGCCGTTGCATCTCGCCCTCCGTCCCGGTGGCCTCGCCGGCCAGCACCCGGTCGGCGAGCGCCTGGATCTCGCCCACGGTGGCACCCTCCCGGCGCAACGCGCGCAGCAGTCCCATCCGTGACCACCCCGGCCGCGGCGCGACCGCCAGCCGGTACACCCCGCGCCGTTCCAGCAGCTCATCGCGGATCTCCGGCGGCGTGTCGTCCCAGCCGCACGCCTCCCACACGGAGCCGGGACAATCCGGGCAGCGCCCGGTGACCGTCCAGGTGAGCCGCCCGTCCACCACCCCGTCCCACGCGTCCCGCGTCTCCCCGCCACCACACTCCGGGCACCGCGTCACCACGCCGACCACCGTAGCGCCGCCCGCCCCGCGAGCCGCCCGATTTTCCGGTCACGATCCGGCCGCCGTCAGAAAGCCGGCCGGCCCGGTCATGGCTCCTTCGTGGTGAGGTGCCCCCGGGGCGGGTTATGAACAGACGGCGCCGGGACCGGTGGTGCTTGCGGTGGCCGGAGGATCGGGGGACAAAGGATCATGCGAATCGCCCTGCTCTGTGTCGGCAGTCGTGGTGATGTTCAGCCGATGGTGGCGCTGGGGGTCGCGCTGCGCCGGCGCGGGCACGACGTCGTGCTGGCCGTACCGTCGGATCTGGTGGGGTTCGCCCGGCGGGCGGGGCTGGACGCGGTCTCCGCCGGTGTGGACGCGCGTGAGTTCCTCCAGTCCGCGGAGGGGCAGCGTTGGCTGGCGGCGGGGGACTCGCGGCGCTACCTGACCGCGCTGGCCCGGCGGCGCGCGGAGGTGATCGGTGACGTGCAGGACGCGCTGATCGGGGCGGCGCGCGGCGCGGACGTGATCGTGGCCAGCCGGCTGGTCGAGGACGACGCGGCGGTGCTGGCCGAGCACGCGGGCGTGCCGCTGGTCTGCCTGCACTACGCGCCGTCGCGGCCGAACCGGGTCGTGCCGCCCTACTTCCTGACCGTCCGGCGGCTGCCCGCGCCGGTCACCGCGCTCGCCCACGAGGTGGCCGCACGCGTGCACTGGCGGGCGATCGCGTCCAGCGTCAACGCGCTGCGCGCCCGGCTCGGGCTGCGGCCGGTGCGCACGCCGACCGCGCCGCGCCTGGCCCGGGCCGGGACGGTGGAGATCCAGGCGTACAGCGCCGCGCTGGTGCCCCGAATCGCGGGCTGGGAGGCGTACCGTCCGATGGTGGGGTTCCTGGGGCTGGACGCGGGGACGCGGGAGCGGCTCGGTGAGCGCGGCGTGAGCCCGGACCTGGACCGGTGGCTCGACGACGGGGACCCGCCGGTCTACCTGGGGTTCGGCAGCATGCCGGCGGCCGATCCGGACCGGATGCTGGCCATGGTCCGCGGGCTGCCGGCGCGGGTGCTGGTCGGCGCCGGCTGGGACGTGCGGCCGAGCCGGGACCTGTTCGTCACCGGCGCGCTCGACCACGACGCGGTCCTGCCCCGCTGCCGCGCCGCGGTGCATCACGGCGGCGCGGGCACCACCGCGGCCGCGCTGCGCGCCGGGCTGCCCGCGCTGGTCTGCGCGGTCTTCGGCGACCAGCCGTTCTGGGGGACGCGGCTGCGCGCGCTCGGCGCGGGCGACTGGATGCGCTTCGCCGACCTGGACGCGCGCCGGCTGCACGACGGCGTCGCCCGGCTGCTGGCCCCGGAGCCGCGGGCGGCGGCGGCCCGGCTGGCCACCCGGCTCGCCGCGGAGGGCGGCGCGGCGGACCGCGCGGCCGAGCTGGTGGAGGCGCGCCTGACGGCGGGGTACGGCGGTCGCACAGGATGATCACAGGGAACGCTCAGGCCCCGCACGGACGCGGCCGTCAGGCTGGGGGCGGCACCCGATCGGCGGCGAGCGGAGGACGCGATGAGGCGCACGTACCAGGGCCGGGCCCTGCCCAGGCAGGACGAGGAGGTCATCGACCAGGGGCTCGGCTTCGACCTGGACACGCTGCTCGGGCGGCGGCGGATGCTGCGCGCGCTCGGGCTCGGCGCGGTCACGCTCGGGCTCGCGGCCTGCGGCGGCGGCTCGGACACGCCGAGCGCGACGGCCACGACCGGGGGCACGGGCACCGGCACCGGTACGGGGGAGATCGCGGACGAGACGGCCGGGCCGTACCCGGGGGACGGCTCCAACGGGCCGGACGTGCTGGAGCGGAGCGGCGTGGTCCGCTCCGACATCCGGACCAGCATCGGCCCCGGCGGCGCCACCGCGGAGGGCGTGCCGATGACGCTGGAACTCACCGTCCTGGACCTGGCCAACGGCGGCGCGCCGTTCGCCGGCACCGCGGTCTACGTGTGGCACTGCGACCGGGCCGGCGGCTACTCCATGTACAGCGACGGGCTGACCGGCGAGAACTACCTGCGCGGCGTGCAGCTCGCGGACGCGTCCGGCACGGTGCGCTTCACCAGCATCGTCCCGGCCTGCTACCCCGGCCGCTGGCCGCACGTCCACTTCGAGGTCTACCCGGACCAGGCGTCGATCGCCGACTCGGCGAACGTGATCGCCACGTCGCAGGTCGCGCTGCCGAGGGACGTCTGCGACACGGTCTTCCGGCAACCGGGGTACGAGGCGTCGGTGACCCACCTGGCCCGGCTGTCGCTGGAGTCGGACACGGTGTTCGGCGACGACGGCGGCGCGAGCCAGCTCGCCACCGTGACCGGCGACGTGGGCGGCGGGTTCACGGTCGCGCTGACGGTACGGGTGGACACCGGCACAAACCCGGCCGGGGCCTGATCCGGCGGGCACGGCGGACCATCACGACGAAACGGCCACGCAGCGAGCGGCGTCGATGGCACCGATCTATCGTCCTGCGTCATGGGGATGACTCGACGCACACTATTGACCGGATCGGCCGCGGCCGGTCTGATGTGGACACCGATCGGCCGGCTGGCGGACCCGGGCCCGGAGCCGCCCGGGTTCCCGGCGGACATTCCGCACGAGCGCCGCACCTACCTGAACTGGTCCGGCGAGACCGTCGCGGACGACGTGTGGACCGCCTCGCCGCGCACGCCCGCGGACGTGGTCACGCTGGCGAACTGGGCGCACGCGCGGGGCTGGCGGCTGCGCCCGCACGGGTTCCGGCACGGCTGGTCGCCGCTGACGCTGGCGCCCGGCGACGACGCGGACGTGGTGTTGCTGGACATGACCGCGCACCTCACCGCCATGTCGATGACCGCGGCGGACGAGGTGCGCGTGCAGGCCGGCGCGTCGATGGAGTCGCTGCTGACCTACCTGGAGGAGAAGGGGCGCGGCCTGGCGCACTGCCCGGCCCCGGGTGACCTGTCCGTCGGCGGCGTGCTCGCGATCGGCGGGCACGGCACCGCGGTCCCGGCGACCGGGGAGACGCGCGCGCCCGGCACCACGTACGGTTCGCTCAGCAACCTGGTCACCTCGGTCACCGCGGTCGTCTGGGACGGCTCGTCGTACGCGCTGCGCACGGTACCGCGGTCGGACCCGGACGCGGCCGCGCTGCTCACCGACCTGGGCGTGCTCTGCCTGGTGGAGGTGACCATGCGGGTCGGCGTGAACGCGAACCTGCGCTGCCTGAGCCGGGTCGACCTGGCCGCGTCCGAGCTGTTCGCCGCGCCCGGCACGGACGGGGACACGGTCGAGTCGTTCCTGGACCAGGCCGGGCGCATCGAGGTGATCTGGTTCGCGTTCACCACCCACCCGTGGCTGAAGGTGTGGAGCGTCGCGCCGACCCGGCCGCTGACCAGCCGGCCCGTCGTGGCGCCGTACAACTACCCGTTCTCCGACAACATCCCGCGGCCGGTGGCGGAGGTGGCCGGCGACATCCTGAGCGGCCAGTACTACCTGGCCCCGGTGCTCGGTCAGCTCCAGTACGACGCGACCGTCGCCGGGCTGACCGCCTCGGTCTCGGCGGACCTGTGGGGGCCGTCGAAGAACCTGCTGCTCTACATCAAGCCGACCACGCTGCGCGTCCACCCGAACGGGTACGCGGTGCTGACCCGGCGCGCGGACGTGCAGTGGGTGCTGCACGAGTTCGCCACCGAGTACGAGCGGCTGCTGAAGGCGTACGCCGCGGAGGGCCGGTTCCCGGTCAACGGCGCCGTGGAGATCCGGGTGACCGGCCTCGACGTCGCCGCCGACGCGGAGGTGCCGGGCGCGGAGCCGCCGCTGCTGTCCGCAGTGACGCCGCACCCGGGCTTCGACGCCGCGGTCTGGCTCGACGTGCTCACGCTGCCCGGCACCAGGGACGCGAACGCGTTCTACGCCGACCTGGAGGCCTTCTGCTACGCCGCGTTCAGCGGTGGGCGCGCGCTCACCCGGGTGGAGTGGTCCAAGGGCTGGGCGTACACGCCCGCGGCCCCGTGGACCAACCAGCCGCTGCTCACCCAGACGATCCCGGCCTCGTTCGGGCCGTCCTGGGACCGCGCGGTGTCCGAACTGTCCGCACTGGACCCGCACGGCGTGTTCCGCAACGGCTTCGTGGACGCGCTGTTCAGCTGACTCGGTCCGGTCGCAGCGACGCCGCGTAGGCGGCGAAGTCGACGTGGACGGTGCTGTACGGGTCGGCACCGTACTGACCGGCGATACCGGCGAGGTAGGCGGCGATCTCGCGGCGCATCGTGCTCGCGGACGGCAGCCGCACCTCGCCGGTCACCACGCCGGCGATCCAGCGGGACTGCAGCTCGACGATCCGGGTGATCGCGCCGACCGGGCGCACGATGCCGGCGAACATCAGGCCCGGCGAGTCGACCGCCACGATCCGCTGGTAGAGCCGCATGCGGCCGGTCGCGTCGCGGGGGCCGTGGCCGGGCAGGAACGGGAAGCGCGGTGCGTACCCGGTGCAGTAGATCACCGCGTCCACGTCATGGCTGGTGCCGTCCGTGAAGGTGACGCGCGGGCCGTCGAAGCCGGCGATCGCGGGTTTCGGCGTGATCAGGCCATGGCTGATCTGGCTCAGTATCGTGTCCGATATGGTCAGTCCGGCCGAGAACAGCTCGTGGTCCGGCTCGGGCAGGCCGTAGTCGGTCAGGTTGCCGTGGATCGTCCACAGCGTGCGCTGGATGAACGCGCGGGCGCCGTCCAGGCCGAGTTCGGCGTACCAGGGCTCGTCGGCTATCTCGTCGATCGGCACGCCGTAGAGCCGCTTCGGGGTCACGTGCATGCCGCGCCGGACGGACAGCAGCGTGGTCGCCGCGACCCTGGTCAGGTCGCCGGCCACGTCGACCGCGGACGAGCCGAAGCCGACCACCAGCACGCGCCGGCCCGCGAACCGGGCGCTGTCGTGGTAGTCGATCGTGTGCAGCACCTCGCCGGTGAAGCCCTCGTGACCCGACGGTACGCGTGGGTCCTGGTGCAGGCCGGAGGCGACCACGACGTGGCTGAACGTGCGGGTCGCCGGGGTGCCGCCGGAGTCTCGGGTGACCACGGTCCAGCGCCCGCCCGCATCCCGGCGCACCGAGTCCACGGTGGTGCCGGTCTCCACGTGGTCGAGCAGGCCGTGTTCCTTCGCGTACCCGCGCAGGTATTCGGTGAACTGCGCGTGGCTCGGATGCGTCGGGTGGTCCGCCGGCATCGGCGTGTCCGAGTAGCCGGTCAGCCGCTTGGACGTGTTCAGGTGCAGGCTCGCGTAGCCCGGCCCACGCCGGCCGGTGCCCGCCTGGCCCCACATGCCGCCGACCTCGTCCTCGCGCTCCACGCAGACGAACGGCACGCCCGCCCGGTCCAGTGCCCGGCAGACCGCGATGCCGGACAGTCCCGCGCCGATCACGCAGACTGAGTAATCAGTCATTTCCTCTCCCTCGCCGAAGCGGTTCCGAGCGGTCGTGTTCGGAGAGTATCGTCCTAGGTGGACTTGCGTAACTGTCTGAGCGCACGATCAGGTACTGATTGTGCCAAGACTCACGCGGAGGGTGACCGATCGCGCACGTCTGCGGCAGAATGCACCGTTATGCCGGAAAAGTCCAGCCGTGCGACCCCGGTACGGCATCAGCAGCTGTTCAGCTATCCACCCGACACCACCCACGCCGGTCTGCTCGCCGATCTCTGGAACCGCATCCGCACCGCCGCGTGGGAGGGCGGCGAGCGTGAGGACGTCCGCGCGCATCTGGCGGACATGCTGCACCCGTGGGCCCACCGTCCAATAGAGACGCGGCCGCACTATCCATCGTTCGTGTCCGCCGACGGCTTCCCCGCCGAGTTGTCGGTCAGCTGGCGCAAGGGCGTCACCGAGGTGCGCATCCTCTTCGAGCCGGTGGGCGCCGGCGCGGACGCGCGGGCCGCCCAGAACGCCGGGCGCGCCATGGTGCGCGCGCTCGCCACCCGCACCGGCGTCTCCATCGGCGGGTACGAGGCGGTCGAAGACCTGTTCACAGTGGACGACCCGCCCGCGTACCGCTCCGGGGTCTGGTTGTCGCTCGCCTGCGGGCCGGACACGCCACCGCACTTCAAGGTCTACCTCAACCCGTACGTCAACGGCGCCGGCCGGGAATGGGACACCGTCGGGCGCGCGATGGAGCGCCTCGGCCTGGCCCCCGCCTGGGCCCCGGTCGCCCATGACCGCGACGGCCTGGCCGCGACCGGCACCCATCTCGACTACGTCGCGCTCGACCTGGCCACCGGCGCCCAGGCCCGCGCGAAGATCTACTTCCGGCACCGCGGCACCGGCCTCGACGGCATCCACCGCCTCGGCGCCTTCGCCCGCAGCTACGACCCGGACCGCGCCGCGCACGCCGCCGCCGACCTCTACACCGGCCCGATCGCCAACGAACCGATGACCGGCCTCGCGTTCCGCGCCGGCCGGGACGGCGCCGACGAGGCCAACATCTACTTCCGCCTGCCCGGCACGGTCGACACCGACGCCACCGCGTCCGAGCGCATCGTCGCGCTGATGCACCGTGAGGGCGCCCCCACCGACGTCTACCGCCGCATCGCCGCCGCGGTCGCGCCCGCCCCCCTGCACACCACCGTCGGCCTCCACGAACTGGTCAGCTACCGCACCCGCGACGCCGGCCCCGCCGACATCGGCGTCTACTTCCGCCTCCCCGTACACGCCCCCGGGGCCGACGCCGTCCCCCGCCCGGGCCACGGCTGGCCCCGCGTACCCGCCTGACACGTCGGGGCCGGGGCCGGTGGCCCCGGCTCCCCGTTCCGAATTCCCGCCGCCGCGCGGACGTCCCCGGGCCAGGTGTCATGATCAAAGGGCACCTGGCACGACAGAACGGACGATCCGATGACTCACCCGGGCCTCGACGGCCGACCGCCGTCCGCGTCCGAGCTCACGCTCTCGCAGATCATGGACCAACACCACACCAACCTGATGGGTACGGTCCACGGCGGGCGCATCCTCAACCTGATCGACTCGGTCGCCGGTGTGGTCGCGGCCCGCCACTCCGACGGCCCCGCGGTCACCGCCGCCATCGACGAGACCGCGTTCCTGCGGGCCGTGCGCGTCGGCGACGTGGTCCACGTGCAGGCGCGGATCACCTGGGCCGGGCGCAGCTCGATGGAGGTGGCGGTGCGCTGCACGGCCGACCGCTGGGACCGTGCGGTGCCGCCGACCGTGGTGGCGACCGCGCACCTGGTCATGGTGGCCGTCGACGAGCAGGGCAAGCCGCGCCCCGTACCCCCGCTGACCCTCACCACGGACGACGAACGCCACGCCTTCCACCTCGCCGAGATCCGCCGCAAACACCGCCTCGCCCTCCGCGACGACCTCGCCGCCGCCGCCGCGGCCTGACCCCGCCCCTCTACCCCGCCCCTCTGCCCCGCCCCGCTGCCGCGCCCCGCTGCCGCGCCGATCTAGGGCGGATTCCGGTGGTTCGATCTCCGATCGCCTGAATCCGGCCTAGATCGGCGGTGAGGGGGTGCGGTGGGGCGGGGGGCGGGGGGGCGGTGAGGTGATCGATCGATGGCGCGTTATGGTGACGGGCCAACGTCACGGAACGGGGCCGGGGATGCTGGGAAATGTGCTGTGGAAGGTCGTCGGTAACCGCTTCGGAGCGGTCCTCATAGGGGTGCTGCTGATCGGGGTGTCGCTCACGGTTTTCGGTGGCGAGCCGACGTGTAGTGGTGACGTGATGTCGCGGGGTGACACCTGCACCACGATTCGCAAGGGGAACTCCACCACCAGGACGTACGACGAGCAGAAGGCCTACGAGGGCCGCACCCAGATGATCTTCATGGGTGCTGGGGCGTTGCTGCTGATCGGCGGCGTGATCGTGATCATCCGGCGGGCCGTGGGTGGCAAGGGCGGCTCCGGGACTGCGGGGGAGGGCGGCTTCCCGCCGGGGCAGCAGGGGCAACACCCGCAGCATGGGTACGGGCAGCAGGGCCTCGCGCAGCAGGGACTCGCGCAGCAGGGACTCGCGCAGCAGGGACTCGCGCAGCAGGGACTCGCGCAGCAGGGACTCGCGCAGCAGGGACTCGCGCAGCAGGGGTTCGCCCAGCAGGGACTCGCGCAGCAGGGGTTCGCGCAGCAGGGGTTCGCCCAGCAGGCTTATGCGCAGCGGGGGCAGCCGCATCAGGGGTTTCCGCAGCACGGTCACGGGCAGCAGGGGCAGCCGCATCAGGGGTTTCTGCAGCACGGTCACGCGCAGCAGGGCGGGTCTCACCATGGGTTTCCGCAGCAGCAGGGGCATCCGGAGCAGCAGGGGGCGCAGTACCCGGGTCCACAGCAGAGTGCTGGGCAGCAGGGATACCCGCAGTATTCAGTCGCACCGCAGCAGCAGGGATTCGCACAGCAGGGCGGGGTGTCGCAGCAGGGATACGCGCAGCAGCAGCAGCTGACGTCCCCGTATCCGCCGCAGAGCGCGGCGCAGCAGCAAGGGCACCCGCAGTATCCCGGGCCGCAGCAGCAAGGGCACCCGCAGTATCCGGGGCCGCAGCAGCAAGGGCACCCGCAGTATCCGGGGCCGCAGCAGCAAGGGCACCGGCAGTATCCGGGGCCGCAGCAGCAAGGGTTTCCGCAGCAACCGGTCGCGCTGCACCAGCAGGGCTTTCAGCAGCATGGATATCCGCAGCAGCTGACGCCGCCGTATCCGCCGGAGTACCCGGTCGCGCAGCAGCAGGCGGCGCCGTCATACCCACCGCAGTACCCGGCGCCACACCAGGGTGGCGGCCCGCAGCAGGGCGAGGGCGGGCAGCCTTCGGTCGCGTGGCAGCACCAGGTGGCGCCGCAGCACGCTGTAGCGCCGCAATATCCGCCGCGTCCCCCGGTTCCGAATCACGATGGGGCGCAGCAGGGGACCGCCCAGCAGCACGGACCCGCGGAGCAGCACGGACCCGCGGAGCAGCACGGACCCGCGGAGCAGCAGGGACCCGCTCAGCCCTACCCGCCGCGGTATCCGCATGAGTACCAGCCGCAGCCCGGGCCGCCGCCGGTGTTCTGATCGGTCGGCGTGCCGGGGACGGGGCGGCCGGAGACGGGTGGGCCGTGGAAGTTTGGGTCGGGGGGTCGAGCGGGATCGCCGTACCGGCTGGATCGTTTTTTGGGTTTGAAACGGCCCTGATCAGGGACAATGGGCCGATGACGGTGCGCGGAACGGTGCGGCGCGCGGTGGCGCTGGGGGTCGCGGTCGTGCTGGCGGCCGGATGTGGCACCGCCACCGATGCGCCGCTCGCGCAGCAGGCGACCGGCACGCCGACGGCGCCGGACGGCACGCCGAGCGGCACCGGGCCGCCGGCACCGACGGCGACCGCGCCGACGCGGGCCACACCGGCGCCGACGCCGACCGGATGGCCGACCGGACTGCCGACCGTGCCGACGGCCTCCGCGCCGGCACCCACGATGAGCGGGATTCCCACGCCGGGCTCGACGGGCACGCCGACGCCTACCGGCATTCCCACGGCGGGCGCCGACGGCACGCTGACGCGTGGCGAGTCGGGGCCGGAGATCCTCGTGCTGCAGCAGCGGCTGGATGCGCTGGGCTACTGGAACGGGCCGGCCGACGGGAAGTTCGGGCCGCTCACGTTGCAGGCGGTGTACGCGGCGCAGAAGGCGGCGGGACTGGAGCGCACCGGGCGGGCCGACCCGGCGCTGATGAGCGCGCTGGCCGGTGGCGTCCGGCCGGGCGCGCGGAGCAGCAAGGGGCACCGGGTCGAGATCGACCTGGCGAGGCAACTGCTGATGCTGGTCGACGACGGCACCGTCACGCGGATCTTCAACACGTCGACCGGCTCCAACGAGTATTACCGCTACCAGGGCCGGCGCTATCTCGCGGACACGCCGGCCGGCCGGTTCCGGGTGGGGCGGGAGATCGACGCGTGGCGGTACGGGCCGCTCGGCCCGCTGTACCGGCCGAAGTACTTCAACGGCGGGATCGCGGTGCACGGGGCGCCGAGCGTGCCCCCGGAACCGGCCTCGCACGGCTGCGCGCGGCTGACGATCGCGGCGATGGACTGGGTCTGGGCGAACGGGCAGATGCCGGTCGGTACGCCGGTCTGGGTCTACTGAGGGTGGCGAGGAACGGGGTGCAGCGCGGGCAGCGCGACCTCGTGCAGCGCGTGGTGCGGGACGCGCCACTGCTCGGGGTCGTCGTAGGCGCCCGCGGTGACCGCCACGACCGCGTCCCGGTCCGGCAGGACGAACAGGCGCTGGCCGCCGTTGCCGGCCGCGTAGACGGTGCGGTCGCCGAGGTACCACTGGTAGCCGTACCGGTCGCCCCACTCGACCTCCAGGCGCGGCTCCAGCATCGCGGCGAGCCACGACGGCGGCACCAGGTCCTCGCCGCCGGTCAGCACCAGCGTGCCGATCCGGGCCAGGTCGCGGGGCGTGAGGCGGAGCCCGGACGCGGCGGAGTGGACGCCGTCCTGCGCGGTCATCCACTCGAACGTGTCGATGCCGAGCGGGCCGAACAGCCGCTCCCGCGCGAAGTCGGCGAGTGACCGCCCGGTGCCGGCCGTGATCAGGTGGCCGATCAGCGCGGACGCGCCGCCGCAGTAGACCCACCGCTCGCCGGGCGCGGTCACCACCGGGCGGGAGAGGACGTAGCGGTTGCGGTCCGGTGCCAGCTCCATGGCGATCTCGCCGTTGGACGGATCGGAGTAGGGGATCTCCTCGCGCCACTCCAGGCCGAGCGACATGGTCAGCGCGTGCGCCACGGTCAGCCGCGCCCGGGCCGGGTCGGCGGCGAGGTCCGGGTACTCCGGGAAGGACGCCAGCAGCGGCGCGGACGGCTCCGGCACCCGGCCGTCGGCGAGCGCGATGCCGTACAGCAGCGCGACCACGCTCTTCGTCACCGAGCGCACGTCGTGCGGGGTGCCGGCGTCGAAGACCACGTGGCCGAGCGGCCGGTCCCAGGTGAAGTCCTCGCCCGCGCCGTACCGCTCCAGGACGACCTCGCCGTGCTGGACGACCACCAGGCCGTGCAGAGATCCGGTCATGCCGTCCAGTATCACCGGTCCAGCAGCTGCGCGAGGTGCACGGCGGGCCGGTCACGCAGGTCGGCGACCTGCGTGCGGCAGGAAAATCCGTCCGCGAGGACCACCGCGTCCGGGGCGGCGTCCAGCGCGGGCAGCAGGTTCTGCTCGGCCACCGCGACGGACACCTCGTAGTGGCCGATCTCCACGCCGAAGTTGCCGGCCAGGCCGCAGCAGCCGGCCAGCCGCCGGACCGTGGCGCCGCTCGCGGCGAGCAGGTCCGCGTCCGTCTTCCAGCCGAGCACGGCGTGGTGGTGACAGTGCGGCTGCGCGACGACCTGCACGCCGGACAGGTCCGGCGGCGTCCAGCCGGGCGTCCGGGACAGCAGCTCGGCGAGGGTTTTGACGGATCCGGCCACGGCCTCCGCGTCGGCGTCGCCGGGAAGCAGCTCGCGCACGTCGGAGCGGAGCACGGCGGTGCAGGACGGCTCGATGCCGACGATCGGCACGCCGGCCCGGGCGTCAGGGGCCAGCGCGGCCACGGTACGGGCGAGGATCTTCTTCGCCGAGTCCAGCTGCCCGGTGGTGATCCAGGTCAGGCCGCAGCACACCGGCCCGGACGGCAGCCGCGGCTCGTATCCGGCGGCGCGCAGCACCCGTACCGTGGCGTCCGCGACCTCCGGGGAGAACGCGTCCGAGAACGAGTCCGCGAACAGGACGACCGGCTTCCCCGGGGTGGCCGCGGGCCTGAAGGTGCGGCGGAACGGGCGGCGCGCGAACGCGGGCACCGACCGCCGTCCGTCCACGCCGGCCAGCCACAGCGCGGCCCGCCCGATCAGCGGCAGCCGCACGCCCAGGTTCGCCAGGCGCGGCATCCACCCGGCCAGCCGCGCCCACATCGGCAGCTTGCCCAGCGTGTAGTGCGAGCGCGGGCGCAGCCGCCCCCGGTACGTCTGGTGCAGCACCTCGGACTTGTAGGTGGCCATGTCGATGCCGGTCGGGCAGTCGGACGCGCACCCCTTGCAGGACAGGCACAGGTCCATGGCGTCGTGCACGGACGGGTCCGACCAGGACAGCTCGCCGCGCACCACCTCCTGCAGCACCCGGGCCCGGCCGCGGGTGGAGTCCTTCTCCTCGCGCGTCGCCAGGTACGACGGGCACATCACGCCGCCGGCCGCGGAGTTGTCCGCCCGGCACTTGCCCACGCCGGTGCACCGGTGCACGGCCTGGCCGAGGTCGCCGTCGTCGTGCGGGTACGCCATCGCGAGCCCGGCCAGCGGGAACCGGCCGGCCGGGCGCACGTCCGCGTCGATCGGGTCCGGGTCGACCAGCACGCCCGGGTTGAGCAGGTTCTCCGGGTCGAACGCGGCCTTGACGCCGGCGAACAGCGCGATCGCGTCCGCCGAGTACATGTGCGGCAGCAGCTCCGAGCGGGCCCGCCCGTCGCCGTGCTCGCCGGAGAGCGAGCCGCCGAACTCGCCGACCAGCTTCGCCGCGTCGGTCAGGAACTCGCGCATGATCTTCGTGCCGCCGGGCTCGTCGAGCGGGAGGTCGAGCCGCACGTGCATGCAGCCGTCGCCGAAGTGGCCGAACGGCGCCGAGGTCATGTGGTACGCCGCGACCAACTCGTCGAACCGGGCCAGGTACGCACCCAGCCTCTCCGGCGGCACGGCCGCGTCCTCCCAGCCGGGCCAGGCCGGTTTCTCCGACGGCGCGCGGCCGGCCAGCCCGGCGCCGTCCTCGCGGATGCGCCACAGCCGCGACTGCGTGGCCGGGTCGGTGACCACCAGCGCGTCCGCGCCGATGCCGTCCGCGGCCAGCCGCCGGGCGCGGGACTCGACCTCGCCGGCGTCGTCGCCGGCCAGCTCCACGAACAGCCAGGCACCGCCGGCCGGCAGCGGCGGCACCGCGTCCGGCCCGCGGCGGGCGCGCAGCACGTCCAGCAATCGCGAGTCCAGGCCCTCGCACGAGGTCGGGCCGTGCGCGACCACGGCCGGGGCGGCCTCGCCGGCCGCGACGATGTCCGGGAAGCCGAGCACGACCACCACCCGGACCGGCGCGTCCACCACCAGCCGCACGGTCGCCCGGGTGATCACCGCGAGCGTGCCCTCGGAGCCGACCAGCGCGCGGGTCAGGTCGAAGCGCTCCGGCAGCAGATGCTGCACGGCGTAGCCGGAGACCTGCCGGCCGAACCGGTCGAACTCGGTGCGCGCGGTGGCGAGGTGCCGCCCCACGGTGCGCCGGAGGTCCGCGAGCACCGGCTCCGCGCCCCGGGCGAAGGGTGCGCCGCTCTCGTCGTACCCCGTGACGAGTTCTTGACCTGAGGCCGTCAGCAGCGTGAGGCCGGCCACGTTGTCGGAGGTGCGGCCGTAGGCGAGCGACCGCGAGCCGCACGCGTTGTTGCCGACCATGCCGCCGATCGTGCACCGCGGGTGGGTCGACGGGTCCGGGCCGAAGCGCACGCCGTGTGGTGTCGCCGCCCGTTGCAGGACCGCGTGCACGGTGCCGGGCTCGACCACCGCGGTCCGCGCCTCCGGGTCGACGGAGAGCACGCGATTGAGGTGGCGGGAGAAGTCCAGCACGATGCCGCGCCCGACCGCGTTGCCGGCCACGGACGTGCCGGCGCCGCGCGAGGTGAGCGGCGTGCCGGTGGCACGGGCGACCTCGAGCGCGGCGGCGACCTCGTCGGTGTGCCGCGGGCGGACCACGGCGAGCGGCGGGATGCGGTAGAGCGAGGCGTCGGACGCGTACATCCCGCGCGTGCCGGCATCGGCGCGCACCTCGAGGCCGGCCCGCTGCAATGCCGTCACCACGTCAGTCATAAGTAACATGTTACTCGTGCCCCAGCTCAGCCTGCCGCCAGCGGCCCCCACGCTCGCCGACGCGGTCGCCCGCGCGGTCCGGGACGGCGTCGCCGCCGGTGAGCTGGTGCCGGACGTGACCTACTCCGTGTATCAGCTGGCGGAGCTGCTCGGCGTGTCCCGCAGCCCGGTCCGCGAGGGCCTGCTGCGGCTGGCCGAGGCCGGCCTGATCGAGATCCGGCGCAACCGCGGCTTCCGCGTGCTGCCGCCGCGCGCCGCGGACGTCGAGGAGATCATCGGCATCCGGCTCGCGCTGGAGCCGCCCGCCGCCCGGCGTGCGGCCACGCACGGCAGCGACGCGCAGCACGCCGCGATCCGGTCGTCGCTGGCGGCCATGGCGGTCGCGCTCGCCGGCGGCGACGAGGCCGCGTTCTGGGCCGCGGACCGGGAACTGCACGACCGGCTGCTGCGGGCGGCCGGGAAGCCGCGCACCGCCGCGATCATCGACGGGTTGCGCACCACCACCGCGCTGCTCGGCCCGCCCACCACGGCAAGCGGCCGCACGCTCGCCCGAATCCACGCCGAGCACGAGCCGGTGGTCGCGGCCGTGCTGGCCCGCGACGGCGACGCCGCGTGCGACGCCATGCGCGCGCATCTGCTGGCGACCGGCGAACTACTGGTCCGAAATCTGCGCGACTGATCAGTCGCAATAGGACCGAGCCGTTCAAAAGGGACATGCTCCGAGTGGTGTTACCGCTACGTTTCGTGGGAAATTATCGCCCGCTTGACGGTAAAGTGCCGGAAATTTACGATCTTCATCGCTCTTAACACGATCTATTGCGGGACGGTGGAAGAGACGTGGGCACACCCGGCTATCGGGATCATCCCGTTGCGGACTGGGATCGGGACGCACCGACGGACTGGGACGAGGCCGAGGAGTTCCTGCGGCAGTACCACGCGGAGAACCCCGGGGTGGGCGACGTGACGGCCCGGCTCGCCGAGGTGCGGGCGGAGATCGCGGCCACCGGCACGTACGAGCACACCCTGGACGAGGTCACCTACGGCGCGAAGCTGGCCTGGCGCAACGCCAGCCGCTGCATCGGCCGGCTCTACTGGCGCAGCCTGCACGTGCTGGACCGGCGGTCGGCCACCACGCCGCACGAGATCTACGCGGGGCTGGTGCGGCACCTGGAGATAGCCAGCGGCACCGACGTGCGCCCCGGCTCGCGGGCCGTGCGGCGCGGCGCGGTCCGCCCGGTGCTCAGCGTGTTCGCGCCGGCGAAGCCGGGCCGGCCGTTCGCTCGGGTGTGGAACGACCAGCTCATCCGGTACGCCGGCTACCGCATGCCGGACGGTGCGACGCTCGGCGACCCGGCGCAGGTGGACTTCACCGAGTCGATGGAGCTGCTCGGCTGGAAGGGCCAGAAGACGCCGTTCGACGTGCTGCCGTTGCTGGTGGAGACGCCGGAGCACGGCATGCACATGTACGACCTGCCGCAGAACGTGGTGCTCGAGGTGCCGCTCACCCACCCCGAGTTCGGCTGGTTCGCCGAGCTGGGCCTGCGCTGGTACGCCGTGCCCGCCATCGCGAACCAGCGGCTGCGCATCGGCGGCGTCGACTACCCGCTGGCGCCGTTCAACGGCTGGTACATGGGCACCGAGATCGGCGCCCGGAACCTGGCCGACGCCGACCGGTACAACCTGCTCCCGGTGGTCGCGGACCGGCTGGGCCTGGACACCAGCTCGGAGACGACGCTGTGGCGCGACCGCGCGCTGGTCGAGCTGAACCGCGCGGTGCTGCACTCCTACGAGCGGGCGGGCGTGAAGATCACCGACCATCACACCGAGGCCGCCCGGTTCCTCGAGCACATACGCCGGGAGCAGCGCGCCGGCCGCGAGGTGCCGGCCGACTGGAGCTGGATCGTGCCGCCGATGTCGGGCGCCGCCACGCCGGTCTTCCACCGCTACTACCACGAGGCCGACCAGCGGCCGAACTTCTACCTGGACGAGGAGGCGCGGCTGCTCGCCCGCTACGGCCACTTCCGGGCGAGCATGCCGCTGCGTTCATGACCTCAGGTGTCCCGGCCGCCCCGCCGCGCTGAGCATGTGGGCGGCCATCCAGTCGTAGACCCAGATCCACGCCGAACTCGTGGACGAGGACCAGTCGTCCGAGATGTCGCCGACCGCGCGGACGAGCGCGTGCCCCACGTACGGGTAGTGCTCCGGGCGGACACCGAGGCGGTCGGCGTGGTGCGCGCCGAGCCGGTGCAGCGCCCGCTCCATCTGCCCGGCGTACCGCTCCGGCTCGACGAGCGCGCGGATGCCGTCGAGCAACGCGCGGCACAGCCGCTCGTTCTGCGCCGTCATGTCCTCGGGGAACATCGAGCGCACGCCGGGGGCCAGCGCGAACAGGTGACGGTAGAACGCCTCCGCCAGGGCGACCGGCCGGTCGGCCACCTTCTCGGCGGTGCGCTGCACGATCTGCATGGCCTCGGCGGTCGGCCGGCGATTGTCGCCGAGGCTGCCGGACGGCCCGTGGGTGGTGCCCGCCGAGTAGACGGCGCCCGTGGTGCGGCCCAGGTCTCCGGATGCGGCTCCGAAATCGATCACCGATGCACTATAACGTCCGGTCTCGATAGGTTGTGCAACCGTACATGGAGATTGTCCGAAACCAGGCCTCACCAGGAGCTTCGTGGGCTGCCGGGGTGTCTACCGTGGACGAGAATCGGTCAGAGCAGCGTGCGCAGGATGCGGGCGAGCGCCTCCCGGTCCGGCTGGGGCAGCGCGCCGAACAGCCGGTCGGCCTCGGCCAGGCGGGCGGCGCGGATCGCCTCGCCGGCCGCGATGCCGGCCTCGGTGGGGGAGACCAGCGTGGCGCGGCGGTCGTCCGGGTCGGGGCGGCGGGTGGCGTACCCCAGCGCCTCCAGGTCGTCGATCACCTCGGTCGCGGAGCGCGGCGCGATGCGCAGGTGCTCGGCGACCGCGTTGAGCCGCAGCGACCCGTGGTGCATCAGCACGCCCAGCGCCCGCGACTGGCTCGGCGTGATCGCGAACGGCGCCAGCGTCTCGCGGCTCTGGTGGCGCAGCCGGCGGGCGACCGCCCAGAACAGCTCGGGAAGCGACTCGGACTCGGCGGGCGGCACGCGGAATAGCATAGCGGCACATGCGGTTGTAGCCTCATGATGAGGTAACCTCAGTAATAGGGAGACCGCGTGCCGAGAGATCACCACAAACCCACCGAGGCCGAGAGGGCCCAGGCGCGCGCCGTGTCGCTGCGCCGCATCGCCGCCTTGTTCACCCCGCACCGCGGGTCGCTCGCGATCGTCACCGCGATCATCGTGGTCGCCGCGATCGTCGGGATGGCGTCGCCGTTCCTGCTCCGCGAGGTCATCGACGTCGCGCTCCCCGAGCAGGACCTCACGCTGCTGTCCTGGCTGGTCGCCGGCATGATCGTGGTCGCGGTGGTGACCGCCGCGCTCGGCGTGGTGCAGACCTGGATCTCCACCCGGGTCGGCCAGGAGGTCATGCACCGGCTGCGCGTGGACGTCTTCACCCACCTGCAGCGGCAGTCCGTCGGGTTCTTCACGCGCACCCGTACCGGCGAGGTGCAGTCCCGGATCACCAACGACATCGGCGGCATGGAGACCGTGGTGACCAACACCGCGACCGGCATCGCCTCCAACCTGACCACCGCGGTCGCCACCGTGGTCGCGATGATCGCGCTGTCCTGGCAGCTGTCCCTGGCGTCGCTGATCGTGCTGCCGCCCGCGATCTACCTGACCCGCAAGGTCGCCGGCATGCGCCGCGAGATCGTCGCCCAGCGCCAGCGCGAACTGGCCGATCTCAACGTCACCATCGAGGAGGGCCTGTCGGTCAGCGGCGTGCGGCTGAGCAAGACCATGGGCGCGGGCGCGAACCAGATCGCCCGCTTCACCGCGTCCTCCGAGCGCCTGATCGACCTGGAGCTGCGCTCCGAGCTGGCCGGCCGCTGGCGGATGGCACTGCTCAGCATCATCTTCGCGGTGATCCCGGCGCTCATCTACCTCTCCGCGGGCCTGCCCGGCACCGCCGGCGCGATCAGCATCGGCACGCTCGTCGCCTTCACCGCGCTGCAGAACGGTCTGTTCCGGCCGCTGCTGGGCCTGCTCAGCGTCGGCGTGCAGATCACCAGCTCGCTGGCGCTGTTCGCCCGCATCTTCGAGTATCTGGACCTGCCGATCGAGGTCGCGGACCCGGTGCACCCGCGGCGCCTGGACGACCCGCGCGGCCACCTGCGCCTGGAGGACGTCACGTTCTCGTACCCGGGCAGCGACACCGCGGCCGTGGCCGGCGTGACGCTCGACGTGCCCGCCGGCAGCAGCCTCGCGCTGGTCGGCGAGACCGGCTCCGGCAAGAGCACCATCGCCGCGCTGATCGCCCGCCTGCACGACCCGGACTCCGGCCGCGTCACCGTCGACGGCGTGGACGTGCGCGACCTGCGGCTCGACGACCTCGCCGGCATCGTCGGCGTGGTCAGCCAGGAGACCTACCTGCTGCACACCACGATCCGGGAGAACCTGCGCTACGCGAAGCCGGACGCCACCGACGCGGAGTTGGAGGCCGCCGCCCGCGCCGCGCGGATCCACGACCACATCCAGAGCCTGCCGGACGGCTACGACACCGTGGTCGGCTCCCGCGGATACCGCTTCTCCGGCGGCGAGCAGCAGCGCATCGCGATCGCCCGCACCCTGCTGCGCGACCCTCGCATCCTGGTCCTCGACGAGGCCACGTCCGCACTGGACACCGAGACCGAGCGCGCGGTGCAGCGCGCCTTCGACACGCTCGCCCAGGGCCGCACCACCATCACCATCGCCCACCGCCTCTCCACCATCCGCGACGCCGACCAGATCGCGGTGGTCGACCACGGCCGCATCGCCGAACTCGGCACCCACGACGGCCTGGTCGCCTCGAACGGCCGCTACGCGGCCCTGGCCGCATAAACCTTCCGCTCCACCCGCTTCCGGCGGGTTCCGTTCCGCATGCTCCCGCGGGCACCGGTCGGTCGCTGACCGACCTCCCTGCGGGATCCGAGGCCACTCACCTCGAACCCCGCCCCGTCCCCGGCGCGGGTCCAGCGCTGCGCACCCGACGCTCCCGCGGTGGCCGGCCGCCGCCGTGCGGTCTCGGTGGCGCTGTGACCGGCGCAGCGCCACGCGCCCGGCACGCCCTTGCCGCCGCGCGGGTTCGGCGCCGCCACCGCCGCGCGGGACGTCCTGGCCGTCGCCAGGCCCCGCACGCCCGCTCACCGTCGGCCACAAGCTGCCGGGCTCCGCGCTCCGCGCGAAGCCCGCCGACCGGCGATGAGCCGCGGCCGCTCGCCGCCCGCGCGAGGTAGCCGCGTTTCGCCCGAGGCCCGCCGGCCAGCGGTGAGCCGTGGCCGCACCGGCGGCGGACGGTCCCGCGCTCTCTCGTGGGGCGGCCGGCCCGGGAGCGAGAGCCTGTATCGACGTGGGGGTCGGGGCGAGGCGAGGTGCAGGTGCCGTCCGGGTGTGCGGCGCGGACGTCCGCATATCGGTGTTGTCTGTGGGCTTTCGCGCCGTGCGGCCGGGCGGCGCCCGGGCCACACCGCAGCCCGCATCCCACGTCGATACAGGCTCCTAGGCGGTGACCGGGTGGTCCAGGAGGAACTCGCCGCCGCAGGATTCGGCCAGGGACGGGCCGAAGAGGGCGGCGGGGGTGTGGGCGCCGGGGCGGCCCTCGCCGGCGAGGAGGCGGCGGGTGACCTCGGCGGGGACGGCGCCGGTGTAGGCCTGGGCGTCGCCGAGGCGGAGCCAGCCCTCGCGGACCGTGCCGTCGGCCCAGCGGACGCGCGCGTGACCCCAGGAGTGCGCGCGTGAGGCGGGGCGGGCGCCGAACCGTACCCGGGCGAAGCGGCGGATCGCGAACGTGCGCAGCGGCGCGAACTCCAGCAGCACGGACGCGAGCGGCAGCACGTGCCGGAGCGGGGCCGCCTCGCTGGACGCGGCGACCACCTCGGGGGCGCCGCTGGCGCGCTGGGCCGCGATCAGCTCGCCGAGCGGCATGCCGACCGTGACCACGCGGGACCCGTCCGGCAGCGTCAGCGGGGTGGCGTCGCCGCCGAGCCGGGCCGGGGCCGGGCGTCCGCGCCGGTAGCGGCGGCCCTGGAAGCGCCGGCCGCCCTCGAAGCCGGGCAGACCGTCGAGCATGGTGGCGGCCAGCGCGTCGCCGAGTTCGCCCGCCTCCATCGCCAGCGACGGGACCATGTCGACCCGTACCTCGGCGGCGGGGGGCCGGTCCGCGCAGAGCGCGACGACCACGCTCTCGGTGGCGGTGACGCCGAATCCGGCGCCGGTCACCACACTGCGGCCGGCCGTGGTCGCGCGCGCGTCCAGCGCCAGCGTCGTGGCCAGCGCGGACACCTCGTTGGCGAGGTCGACGTAGTGCGCGCCGGCGTCCAGGCAGGCGTGCGCGATCGGCGTCGCGGTCGCGCGGAACGGGCCGACCGTGTTGATCACGGCGACCGGCCGCTGCCGCCGGATCTCCTCGCCGGCCGCGGTCACCGAGGCGGCGACCACCGTGCGGGCGCCGCCGATCCGGTCCGCGGCCTCGGCCAGGCGGGCGGCGTCGCGGCCCACCAGGACCGGCGTGAGCCCGCGGCTCACCAACTCGGTCGTGACCGCCCGCCCGCTGCGGCCGGTGGCACCCAGGACCCAGGTCTCCATGCGCGTCTCCACTTCGTGATGACATGACGTGTCATGACCGTACCCCGTGATGGCACGTCATGTCATCACTAGAATCGACGGCGTGGCGAGATGGGAGCCGGACGCACGGCAACGACTGGAGCGGGCCGCGATCGAGCTGTTCACCGAGCAGGGCTTCGCCGCGACCACGGTCCCGGAGATCACCGCGCGCGCCGGGCTGACCACGCGCACCTTCTTCCGTCACTTCGCCGACAAGCGCGAGGTGTTGTTCGCCGAGGACCGGGCGACCGAGGCCGCGTACCGGCTGATGGGTGAGGCGCCGCCGGACGCGGACCCGCTGACGCTGATCGTGGCGGGCCTGCGCGCGCTCGCGGCCGAGCGGTTCGAGCCGCGCCGCGACGACCTCCGCGCCCGGCGCGCGATCATCCGCTCCGACGAGGGCCTGCGCGAGCGGGAGCTGCGCAAGCGCGGCGCGCTGCACGACGTGGTCCGGGCCGCGTTCATCGACCGCGGACTCGCGCCCGCCACGGCCGCGCTGCTCGCCGAGATCGGCGCGACGCTGCTCTACGTCTCCCTGGAGGAGTGGCTGGACCGCGACGACGCGCGCCCGCTGGCCGACCTCATCCTCGACACGCTCGGCGAGCTGCGCGCGGTCCTGACGGTCAGTCCAGCGCCGGCCGATCGATGATCTCGACGTACCTGATCACGTCGTCGACCACGTCCAGGTTCAGCAGGCCGGCCCACGGCGGGACCAGCCATACGCACCGGTGGCCCGGGCCGTACGGCCCGTCCGGCGGCGGCCCGCTGTAGAGGCTCCGGCAGAAGTCGTCGCCGCACCCGCACTCCCGCACGATCCGCAGCGCGGGCACCCGGTCCGCCAGCCGGTGCTCGCCCGCGGCGCGGAGCGCGGCGGCCAGCTCGGCCGCGAGTCGCGGATACCGGTCGGCGACCAGTGGTGATTCCTGCGTCACCACACCTTTCTACTGGCCGACGCGGCCGTCGATGCGCTCCCGGAGCAGATCCGCGTGGCCGGCGTGGCGGGCGTACTCGTAGATGGTCCCGACCAGGACGTCGCGCAGCGACAGCGAGCCGCCGCCGCTGCCGTGCCGGTTGTCCGGGTCGTCGCCGGTGACGTCCAGGCTCGGCGCCGCCTCGACGAACCGGGTGGCGTAGTCGACCTCGGCGTGCCAGGCCGCCCAGGCCTCATCGACCAGGCGCGGATCCGTGACCGCGCCGTCGAAGTCGCCGTCGGGGTCGGTGTCGGAGCCGAACAGGCGCGGGGCGTCCTCGCCGGCCATCAGCACGCGGAACGTGGCGCGCTCGACGTCGGCCAGGTGCCGGATCAGGCCGAGCAGCGACATGGTGGACGGCGGGACGCTGCGGCGGGCCATCGCCTCCGCGTCCAGGCCCGCGCACTTCATCTCCACCGTGAGCCGGGCGACGCGCAGCGACTCGATCAGCGTGGTGCGCTCGTCCGCCATCGTGGGCCCGTGCTCGCGCGGGTCGTCGTCGGATGGCCTGCCGTCGGCGGTGAACATGTCGGCGCGTCGTGTCGTCCCCATGCCCGCATCCTCGGCGCCGGTTCCCGTACCGGCAAACGAATTACCAAGATATCGACTTGTATCAATATCTATGACACCCTGTGGAGATCGCGGTGGGTAGCCGATCTGATGCTAAGGAGTAATGATGTTCGAGCGACTGTCCGTGCCCGTTACCACATTGTTTCGGGTGGTCGTCGGGCTGATCTTCGCGGTGCACGGCTCCGCGACCGTGCTGGGACTCTTCGGCGGCAGCCGCGGCACCGGCGAGGCGGTCGCGGTCGGCCTCTGGCCCGGCTGGTACGCGGGTGTCATCCAACTCGTCGCGGGCACGCTCGTCGTGGTCGGCCTCGCCACCCGGGTGGCCGCGCTGCTCTGCTCCGGCTCGATGGCGTACGCCTACTTCGTGGTCCACCAGCCGGACGCGCTCGCGCCGGTGGCGAACGGTGGCGAGGCGGCGGCGCTGTTCTGCTGGGCGTTCCTGCTCATCGCGGTGCTCGGCCCCGGGCCGTACTCGCTGGACGCGCTGCTCACCCGGCGCACCCGGGCCGCGGCCACGCCCGAGTTGCAGCCGGCGTCCTGACCCCACGAGCGCGCGGAGAGAGCGGATGCAGCGTTCCCGGACGGCCGGCGCGATCGTCGCGGCCCTCGCCCTGTCACTGATCGTCGTTCCCGCCACCGCCGTCCGGGCCGCCCCCGCCGACCCGTTCCGCGTCCTCGACCCGCAGCGCTGGGAGAACCCCGACCACATGACCTGGGACGACTACGTCCCGGTGCCGGGCGCGGACTGGCCGGCCACCGGCTCGGAGCGCAACTTCGAGATCGCGCTGGTCACCCTGGACTATCCGGACCAGCCGTTCGTGGTCACCCAGGCGCCGCACTCCACGGTCTTCGGCAACCCGCAGCCGTCCGCGTCCGGCATCCCGCGCGAGGACGTGCCCGCGTTCTACCGCGACTTCCTCAACACGCCCGGCCCGCTCAACCGCGGCCACACGCTGCACGAGTACTGGATGGAGGACTCGTACGGCCGCTACGGCGTCGACCTGACCGCGTTCGGCCCGTACGAGATGCCGAACCCGGCCCACCAGTACGGCATCACGAACGACATGAACCCGGGCGCCTGCCCCGCGGGTGAGACGTGCGGCCGCGACCTGCGCGCGGACGGGCTCGGCGCGTGGCGCGCGCAGGTCGGCGACGAGGTCGCGGACTCCTACGAACTGGTCTTCATCCTCTCCGCCGGCCAGGACGAGTCGTCCACCTGGCAGGAGTTCGGCCAGATGCGCTTCGCCGGGCCGGCCGCGGTGAGCGAGGACTTCGGGCCGCCGGACCCGGCGCTGCCGAACGCGGCCGCGACCCGGTACGTACCGTGGACGTCGTGGGCCTCAGCGGCCACCATCTGGCCGAACGCGAGCGGCGGATCGTCCACCCAGGCGGAGAGCTCCGGCCAGGCCGTCTACGCGCACGAGCTCAGCCACCTGCTCAGCATCGGCGACAACTACAACAATCCGTACGGTACGCCGCTGCGCCGCGCCTACACCGGGCCGTGGAGCATGATGTCGCGCGGCTCGTTCAACGGCCCCGGCGGCCCGCACACGCGCTGGCAGATCCCGCCGGTCAACGGCGGCTCGCTGGGCTCGCTGCACACCATCCGGGACAAGCTGAAGATCGAGCTGATCGGCGAGGACCAGGTGCTGCGGCTCTCCCGCGAGGAACTGGCCGCGTCCGGGCTCGTGGTGGCCCGGGTGACCGCGCGCGCCGTGGCCACGCCCGGGCTCAACGGCATCACCATCGCGATGGACGACGACCGCGCACCGGCCTGCTCGGTCACCGCGGACGTGCTCTGCGACGGCGGCGGATACGACAACTACACGGTCGAGGTCGTCGACCGGATGGGCGCGGACTCGTTCACCCCGGACCACGGCGTGCTGATCAGCAAGACGAAGGACCAGGACCGCGCGCCGTTCCAGTGGGTGGTGGACGCGCACCCGGGCGACATCGGCCTTGTCGACTTCATCCGGCCGGACGGCACGCCACAGATGATCACCATGGGCGACTACCGGCAGCTCTCCGACGCGCTGTTCCACGCCGGCACCCGCTCCGGCGGCTTCTACGAGTACGTCGACGTGGCCAACCGGCTGCACTTCTACGTGCTCGACATCCAGCGCTCGCACGGCCGCGTGCTGTCGTACACGGTGGCGGTCCGCTCGCTGGACGGCGCCGGCGCCTCCACGCACGCGGCGTCGCTCTCCCCGGGCCGGCAGACCGCCCCGGCCACCTGCACGTTCACCCTGACCAACGCCGGCCGGTACGTGCCGGGCGGCGCCCACCCGGAGAACGCCGCCCGCTACCTCGGGTCCGACGTGTACCGCCTCTCCGCCTCGGTCACCGGCCGCGGCTGGCGCGCGGAACTGCCGAACGCGCTCGCGGTCGCCCGCGCCGGCGGCCGGACCACCGTGACCGTCGCGGTCGACGCCGGGCGCGGCGCCGCCCGTACCGGCGAGGTGTTCCTGACCGCCACCTCGGAGAGCGACCCGGCCGCGACGGCCACCCAGCGCTGCCGCGTCCGGCGCTGAGGCTCAATCCCCCAGCGAGTCGACCTCGATGTCGGTGAACGAGGCCCCGTACGGCGGGGTCTCGTCGCCGGGCGCGCTGACCAGCCCGACGGCGGCGGCGCGCCCGGCCGTGATGTCCGGCTCGGGCAGCGGCGACTCGGCGACGAGGACGCCGTCGTGACCGAACCGGACGGTGTCGTTCTCCACCACGACCTGCAGGCGCAGCGGCTCGTCCAGCGGCAGCGGCGTCTCCAGCGGCACCTCGCGGAGCAGGCGCCCGGTGCCGTCCTCGCGGTCGACCTCGATGCGGAACGCGGTCTCACAGGCGGTCAGGCGGTAGCTGCGCGGGATCTCCCAGTAGAGCCAGACGCCGAGGCAGGTGCCGGGCTTCTCCAGGCGCGCGGTGACCGAGACCGTGTGGTCGCCCTCGATCGGCGTCTCCGGGCCGGCGCAGATGTACTTGCCGGGCGTGATCCGCTGTGCGCGCAGCGCGCCGTCCCGGACGTCGCAGTTGGACTCCTCCTCGTCCACGATGTATGTGCCGTGCCACTGCCCGCCCTCGGTCAGCGCGTCGGTGACCACCGGGCTCCCGGGCGGCACGGTCAGCGCGGGCGGCGTGTCCTCGGCGGGCACGTCGGGCGTCTCGGCCTCCGCGTCGAGCTCGTCGCCGGCGGCCGCCCCGAACGCGCCGGCGGTGTGCGCGGCGAGCAGGCCTCCGCCGCCGACCACCGCGATCGCCAGGAGCACGACGAGCGCGCCGACGAGCAGCCGACCGCCCCCGCCCGCGCGCCGCACCGGAGCGGCCGGCACGGGCGGGCCGGGCGGATAGCCGTACCCGGGCGGCATTCCCGGACCGGCGGGCACGCCGGGACCGGCGGCGAAGCCGGGACTCGGGTGCATGGCCAGCGTGCGGTCCTCGTCGTGTGGGTAGCCCACGCCGACCGGCGACACCGGGGCCGGGCCGTACGGCGGGCCGGAGACCGGGCCGTACGGAGGCGGTGACCCCGGCGGTCCGGACGGTACGGGCGCGGGGAAGGGGCTCGCGGGCGCCGGGCCGAAGAGTGACTCCGGCGGCGTCTCCGTCGGCAGCGTGAAGGCCGGACCCGGGTTCTCCCGCATCTCGATCGCGGCCGTGCGCAGCGCCGGCTGCGTCTCCAGCGCGTCCGCCAGCTGCGGCGACCTCGCCGCGCCGCCGCCGATCAGCGCGTCCAGCAGGTCCCGCGCGGTCGGCCGGCGCGCCGGGTCGCGGTCCAGCGCGCGCTCCACCAGCGCGCGCAGCGGCCCGTCCAGGCCGCCCAGGTCCGGTGCCTGGGTGAGGATGCGGCCGAACACGGCCATCGGCGAGTCCGCGTGGAACGGCGGGCGCCCGGTCCCGGCGAACGCGACCACGCACCCCCAGGCGAACACGTCCGCCGCGGCGGTCAGCGGCCCGCCGGACTCGTCGAACCGCTCCGGCGCCATGTAGTTCGCGGTGCCGACGATCTGGCCGGTACGCGTGTGCTGGGTGGTCGACTCCCAGGCGCGCGCGATGCCGAAGTCGATCACCTTCGGCGTGCCGGGCGCGAGCAGCACGTTGTGCGGCTTGAGATCGCGGTGGATGACGCCGGCCCCGTGGATCGCGGTCAGCGCGGTGGCCACGCCGATCGCGACGGCGTGCAGGTTCGAGGCGGACAGCGGCCCGCGCCGGGCGACCTCATCGGCCAGCGAGGGACCGTCCACGAACTCGGTGACCAGGTACGGCCGGGGCGCGTCCGGATCCGCGTCGAGCACCTCCGCGGTGCAGAACGGCGGCACCTGGCGCACGCGCGCGACCTCGGACCGGAACCGCTTGCGGAACTCCTCGTCCGTGGCCATCTCCGCGTGCACGACCTTGACCGCGACCGGCCGCCCGCCCGGGTCGTGCGCGAGGAACACCACGCCCATGCCGCCCGCGCCCAGCCGGGCACTCACCCGGTAGGGCCCGATCAGCTCGGGGTCTCCCGGCCGCAGCGGCGTTCCGCGCTCGATCACATCCAGCTCCCTTGCCCGACGACCGGCAGGTCCGAGAGCCTAGCGCGCACCGAATGACGATCCGTTGCCGACCGTCCGACGTGCGCTCAGCGCCCGTCACCGGGCTTCTCCGGCTCGGCCAGGTGCCGGCCCTTGTCCAGCAGCGCGTCGCGGGCCGCGACCGCCAGCGCCATCCGTCTCGTGCGGGCCGCGCAGCTCGATCACGGGTACGCCGGTCGCGGCCGGCCGCCGGCGGACCAGGCCGGTCATCCACGCGGCACGGTGGAACCCCCTCTCCCGGCGTGATCATCCGGCCGGGCAACCGGGAGAGGGGGGATTGGTCACCGTCCGTAGACCTGGAATTCGGAGACGCGGACCTGATCGCGGAACGGGCTGTTCGTGGCGCAGTCCGTGCCCGCGGCCGGGTCGTCGTCCTGCTCACCGGCGTACCGCGGGTTGCCGGTGCACTGGCTGTTCAGGACCTCGAGGCGCAGGTGGGTGGCGTGCGTCGGCGGGATCCGGAACGTGCGGAGGTTGAGCGACGGCGCGTTCGGCCGGAAGTCCGGGGACGGGAACGCGTCCGACGGGCTGATGTAGACCTTGCGGAAACCGGCGTCCGTGGTGCAGTCCGACCGGGTGGCGTCGCACGCCCACACCGCGAACGAGCGCAGCGCCGAGAACCGGTTCTGCGGGTTCGCCGGGTCGGCATCGGTGAGGATCGCGGGCCGCAGCAGCGCGCTGACGTTCACGGAGGTGACCAGGCGGCGGTCCTCGCCCGCCAGGTCGACGGTGAGCGCCTGGCCGCGGACGCCGGTCAGCGAGGCCCAGTTCGTACCCTCGGTGTCGTCGATCAGCTTGTCCAGGTTGACGCCGGGGCCGGTCACCGTGGCGCCGCTCGCGGCCGAGGCCAGGTTCTGCCTCAGGTCGACGCGCAGCGTCTCGGTGCGGCCGGGCCGGAACGAGGCGGACAGCCGCTGGTGGCCGTACCCGGCACCGGCGGCCACGAAGTCGAGCTTGACGCCCGGCACCACCTCGAACGTGTCGCCCAGCGGCGTGGCCGGATCGGTATCCGCGATCGGCGTGACCCGGGCCTCGTAGTGGCCGGCGAAGACCTGCACCGGCCCGGACGCCTTCACCGTCACGGTCGCGTTCCGCGCGTGCGGCGAGGCGAAGCTCGGCACCGGCTGCGCGTCGGACGGGCCGCTGGTGGCGTCGCGGCCCATGCCGGACTCCGCGAACACGTCCCACATCAGCTTTTGGTTCGCGCCGCCGAACCGGGCCAGGTCCGCGGCCAGCATGTTGTCGCGCATCTCCAGCATGCTGAACTGGCTGCCGGCCTGGAGCAGGAACGAGTCGAACATCAGCTGCATCCAGCGCCGGTTGCCCGGGCAGCGGGACGCGTCGACCTTGCCCTCGGCGCAGCGCTTCTGCAGCTCGGGCGTGCCGTCGCCGTATCGGGCCAGGAACGCCTTGCGCAGCCGGACCTGGGTGGCGCTCCAGATCTCGCCGTCCGCGTGCACCTGCTGGCCGACGATGTCGTACGCCACGTCGGAGAAGTTGAGCGGGCTGCGGCTGGAGTCGTAGTTGCGGATGCCGTTGACGTCGTTGCCGGTGACGTACGCGCCGGTCACGAACGGCGTGTCGCCGGCCGCGCGGAGCCCGTTCTCGTACAGGTACTCCATGGCGAGCAGGTCGCTCCAGGACTCACCCATCGAGCCGCCCTGCACCGATCCGATGCCGGTGTCCGGCCCGGCGATCATCCGGTTGGTGATCGCGTGGCCGTACTCGTGCCCGATCACGGTCATGTCGTAGTCGCCGTCCACGCACGGCGGGTAGGACGTGCCCGCGATCGGCTGCCACAGGTACATGTTGGTGGTCGGCGGCAGCCCGTCGCGCGGCGTCGCCTGGTTCGCGTTGTTCCGCGAGCCGGTCAGCGCGCCGGCCTGCGCCCGCCCGTTCTCCGGGTCGTCGCCCAGCCCGGCGCCGGACGTGTTGACCAGCTGCATGTTCCAGGCCGACTCGGTGAAGCCCAGGTGGTACGACCAGTCGTGCATCCGGTTGTGCATCGCGAACAGGTTCGCCACCGCGGCGTCCGCGTCGTTGCGCTGCGGGGAGGTGTAGACCTCCGGGTTGCACCCCGACTCGTTCCACTGGTCGGTGAACGGGTACGTGTAGTTGCGGTCCTCGCGCGGCGCGGCCGGGAACGCCGGGGTGGTGCCGCCCCAGTTGACCACGTTGTTCGCCGAGTTGCCGCGCGTGGTGAACGAGGGCGTGCCGGTGGCCGGGTCCAGGTCCCACGGCGCGCCGGTGTCCGCGGTCGCCACCGTCCTGGAGCAGCCCGGCTTCGGCTCGAAGCACCACAGCGCGCGCTGGTTGCGCTGGTTCGGCGTGGAGGGGAACACCGCCCACGTGGGGTTGTCCGAGTCCGCGTCGACCAGGTCCTCGCGCACCAGCACGCCGCCGGTGCGGGCGTCCACATAGGTCATCACCGCGGTCGGCATGCCGCCGGCCGGGAGCGCGGTCGCGGTCACCGCGAACGCGGTGCGCGGCCCGTCCGCCGGCGTCGGCACGGCCACGGTCTGCACGCTGGCCGGCGTGTCCGCGGGAAGCCGCACGTCGGCCAGCGCGGTCGCCACGGCCTGCTCCGCGGTGATGGTCGCCGCCTCCGGCGCGGCGGTGTCGCGGGACAGCGAGCTGGTCACGCGCAGCACCGTGCCGCCGCGGACCAGCAGCGTCGCCAGCCCGTCGAAGCCGGCCGGCAGGTCGCCGAACCGCTGCCGCAGCGTCACCACGGTGGCGTCGCCGAGCGGGCGCTGGAGCAGCACGTCCATCGCGTCGACCGCGGCGGCGTCCAGCCCGTACGCCGGCTCGCCCTTGAGGTAGGCGCGCGCGGCCGCGACCGGCTCGGCCGGCAGGCCCTCGGCCAGCGCGCCGGGGCCCTCCGCACGCGGCGTGCCGAGCGCGTTGAACCGGGCGTCCGGTGCGGCGCCGCGCTGCCGCGCCGACGGCGTCGCCACCCCGCCGCGGTTGTCCAGGTCCAGGCTGCGGTGCTCGTGTTCGTCGCCGGGCGGCGCGGAGTCGCGCATCGACGTCCCGGCCAGTGCCGGTGCCGGCGCGGGCTCCAGCACCGCGAACATGCTCGTACCAAGCAGGAGGGCGACGGCACCGGCCGTCACCCTCCGTGGTCTGTGATCGATGTGTCTGCGCACGATCGTCCCCTCTCGTCCGCGTCGCCGCGGCGCCCTACCGATTGCGCGATCTAGATGCGTGGATACGCGATCGAGGGGCGGCGCACAAGGCCGTCCGGGGCACCCGCGTGTGTCGCCTCGATTTCGTGCCTGGTCAGGCGCGAGGGTGGGCCGGCGATATGGCCAAGCTGTTATGACCGGGCCGCGCCCGGCCACCACGCCGCCCACGCCCGTGGCGAACGCACCGATGTTCGGCGGGCCGGCCGCGGCTGCGGATCGCCGCGCTCGCCGAGATAGACCCAGCCGTCCCGCGACGGCCCGGCCTCCCGGCCGAGCAACTCCGCCCAGAACCGCGCCACCCGCACCGGATCGACACAGTCGATGGTGACCCCGCTCCACACGGCCGCCATGCCGGTCAGGCGCCGATCCGGCATCTCCAGCGCGCCGAGATCGTCGTCGCGCCACCTCCGCAACGTGAGCCGCTCCGTCTCCAGCTTCATGATCACGAACCCTGCTGCCGGCCCCGCGTACGTGCCCCGGGCGTCACGCGAAGCGGGGTGCAGGGCCGGCTTTGCGGTCCAGCAAGGGGGAGTGTTTGTGCAGATGGGCGAGTTGCCAGGAGACGGAGGAGTGGCCGGGCGGGGTGGAGGTGAGATCGATGAACATCCACGCCCAGTAGCAGGGGCGGATGAGGTGCCACTCCAGGTCGGAGAGGGGGCGGACCTCGTCGTAGCCGAGCAGGACGTCGTCCTGGTAGCCGCGCCAGGAGAGGGCGAAGTCGGCGACCTGGAACGTGAGGTGGGTGCCCTCGAAGTCGAGCAGGCCGGTGAGGCGGTCGCCGTCGAAGAGGAGGTTCCACGGGGTGAAGTCGCTGTGGATGACGCTGCGCGGCGCGTCCGGGTGCGGGTGCGCGGCGAACCAGGCGACGGCCGCCTCGCGGCAGCGGCGCAGCGGGACGGCGGACGACGGGTCGATCCGCTCGTACGCGCGCAGCCAGCGGTCGAGGGCCGGATCGCTGACCACCGAGGCCGGGTCGGCGAAGCCGTTGCGCTGGACGGTGATGCCGGTGGCGGCGGCGGAGGCGTGCAGTTCCGCCAGCAGCCGGCCGCGATGTCGCCGCTCGCCGGGCTGCTGCCGGGGGCGTGGCCGGCCGGGCAGGTGGTGGAAGAGCGCCCAGGTGCCGGTGGCGGCCGGGATCGGCTCGTCGGCGAGCCGCGGGGTGGGCCAGCCGAGCGCGTGCAGCGCGTCCGCGACCCGGACCGGGTAACGCCAGTCGGGGTACGTGGCGTCGTCGAAGAACTTGACCACCAGCGGGACGCCGTCGCGGCGCGCCGCCCAGGTGCCGGCCGGCCGGTCGCCGAGCACCGGGCCGGGCGTCACCCGCCAGCGCGCGCTCACCCCGGGATCGACCGCGTGCTCCACAGCCACACATGGTAGGCGGATTTCCCGGGAACGGCCGCAACCGATGGCGGGGCACGGGCGTGTTCTCCACGTCGAGCGGCCGCCACACGGGGATCGGCCGCGGGCCAACGGGGAGACGAAGATGCGCAGTCCACTGAAGACGGTCATGTCCGCGGTCGTGTTCGCCACCGTCGCGCTGAGCGCGAGCCCGGCCGCGGCGGCGCCGGCCACCGGGTGCGGCCTCACCTTCCTGCCGCTGCCGGACGGCGCCACCCGCGGATTCGTCCGGGAGGGCGAGGTCACCGGGCGGTACGCGGTGGGGCACGCGTTCATCGACGGCCGGCAGGAGTCGGTGATCTGGAAGGACGGCGTGCCGTTCGTGCCGAGCCTGCCGTTCGGCGAGGGCGGGCTGACGGACGTCAACTCGACCGGCGTCGCGGTCGGCTACGGCCTGAACATGGACGGTACGTCCAGCCCGGTCGCCTGGAGCCAGGACGGCGGGGTCTCGGCGCTGCCGGTGCCGGACGACGGCTGGAGCGTCCAGGCCGTGGCCACCAACGAGCGCGGCGACATCGTCGGCACCGCCACCGACCCGGACGACGTCGACGGGAAGTACACGCTGGTGTGGCGCGCGGGCGCGGACGAGCCGCAGATCCTGCCGTACGGCGACGTCACCAACGCGGTCGACATCGACGAGGACGGCACGGTGCTGGCGCAGGCCGGCACCATGACCTCCGCCGGGCCGGCGCTGGTCTGGGACCCGGAGACCGGCACGGTCACCTCGCTGGGCGAGGGGTCGGTCGGCACCGCGATCCGCGGCGGCTACGTCACCGGCTGGGAGAACCGGACGGACCGCTCGGTCACCATGCGCTGGGACCTCGACGGCACCGACGTCGAGATCGCGGAGCTGGGATACGCGCTGACCGTCACCTCGGACGGCCACGTGGCCGGCCTCGGCTCGGTCATCGTGCGCGGCGACGGCACGCTGATCCAGGCGGAGGAGCCGGCCTTCGCCATGGGCATCGAGTACCTGGCGGACAACGGCACCGCCTACGGGTACGCGGACTACGCGCCGGCCATGTGGACCGGCTGCCGCTGATCGCGACCGGCGCCCGCGCCCGGCCCTCGCCGGCCGCGCGCGGGCACGGCCGTGTCCGGACGGGTCTTCCGCCCCTGGCCCCGCGCCGCGTCCCGGCGGAGGCTGGGGGTGACCGAGGGAGGCGCACCATGACCGCGACGATGGAACGTACGTCCACATCGGACATGCCGGCGGCGGCACCCGGATGGCTGGCCGCCGCGATCGCGGCGCCGTCCGTGCACAACACGCAGCCGTGGCGGTTCGCGGTGGACGGCAACCGGATCCGGGTGCTGGCCGACCACGACCGGGGCCTGCGCGTGATCGATCCGGCGGGCCGCCAGCTCCTGATGAGCGTGGCCGCGGCCGCGTTCAACCTGCGCCTGGCGATCCGCGCGCACGGCCGCGTCCCGCTGCACCGGGTGCTGCCGTCGCCGGGCGTGGTGCTCGCGGTGGTGCCCGCGGCGAACAGCCGCCCCCGCCCGAGCGTGCTGCGGCTGCGCGCCGCCGTCGGCGCGCGGCGCACCAGCCGGGCGCCGTTCGTGGACGCGCCGCCGTCGCGGGCGGCGCTGCGGGAGCTGTTCGCCGCCGCCGCGATCGAGGGCGCGGAGCTGTCCGTCTGCCCGCCGCTCACCCGGGACTGGCTGCTCACGGTCGGCCGCGCGGCGTCGGAGCGGCTGCTCACGTCGGCCGCCTACCGGGACGAACTGGCCGCCTGGACCGGGTCGTGCGACCGGTTCGACGGCGTGCCGGAGAGCGCATTCGGCGCGCCGGACGCGCGGCGGCGCATCCCCGGGCGGTGGTGCGGCGCCGGCCGGCCGGTGCCGTTCGAGGCCGCGCCCACGCTGGCGGTGCTGACCACCGCGTACGACGGTCCGCGCGCCTGGGTCGACGCCGGCCAGGCGTTGCAGCGGGTGCTGCTCACCGCGGCGGTGTACGGGCTGTCCGCGCAGCCGCTCCAGCAGGCGCTCGAGGTGCCCGAGCTGCGCGCGCGGGTGAACGCGCGGTTCGGCGGGCGGCGCGTCCAGGCGGTGCTGCGGATCGGCCGGGCGACGGTGGCGCCGGCCGCGACGCCACGCCGTCCGGTTCCCGACCTGCTCGCCCCACGGCGGTACGGCGTCGTGCCAGAATGACCGGCGTGGCCGAGCAGTATCTCACCGCGTACGTCGTCGATGGCGCGTTTCCGCAGGCCGCCGCGGGTCTCGGTGAGCCGGTCGGCGAGGCGACGCTGCCCGGCCGGCACTGGCACGAGCTGACCCCGGCGTTCCGCGCCTGGGGGCTGACCGCGCTCGCGGAGCTGTGGTCGACGCCGTGGAACTCGCCGGACGACGCGGACCCGTGGCCCTTCCCGATGTACGCGGACCCGGCCCACGCCTCCAGGATCGACGCGGAGCTGACCGCGTTCGACGTCGAGCGCGTGCACGACTCCCACGAGCTCCTCCCCGGCGGCGACGACGATGCCGCCGAGGAGGTCGAGTGGCTGCTGGACGAGAAGTTCCCGACCTGGTTCGCGGCCGCGCGCACCGCCGGGCTCGGGCTCTACCTGCTGCGCGACGGCGCGAGATGAGTCAGATCCGGCCGACGCCCACGCCGGCGCGGACCAGCGACGGCATGGCCGCGGCCGGGTCGGGGGAGTAGGCGTAGTACGTGCGCGGCTCGGTCACGGTGCCGGCGGTCTGCGGTGCGCCGGAGTTCACGTAGACGTTGTTCCGCTCGACCAGCCGGCCGGGGCCGCTCTCGTCGTATCCGACGTACGCCGGGTGGGCCACGTTCTCGAAGTAGTTGTACTCGACCAGCACGCCCGCGTCCTCGGTGGACGCCACCCCGTACAGCTCGTTGTTCAGGAAGTGGTTGTTGTAGACGTGGACCGGGTCGCCGAAGCGCACCCGCGGGTGCCGCTGCGCCGTACCCTCGAAGAGGTTGTGGTGGTAGGTGACACGCAGGTGCCCGCGGTCTGCCGTGTACGTGTCGGAGTGCCCGACCAGCGTGGTCTTGCTGTGATCGTGGAAGTGGTTCCACGAGATCGTGACGTAGTCGGACGCGCGCTTGACGTCGAGCAGCCCGTCGTACCCGTTGGACAGGTCGTTGTGGTCGATCCAGACGTGGTGGGCCGCGTTCGTGACGCTGATCGAGTCGTCCGACGCGTTGACGAACGTCAGGTTCCGGATGATCACATTGTTGCCGGGCCGGGTGGTCGAGCCCAGCTGGAGGCCGCCGCCGTCGATCACGCCGGAGGTGCCGACGCCGATGATGCTCTTGTCGGCCACCACCGTGACCATGTCGTCGAACGTGATCCGGCCGCCGACCAGGATGGTGTACGGCGTGTTGCGGCCCGCGTAGTGGGCGAGGTCGGTGGCGTTGGTGACCGTGACGGTCGGGCCGGCCGCGCCGCCGGTGGTGCCGGACAGGCCGAGCGCGGGCACGGAGGCGAAGCCGTCCGCCGTGGCCGGCGCGGCCGTCGCGTGCCGGGGGAGGCCCGTGGCGGCGGCGACACCGGCCGCGCCGGCGAGCAGGAGACGGCGGGAGACGCGTGGAGTGGAGGACATGGAGCGGATCCCTTCGTGGACGGGGCGGATGGGAAAGCGCTTTCCCGCACGGTAGGCCAACGCAGTGACGGACGTCAATGGAGGCGTGGGTGGACGACGCGCGGCTGACCGGGATCGCGACGGAATTGGCCGGGATCGGCGGCGTGCGAGCCGTGGTGCTGGGCGGCAGCCGGGCGCGCGGCACGCACCGGCCGGACTCCGATTACGACCTCGGGCTCTACTACCGCGACGACCTCGACGTCGCGGCGCTGCGCGCGCTCGCCGCGCGGATCACCGGCCACGACACCGAGGTCACCGCGCGCGGCGGCTGGGGCCCGTGGGTGGACGGCGGCGGCTGGCTGACCGTGGACGGCGTGCGCGTGGACTGGATCTACCGCGACCTCGGCCGGGTGGAGCGGGTGTGGGCGGACTGCCGCGCCGGGCGGTACGAGATCGGCTTCCAGCCCGGCCACCCGCTCGGGTTCTACTCCCACACGTACGCCGGTGAACTCGCGCTGTGCCGCCCGCTGGCCGTGGACGCGGACGTCACCGCGCTGCGCGCGCGGACCCGCGACTATCCGTCCGCGCTCGGCGAGGCGCTGGTCGCGGGCCTCTGGGAGGCCGACTTCATGATCGGCATCGCGTCCAAGGTCACCGACCCGGTCTACCGCGCCGGCTGCCTGTTCCGGCTGGTCGGCGTGGTCTGCCAGGCGATGCACGGGCGCGCCGGGCGCTGGCTGATCAACGAGAAGGGCATGGTCGAGTCCGCCGCCGCGCTGCCGGGCGCGCCGGCCGGATTCGCGGACCTGGCGCGGGCCGCGGTGCGCGACCTGGACGCGGCGACGGAGCTCGTTCAGCGTTTCTCGGAGTGACCCAGGCTCATGTCCGGTGCGATACGGTCCCGTACCAATCGCTTGAGTTCGGTGATTTCCGGGTGCGCGCCCCGTTCCTTCCGGGACCAGAGCGGCTCGCCGTCGAGGCGCACGTCGAAGACGCCGCCGGTGCCCGGCACCAGCGCCACCTCGCCCAGCCGCACCCCGAACGTGGTGAGCAGTTCCTGCGCGGTCCAGGCTGCCCGCAGCAGCCAGCGGCACTGCGTGCAGTACTCGATCTCGAGCCTCGGTTGCCGTGTCACATATCGAAGTATGGCGGGTGAATTCTGCCGTGGAGCCCGGAATGACGCGGGTCACGAACGGCGAAATGCAGACCTTTGCATGTCTGAATCGGCGGTGTAGCGTGCTTGAATCTCCGTCACCTGGGGAAGGAGCCCCCTCTTGCACGGCCACCTCAGAGCCGTCCTCGCGGGCGCCACCGCGGCCGCGACGATCAGCCTCTTCCTCACCGCACCGACCGCCGCGACCGCCGCGACCCCGGCCTCACCCCCGGCCGCCGACGGCGAGCCGCGCACCCCGGTCAAGTCCGACGACCTCGACCACCCGCTCGGCGAGTCCTACCAGGCCGCCCGCGAGGAGGCGCTCACCAAGCTGCTGGCCGGCGAGGCGCGCACCGAGCAGCGCAACGGTTCCGAGGTCGTGCGCCTCGGCGGCGACCGCTGGGTCGAGGTCCGGCAGAAGCCCAAGACCGACCCGGTGCTGACGTTCCTCGTCGAGTTCGGCACGCAGACGCTGCCGCAGACCGGCGGCACGCCCGGCCCGCTGCACAACCAGCTGCCCGAGCCGAACCGGGCCAACGACAACACCACGCTCTGGGAGCCGGACTTCAGCCGGGCGTACTACCAGGAGCTCCTCTTCAGCACGAAGAAGGAGTCGATGACCACGTTCTACACCGCGCAGTCCGGTGGGCGATACACGGTGACCGGCGAGGTCAGCGACTGGGTGACCGTGCCGTACAACGAGGCGCGGTACGGCAGCAACACCTGGGAGGGCGGCGCCGGCTACCAGGACTTCGTCAAGGACGCCGCCACCGCGTGGTACCAGGCGCAGGTCGCCGCCGGGCAGACCCCCGCCCAGATCACCGCGTCGCTGGCGAAGTACGACGTGTGGGACCGCTACGACTTCGACACCGACGGCGACTTCAACGAGCCGGACGGCTACATCGACCACTTCCAGGCCATCCACGCCGGCGAGGGCGAGGAGGCCGGCGGCGGCGCGCAGGGCGCCGACGCGATCTGGTCCCACCGCGGCTACACCTACCAGGGCGACTACGGGCAGACCGGCCCGGAGAACAACCGGCTCGGCGGCGTGCCGATCGGCGACAGCGGCCTGTGGATCGGCGACTACACCACCGAGCCGGAGAACGGCGGCCTCGGCGTCTTCGCCCACGAGTACGGCCACGACCTCGGCCTGCCCGACCTGTACGACACGCAGGGCGGCGACAACGGCACCGGCTTCTGGACGCTGATGTCCGCCGGCTCGTGGCTGTCCCGCGACCCGGAGAACATCGGCTCCATGCCCGGCTACATGGGCGCCTGGGAGAAGCTGTTCCTCGGCTGGCTCGACTACACCACGGTCAAGCCCGGGCAGAAGAAGACCGTCGTGCTCGGCCAGGCCGCGGACGCGAAGGGCCCGCTTCCGCAGGCCGTGGTCGTCCCGCTGCCGGAGCAGACCGTCGTCACCGAGTACAACACCCCCCACTCCGGCGAGTACGAGTGGTGGGGCGGCGACGCGAACGACCTGAACAGCATGCTCACCCGGACGCTCGACCTCACCTCCGCGACCACGGCGTCGCTGACCACCAAGGCGTGGTACGAGATCGAGGCCGGCTACGACTACCTGTACGCCGAGGTGTCCACGGACGGCGGGAGCCGGTGGACGCGGGTCGGCTCGCCGCTGACCGGCTCCAGTGAGGGCGAGTGGGTCGACCTGACCTACGACCTGACCCGGTTCGCCGGGCAGACCGTGCAGTTCCGGTTCCGCTACCAGACCGACGGCGGCGTCCACTTCGCCGGCGCGTTCCTCGACGACCTCACGCTCGTCGTCGACGGCGCTCCGGTGTGGACGGACGACGTCGAGTCGGCCGACTCGGCGTGGACCGCGCGCGGGTTCACCCGGTTCACCGGCACGCTGACCCGCGTCGCGCCGCGGTACTACATCGCGGAGTGGCGCACCTACACCGGCTACGACAAGGTGCTCAAGACCGGGCCGTACAACTACGGGTGGTCGAACACGCGGCCGGACTGGGTGGAGAAGTTCCAGTACCAGGACGGCCTGCTGGTCTGGTACGTCAACGACGCCTACACGGACAACGACACGATCAACCACCCGGGCGGCGGCGCGGTCCTGCCGGTCGACGCCCGGCCGGAACCGATCGTGTTCCCGGACGGGGCGCGGCTCGGCAACCGGCGGCAGCCGTTCGACGCCACGTTCGGCGTGCAGCGCACCGACGCGGTCACGTTCCACCGCAACGGCGTGCCGGTCACGGTGCCGTCCCGCCCGCCGGTCACCACGTTCGACGACTCCGACCCGAACCGGTACTACTCGGCGGCGAACCCGCAGGGATCGGTGCAGGTCGCGGGCCTCGGAGTCAAGATCCAGGTGCTGACGGAGTGGTCGCTGATCGCGCCGTTCACCGTCGTCACGGTCACGTCACCCAAGCAGCGCTGAGCTCACCTTTCGGCCGCCGGGACCTCGGCCCCGGCGGCCGTCTTTCAGAAGAGCCGGCCACGGTACGGGTGAGGCCGTCCCCAGGTCTGCTCCCAGAGCAGCAGATGGGCCTCCGGTAGCGACAGCTCCGGCCAGAACGCGCGGTATGTCCCCGGCCGCTCGGGAATGGTCAGCAGGAAGCGCCAGTAGTCCTCCAGGACCGGCCGAACCTCGTCCAGCGAGTATTCGGCCCGTTGATCAAGCGCATAGCGGTTCTGAAAACGCATGCCGGCGGCGTCCACCGTGACGTCGTAGCTCTCGCTGTCCCAGGGCTCCGGGGTGTCGCCGCGAGCCGCGTCGTCGAGCATGGCGAGCGCGTCCAGAGCCACGCCGTGGTTCTTGGAGACCTCGCTGATCAGCCAGGCGCCGAGCGGGAAGTAGCGTTCGGCCCTGCCCTTGAAGATCGGCAGATCCCACTCCGGGTCCAGCTCGAATCGCAGATCCGTCATGATCTTGACTCCCGATGTCAGAGGACCGGCCAGCCGTTGCCGAGGAGTCTATTTCCGGCGGCGTCGGTAAGGATGTTGCCGTTCTGGTCGCGTTGATACCAGCCTTCGATCGTGACGCCACGGTGGGAGCCCCGCCACAGACCGGGATCCGGTCCGCCGGGATACGGCGGCGGGACCGCGCTCGACCGGGCGAATGCGTCCGGCACCGCCGCGTCGACCTGCGCCGGAGTCCAATGATCCGGGAAAAACGTGCTGTAGCCGCCGAACCCGCTCTTGCTCCGCCAGACCGGCGGGTTGACCGACCTGTCGAGGATCTGCGGCTTGGCCTTGTATGGGCCGTTGGGCGTCGGCCGGATGATCGAGGCCGGGTCGATCCGGCGATCCGGAAAGTCCCGCCCACCCGGTCGGTAGTGATAGCCGACCACGCGTGGATGCGTGCCCTGCCGGATCTCGCCGCGGAACAGGTGGTCGCGCTGCTGTGGGGGCAGGCGGCCGGGACGGTTGCGGCGGTTGGCCTTGCGGAGGAAGGAGAGGGCGGCGGAGACCAGGCCCGCTCCGCCCCGGCGGCGGGGCATCGGGTCAGGCCTCGAGGAGCTTGGCGATGACCTCGTCGATGAGGCCGCTGATGATGGTGCGGGCCAGGGCCTGGAAGATCGGGATCTCCAGCAGGGACGCGCCGAACGTGACGGCGGCGGTGGCGATGGCCTGGGCGATCTGGATGGCCAGGATGGTGAGCTGGATGATGACGGCGATCTTCAGGCCGAGGACGATCATGCCGCAGAGCATCAGGCCGGTGCCGGTGACCGTGGCGGCGGTGACGCCGTCGCGCAGGGCGGCGGCGGGGCTGTCCTCGTGGCCCCACCAGGCCTGGAACGCGGCGATGTCGCCGCCGGACTGCTGAGTCCAGACCGTGGTGGCGGCCGTGGCGGCGTCGGCGGCGAGCGCGTCGAGCGTGGTGGAGAACGCGGTCCAGGCCTGGCCCATCTCCAGCAGCGCGGTCTCGTCCGCCTCGGGCCAGGTGAAGCCGAGGATGCCGAGCAGGGAGATCAGCTCACCGGGCAGTTGCAGGCCCATGGTGGCTCACCCGCCGAGCGCGCGGCGGACCGCGTCGACATCGGCGCCGATGGTGGACTCGGCGGTGCGGTAGGCCTCGGCCATCTCGGCCACGTCCTGGCCGGCGGCGCCGATCTCGTCGAGCGCGATCCGGTAGCACTCGAACGCGAACGCGGACACCTCGTCGTGCGCGGCGCCGATCAGGGAACCGATGTCGTCGGCGCCCCACGGCGCGCCGAACGCGTCCAGCTCGGCCTGGAAGCCGCTGAGCGCGGTGGCCAGCCGGCCCGCGACCGCCTCCAGCGCGGCGCCGGAGCCGGTGAGCGCGTCCGGGTCGATCTCGACGCCGGTCACCGGTCGCCGCCCGCGCGCCGGACCAGCATCTCCTGCGCGGCGAACAGCGAATCCGTGAACGCGCCGAGCTGGCGGCCGGTCTCCTCCTGCACGTCGCGCAGGTGGGCGGTGAGCGCGCCGAGGTCGGGCGCGGCGACGCTGAGCCGGGCGCGCAGCGCGGCGAGCGCCTCGTCGATCGCGACGGTCAGCTCGGCGGCGAGCCGCTCGCCGTCCAGCCGCAGCACGCGCGGGTCGAGGTGCAGGCCGGTCACCCGGCCGGGCGGGCCGAGCCGGACCTCGATCAGCCCGTCCGCACCGTGGCCGACGCCCTCGACCGGCTCGTCCGGGTCGGCACCGGGCTCGGGCTCCGACGGCGCGGGGGTGAGCGCGGACAGCGTCTCGGCCAGCATGCGTCGCAGTCCGGAGGGGTCGATCGCCTCGGTCATCATGTCCCCGGGGGTGCGGTCGTCGATGTCCCGGCCGAGACTAGACCACGGCGGCGATCAATGTGGACCCGTCAGCGGCGGATCATGAGCCCGGCCACGCCGCCCGCCGGGATGAGCAGCCAGCACGAGATGACGCGGTAGACGAGCACGGCCGCGGTGGCGATCGCGGCGGTGGCCCCGGCCGTGGTCAGGCCCGCGACCAGCGCGGTCTCGATCACGCCGATGCCGCCGGGGGTGAGCGGGACCTGGCGGACGATCTGCACGCCGAGGTAGATGGTGGCCAGCGTGATCAGGCTGATCTGCAGGCCGAGCGCGCGCGTGCAGGCGACCAGGCAGAGCAGGTCGGTGAGCCGGTTGGCGGCGGAGTAGCCGACCACCGCGCACCAGTCGCGGATGCGCAGGCCGGCGCCGGCGTGCCAGGCGGCGCGGGCGGACAGCAGCAGGCCGTGCACGTACCGGCCGATCCGGTTCTCCGGGACGTTGCCCAGGTCGAACGGGCGGGACGGCAGCCGGCGGCCGAGCGCGACCGCGGCGGCGGTGAGCGTGGCGAGCGCGAGCACCACCGCGAGCGGCTGCCAGTTGAGCGAGGTGGCGGAGCTGTGCGTGAGCAGCACGGCGCCGCCGCCGGCGTACAGCAGCGTGAGGCCGCCGATGGAGGCGAGCCCGGAGACGATCGCGCAGACCGCCGCGATCTCGCGGGGTACGCCGGCCCGGCTGTACTCGGTGATCGCGTACCCGGTGGACACGGCCGGGCCGGCCGGCACGGAGATCGAGATGGCGGTCCGGGCCAGGATGATCGCGAAGAGGCGGCGGTGCCGGATGGACGCGCCCAGCGCGCGCACCAGGTGCCGCTCCTGGAACGCGAAGCAGGCCAGCGACACCGCCTGGAGGATCACGGCGCCGGTGATCCAGCCCCAGTTCGCGCCGGCCAGCGCGTCGGTGAACTCGCGCGGGTCGGGCAGCCGGCCGCGCAGTCCGATGATCGCCAGCGCCACGACCGAGACCGCGACGAACAGCAGCCGGACCCAGCGGCTCCGCCGGGTGCGCAGCCGATCCGACACCACCGAGATTTCCGGCATATCCGGAATGGGCTCCGAAGGCGACGGAGTGTGCGCGGTCGACGACATTGCATGATCCTTGCAAACGGGGGCGCCGACGGCATCGTCGCCGTCGTCAACGTCACGTCGGTCCGGACCGTAGCCGCTCACGTGCCCGACATCGCCGGTGTGCGGGCCGGTGCCAGCGTCACCGGCAGCGACTCGTACGACGGGATCAGCACGCGACGCCGATAGCGCCGCCCCCGGATGGTCCACGGCCGCCCGGGCGCGACCAGCGTGCGCAGCAGCCCGCCGATCTCGGCCCGGGCGAGCGGCGCGCCGAGGCACAGGTGCCGGCCCGCCCCGAACCACAGTTGCCGCTGCTCCGGCAGGTAGCCGCGGTCGAGCGAGAAGCCGCCGGCCCGGTTGTTCGCCGCGTGCGTCAGGATCAGCACCCGCTCGCCCGCGCGCAGCGTCCGCCCGGCCACGGTGACGTCCGCGCTCACCGACCGCCCGATCGCGGCGGCCGGCGTGGTGACGCGCAGCCCCTCCCGTACCGCCTCGGGGATCAGATCGTGATCTTCCAGCACGCGGTGCTGGGCGCCGGAGTCGTGCAGCAGCGCCACGATCCGGGCCATCGCGCTCGCGGCGGTCTCCGTGCCGGCCACCATGAGCAGCGTCGACAGTCCCTCCGCGTGCAGCTGCTCCACGCCCAGCTCGCGGCACCGGCCGAGCACCGTGGTCGGCGGCGCGGTCCGGAACGCGTGCGGCACGTTCACGGTCAGCCGGGCCACGATCGCCCGGCCGCGCGCGATCGTCTCCGGCGGAAGGTGCGTGGTCGTGGACGCGTTCATCGCCAGCGCGGCCAGTTCCTCGCCGGTCGCGAAGATCTCCCGGTACGCCGCGTCCGTGCCCTCGGTCGTCAGGTGCAGCAGGTCCGCCACGATCCGGCCGACCAGCACCCGCGCCAGGTCGGCCACGTCCACGGTCCGGCCGGCCGCCAGCGCCGCGCCCGCCTCCGCCAGCCGGGGCCCGACCACGCGGTCGGCCAGCCGCCTCGCGCTCTCCTCGGTGAACAGGTCCCGCGTCTTGGACCGCAGGCTGTGGTGGCCCGGCCCGTCGAACACCTCGTTCACCCAGTCGCCGAGCAGCTGTGACCACATGTGGCCGACGCCGCCCTCGCCGAGCAGGTCGAAGTGCGCCGGATCGTTCAGGATCGCCCGCGCGGTCACCGGGTCCGCGACCACCCAGCCGAGCCGTGGCACCTTCCGCAGCGGCGTGGCCAGCCGGCCCGCCGTGAGCAGCAGCGGCAGGGCCGGCCGCGCAGCCCCGATCACCCGCCACTCGTGCAACGCCGCCCGATCGATCATGTGGGCATCCTGTCAGAGCGTCACAAGGCCACGGTTTCCGTCAGGTGAGCGGCCGGTTTACCGATCGGTGCGGGCCCACCCCCTCGGATACCTCGGAGTCGCCATGGACCCCGCCGTGATCGTCGACACGATCTCGTCGTGGACCGGCGGGTTCATCGACCTGATGACCTCGCTGCCGGTCGCCGTCTGGATCTGTCCCGCCCTGCTCTTCGCCGGCGGCATG